>DATBEI010000151.1:0-10635 GCA_036269595.1 Candidatus Sulfotelmatobacter sp.
AGAGTCTCTTGGTTTTTGCCCGGGATATGGCTGGCCGGTTGGGGGGCTAAGGGTGTTTCTCCCGGCTGGCCTACTGCAGATTACTCCGAGTTTTGTTGCTGTCAAGAAAAAAAGCTGTGGAAACCCGCTATTCATGCGGAGTTTGCAAGAACTTGCAAACTTGCGCCGAGTCATTGTGCTCCCTCTTGAAGCCCGGTGTTTATCTTTTGCGATAAACGAAGAATCGTGTCGATCTCAGAAAGTCCTTCGAGTTCGCAACAGGATGCGCAAAAAATGTTCCCGCAATCGCCGCTACCAGCGGCCTTGCTGACAATTCGGTTCCCGTTATTTTGCATTTCCCCTGGTAGTTAAAGACCGCCGGATTTGAGAATCCGGCGGTCGAGTTTAAGATCCGGGAAACTGATTTAATTCCCCGTGCCATACAGCGGCAGTTTCTGCGGGCTCCCCGGACTGTTGTCGTAAACGTAATAGGTGGCGTTCCTGGTTCCTGCCTTGGTCGGAACGAAGTAGACCGTGATGCTGCAGGTTTTGCCCGGCTGCAGCGGCGCGTTTGAACCGTTGCCGCACGGCGGGCTGTTTCCCCAGTTCACAGACCAATCCAAAGCGCCTCCGCCCGTGATTTCAGCACCCGTGAAGGCGATTGGAAGGTTCCCGACGTTCTTGATGGTTACGGTTGAGTTCCCTTGGCTTCCGACTGTCTCCGACAAAACCACCGAGTAGGGCGTGAACAGGACGCCTGTTCCGTAACCTTGCAGGGTCACGCTTTGAGCGCTGGTCACGTCGTTGTCATGCAGGGTGATTGAACCGGTGGTAAAGCCGAGGGCGGTGGGTTTGTACACGGGATTGATTACACACGTCCCCGATGCAGCGACCACCAGGCTGTTGGTGCAGGTGGTGGTGCTGGCGCTGGCGAACGGCCCAGACGTCGTGACTGCCGGATTGCCCAAGGTAATCGATTGCCCGGTGTTGTTGGTGACCACGATATGGGTGGGCGTTCCATTTGTGTTTCCCACCGGAGTATCGCTGAACGTAATTAAACTCACGCTCAGGGAAACGCCGCTGGTTCCAACCCCATTCAGGCCGATCAGCTGCGGAGAGGAAGGATCGTTGTCTTTGATCACGACCGAGCCGCGTTTCGTTCCCGTGGTGGTGGGGTTGAATTTCACGCTGATGGTGCAACTCGTGCCGCCCGCCAGGTTTGCCCCCGAGGCCGGACACGTGTTCGCCGAGATGGTGAAGTCGGTCGCGTCCGTCAACGAGATTGTGCCCATGGCCACCGCATTCGTGCCATTGTTCTTCACCGTGACACTCTTTGCGGCGCTGGTGGTGGTTACTTGCTGGTTGCCGAAGTTCACCGGAGCCCCAGCCAGCGAAATCGCGCTTCCCAGCCCGCTCATGTTTATGGTATTGATCTGGCTGAAGAAGCCGTTGGTATTGAACGTGATTGTGCCGCCAAGATTTCCGGAAGCGGTCGGCACAAAGTAGACGTACATAATGCAGGTTTGCCCGTTGGTCATGTTTGCGGGACAGTTGTCTGCCTCGGCGTAGTTGGGACTCACCGAAATGTTGGCAATGCTGACCGGCCCCAACGCGCTCACTGTGAAGTTCTCCGGCGAACTCATGCCACCAACGTTGGTCAACCCAAAACTCAGGTTGCTCTGGCTGGTATTCAGGGCAGCGAACGCAGAGATGCTGCGGACGCGGAAGTTGTTGTAGTCGGAGACGAATATACTGCCGGAAGGATCGAGCGCAATTCCGGTAGGCTCGTAGAGAAGGCCCAAGGTTGCTGGTCCACCGTCGCCGTTGAAGCCAGCTACCCCGGTTCCGGCGATGGTGGTCATGATTCCGCTCGGGCTCACCCAGCGGACGCGGTTGAAGTAATCGCTGATGAACAGATTGTCGTTGGCGTCCACCGCGACACCCTGCGGGGAACTGATGGAGTTCGAGGTGGCGATGCCATCGCCCGAAAAACCGCAAACGCCATTGCCGGCGGCCGTCGTAATAATGCCAGTCACGGCATTGACTTCGCGGATTCGGCAGTTGTTGTATTCGGCGATGAATACGTTACCCGCAGGATCGACGGCGACCGCCACGGGCCCGTACAAAAGAGCCGACGCAGCCGGTCCACCATCGCCAGAAAACCCTGCGATTCCAAGGATTCCAGCGATTGTGGTGAGAATGCCGCTGGTCGATACTTTGCGAACGGTTTGGCTGTTGTAGTCGGCAATGTAAACGTTGCCGGCAGCGTCTACCGCAGTTCCATAGGGACGAACCAGCTCGGCATTTGTGGCTGGTCCACCGTCGCCCGCATTGCCGCAACGCGGCGTGCCGCCTACTACATAGCCGGCCAACGTACTGATCACGTTCGACGTGTTGACCACTCGGACCAGACAATTGTTCGTGTCGGCGATATATACGTTGCCGGACGACCCCTTGGCTACGCCGTACGGGTAGCTCACCTTCGCTTCGGTGGCAATCCCGCCATCGCCGGAGTACCCGTAAGTCCCGGTTCCGGCGAAGAAGTTTACCAGCCCAGTCGACTTCACGTATTCCCGAATCATGTAGTTGTTGCTATCGCTGATATAGACGTTTCCCGAAGAGTCGTCAGCAAGGCCATAGGGATAATTTAAAACTACCCCCCTCGCTGGAGCGCCGCTGTATTGCGTCTCCACCGTAGCCGACAAATTGCCGGCAGCAATCGTGAGGTTTCCGCCGACTGTGAATTTATCGACGACATAGTTGTAGTTGTCAGCAATGTAGACCGCACCGCCGCTGGTCACAGCCACGCCGATTGGGTCGTAGAGTTCCGCTTCCGTTGCCAATCCCCCGGCGCCGCACGCCCCGCCGCAGGCGGTCCCGTTGCCGGCCACGGTATTCATGTTTCCACCCACCGTAAACTGGCGTATACGTTGGTTGTAATAGTCGGAGAATGTGACGGTGGTGCCTGCGCCGTTGACCGCTACAGCAAACACCTGGTTCATTTCTGCGCCGACCGCCGCGGTTCCGTCCCCGCCGAATCCGCACACCGGAACTCCACTGGTGATCTTGCCCGCGATGGTGCTGATATTGCCAGATGATTTGGTCAGCTTGCGGACCAGGCAATTAGGTCCATCGGCAATGTAGAGGTTTCCGGCGATGTCGGTCGCGACCCCGTAGGTGTAATTCAATTGAGCGCTGGTCGCTGGTCCGCCGTCGCCACCGTAGCCGCAGCTGTGGTTGCCGGCAACAGTGCTGATGATGCCGGTGGACAGGATGACTTTGCGCACGGCGCAGTTCGCGTAATCGCCGATGTATAGGTTCCCCGAACCGTCGACGGCAACGCCCGCCGGATAATACAGCTGCGCGGAAGTGGCAGCGCCGCCATTACCCGAATATCCGCACGACCCGCCCGTGCCCGCCACTGTAGTGATTGTCCCCGAACTTACTTTGCGCACGACGCAGTTATATTGATCCGCGATGTATACGTTCGAGGAACTGTCGACCGCGACCGCGTAAGGGTGATACAGGTCGACATTGGTAGCGCCGCCCGCGACGCCGTCGCCACTGTAGCCCAGGGCTCCGCTGCCCGCGACCACGCTGATCGTTCCCGCGGTGTTCACTTTGAATATGCGGTGCTGGTTAAAACTGGCAATGTAAACATTTCCCGAGCTGTCGACCGCGACTCCTTGCGGGTTGTAGAGATTTGCGTCAAGCGCCGGAATCCCATTGGGTCCGCCGCCGATCACGGTGGTAATGACATCCTGCTGAGCCAGCGCTGGGAGACTCACCAGCAGCGCGGCCAGCATCAGACCTACAAAAATTGTGAAGCGGCTCATGAAAGTTTTCTCCTCGAAGAATGTTTGCCCCTTGGTTTTGCCGTCACGCCCTCATGCTTCTGGCTTAATCGCTAAGCGGAACCGGTGCGAGGGGACGCCGGCTGAGCTGCGCGCCCTTCTGCCAGGTTTGGCCGTGGCTATCCTGGTAGAGAATTACGACGTTGGGTTGTCCCGGCGCGGCCATCCATTCTCCGAATTCGCGCTTGGTCACTGTGAATTGCTGGCTCATCTCGACAAATTTCTGGCTCTTCCACACCTTCAGCGGTTGGAAGTTTCCACGCAGAGTCATGGCGGGAGAAGAATCCACCAGCGTCACAATCACGCTCTTTGCGTCCGTGGTTCCGTGATTGAAAAGCTTCAGGTGAAGGGTGACTTGTACGAGTTCGCCCTGGTCTTGGGTTCCGCTAACATCGAAGTAGCCAGAGAATTCACGTCCGTTACCGGCGGCAGCAACCGATGCCAGCAGTAGGGAAGCGAGCACGCCGCAGATCAGCTGGGCTCGCGAATTGTGCAGGAACTGCATAAACGGCCTCCTTGACTTGTTTGGTCGCACAGCTTTTTCCAATCGAGTTGAACTGCGAGCAGAGCGCAGATCTTCCTCGAGGAACAAATTAGCTATGTTGCTGGGGCCCAGAATCTATTTGGACTGAACGATGACTTCCGCTGATGGTTTGTTTCTGTGAAGCGTCCTTATCTCCAACTCGTCGTCATTTGGGGGGAACGACTCCGGACAGGGACGCTCAAATGCAACTTCCAGGCGCGGCAATTGTGGTCTCACTCCAAAGGCTTGTCAAGATGCAGGTTTTTTCACACCGGAAGATGGAGAAAAAAATCTGGCTTACGATTCGCCATGTTTCACCTTACGAATGCCACGAATGAAGTGTGAGAACTGGCAGATTTTTTGCAGCGCAAAAATTCAGCAGCGCTCCGCCCTTCGGGCGCTGCAGCCCTAAGTCGTCAACGCGAAGTCTCTCGCCTCCGGGCGCGCCCGCGGCCGCATAAAATGTTGGGGCCTTCGATTGAAGTACTACGTTTGCGGCTGTCATTGAATCCGAGCGAGTTTGTCAGGCAAGCCTGAACAATAGGACGCGAGCGCGATTCCAGGAGAGAGATGGCCGCGACTTGTGCTCGAGCGTCACCTCCCTTCCGCCCTCTTTTGATTTAACGTAACCCAAAAACCGGAATCCACTGAGACGCTAAGGTCTGCGTCTGCTGCGAGTTGAGCGCGCGACATAGTACCTCCGTACCGTGCCTAGTACTTCAGTTACCGCACTGCAAGTGACCGGATACCGCTTACGAGCCACCTACTACTAATAGTACTAACGGGAAAGCGGATCGCAATATATTGGATTGTCGCTCTGGTCGGTCGACGGCCAATTCCAGAAAACAGGTAGAAAACCCTGAAAAACGCGGACATTCGCTTGGAGCCGGGGTTTTTCAGGGTTGAGATATGCTCGGAACACCGAAAGTCCCCGGACAGGCAGTTGCGGGCGTGCCGCGATATGGCAGTTCGCCAAGGAAACCGGATGCCGGAAATGGACGGGGTTGAAAAGGCAAGAGGAACTATGGCTGACTCGCGAGAAGTCATGAACATTCGCCAAGCGTCGCAGTATCTGGGCGTGAGTCCAGACACGCTTTACAAGTACGTAGGCGAGCAGAAGATTCCCGCGTTTAAGTTGGGCAATCGCTGGCGCTTCAAGAAATCGCGGCTGGACCAATGGATGGAAGAGAAGTCGAGCGAGATGGAACCGCAGTCGAAACGCAAACCGAAGGCGGCCACGAAAGCTGCCGGGGCACAGTAGCAAAAACGTCGCGGGCAAGAGTGCTCGCGCCACACAAAAAGGTGGGCACATGTTTGGAATGGGATCGAAGTCGATTGTTGGCCTGGATGTAGGTTCTTCAAGCATTAAGGCAGTCGAACTCAAGAAAAAGGGTGGGCAGATTGAAGTCGCGCACCTCGGTCTGGAGCCGCTGTCTTCCGACATCGTGGTCGATTCAATGATTGTGGACTCGGGCACGGTTTCGAGCGCGATCTCAAAACTGTTTCTCGAAAACCAGATCAAAACCAAGGCCGTGGCCACCGCGGTGAGCGGGCACTCCGTGATCGTGAAAAAAATCTCGCTGCCCTCGATGAGCGACCAGGAACTGGCGGAGACGATCGAGAAGGAAGCGGCGCAGCACATTCCTTTCGATCTGGCCGATGTAAGTCTGGACTACCAGATTCTCTCCGACGAAGTGGGCAGCCCACAAATGGACGTCCTGCTGGTCGCCGTCAAGAAGGACAAGATTTTGAACTACACCAACGTACTCTCGATGTCGGGACGAACCCCGGCTATTGTGGATATCGACGCGTTGGCTCTGCAGAATTGCTACGAGTACAACTACCAGCCGGCGCCTGGCCAGGTGGTGGCGCTGCTGAACCTGGGCGCCAGCGTGATGAACATCAACATTGTGAAGGGCACGACGCCGTTGTTTCCGCGCGACGTCAGTGTGGGCGGGCATCAGTACACCGACTCGCTGCAGAAGGAACTGGACCTGAGCTTTGAAGACGCAGAATCGCTCAAGCTGGGCAACAAGGTGGGCACGGTGAGCGAGGACGCGAAGCAGCCGATCCTGCAGCAGGTCACCGAGATCATCGTGCTGGAAATTCAAAAGACCTTCGATTTCTTCCGGGCCAGCGCGGCCGGGGAGCACATCGAGAAAATCTACCTGGCGGGCGGATCGTCGAAAGTGCCGGGCTTGGTGGAAGCGTTGCGGCAAGAGTTCTCCATGCCGGTGGAGTTGTTGAATCCGTTTCAGCGGGTCACGCCGCCGGTCGAAGGACACGGGGCGGAACTGGTGGAGCAGAATCCCGGACAGATGGCAGTAGCGGTGGGCTTGGCCCTGAGGAGCTTTGACTCTCTATGATCAAAATCAACCTGCTCGAAAATTCCAAGGGCAAGAACAAGCGCGGCGGCGGCAGCGGTCCGTCGATGCCCACGATGGAAATGGGCGATATGGGTTCGCCCAAGCTGAAAATTCTGGTGGTGCTGGTGGTGGCCGGCTTATTCAACCTGGGCTACTGGTACCGGCTGGATCACCAGTCCAAGGCGATTGCCGCGAACATGAAAGTGGCCGAGCAAAGGAATCGGGAACTGGCCGATGTGAAAGCGCGCTTCATGGAGCGGCAGAAGCAGGCCGACAACTATAAGCGGCGCGTGGATGTGATCGACGGCCTGCGCGCGAGCGCCAGCCAGTCGGGCGGTCCGGTTACCCTCATGGCCATGCTGGGCGAGACCGTGAACAACACTGAAGCTGTGTGGCTCAGCAAAATGGACGATGAGGGGCCGAGCGTAAATCTGGAGGGCACCGCACTGAGCGCGGACGCGGTTGCAAACCTGATCGCGAACCTGCAAAAGACGGGCTTCTTCAGGAACGTGGAAATCAAGGAAACCTATCAGGACGACAGTGTGAAGGATATGCAGGCGTTCCAGTTCACCCTGACTTGCGAGAAGGGAAAGTCGTAAAGGCGGACCTATGGCGATGAATTTTAGCGAATTATCGGGCATCAAGCAGTGGGGCGTCGTGCTCCTTGGGGGAGCGATTGTGACCGCGGCTCTTTACTTCACGATGTTCAAGAGCCTGAACGAAAGCAACGCGACCGCGCAGCATGCCCTGGAACAGAAGATTCAGGAAAACAACGAACTCGAATCCTATCGCCCCAAGCTGAAACAGATGGAACAGCAACTGGCCGAACTCAAGCAGCAACTCGAGATCGAGCAGCGCATCGTTCCGGATGAAAAGCAGGTCGACGGATTCATGACCATGCTCGACGCCGAGGCCCAGAAATCTGGAGTGTGGATCCGGCGATTCGGAGCGAAGGACACGAAGTCGCAGCAGTACTACACCGAGGTTCCCTTCGAAATCCAAATCGACGGGCCCTACTACTCGGTCCTTAACTTTTTTGACCACGTGAGCAAGCTGGAGCGGATTGTCAACGTCAGTGGACTGCTGGTGTCAACGACCAAAAAACCCGGCGACGCGAAAGCCAAGCACACGTACCAGTACGCGCCGAATGAGAGCATCGTTGCGACTTTCACAGCGACTACATACTTCAGTCACGATTTGCAACCTTCAGCGGTCGCGTCCGGCAATAAGCCGGGAACGCCGGCGGCGAAGTAGGGATGGCTATGAAGCTGACGACAGGCATTCTGGCAATGGCAATGATGACGGGCGGGTTGTGGGCTGCGGCTGCGGCACAGAATCCGGACGCCATCGACAACGCGCGCAGCACTGCAAAATCGCTGCAGCAGAAGCAATCCAACGGCCCCAGCCCGGCTCCCGCGCCGGCCAAGGCGAAGCCCGCGCCAGGCGCTCCGGCTCCAGCCGTAAAGCCCGCCGCGATTCCGTCTTCCAAGCCGGAGGTTGCGGCGAAGACGGGGCAGCACAACCAACTGGAGAAGGTGAATGTGGTGAAGGGGGCGGACTCTGTGCAGATCGAGATCAGTTCCTCCCAGCCCGTTACGCCGAGATTGAGCACGTTGAAATCTCCAAACCGGGTGCTGGTGGAATTTCCCGAGACGGTGATTGCGAGCTCGCAAAGCAAGATTGCCGTGGGTAGCGCCGGAGTGAAAGGCGTACGCATTGGCATGGACGGCAAAACTCCTCCTACCACGAGTGTGGTGATCGATCTGGAGAAGCCGCTGGCTTATGACCTGACTGCGGGCGCGGCTGGGAAAACGATTCTGACGCTGCACGCGCAAGGACCAACTCCGAGCTTCGCCGGTCCGGCACCCGCCAAGGCCGCCGCGGTAGCGGCGCCGAAGGTTGCTACACCCGCGCAGCAACCAAAGGTTGCCGCCAAGGCTGCCATCGTCCCGACGAAAATAGCAGTGGTGAAGGCGCCCGTAGTGGCTACTCCCGCGCCAGCCTCTAAACCCGATCCGAAGCAGCACGCCAAAGCGGCTGCGCCAGCGGTGGTCAAGATCGCGGCTCCGGCTACTAAGATCGCAGCCCCGGCGGCGAGTGCGCCAATCCCGGTGGGTGCCAAGAATGTTGCGGCTCCCGCGCCCAAGCCCGAAGAAAAGAAGTGGGCGATGAGCGGCAAACGCGATCCCTTCTTCAGTCCAGTGGTGCAGCAGAATGGTTCCGGCTGCGCGACCGGAAAGAAGTGCCTGGAGATTGGCACTATCAATTTGCGGGGCGTGGTGAAGTCTGACAGCGGCTTCATTGCGGTCGTGACCAACAACCTGAACAAGGCTTATTTCTTGCGCGAGAACGATCCCGTGTTTAACGGCTACGTGGTGAAGATCACAGGCGACTCAGTGGTGTTCCAGGAGACGATCCAGGACAAACTGGGCAAGTCGTTCACCCGCGAAGTGGTGAAGAGAATCTTCACGCCGGCGGTCTAGGTAAGAACGGCGGAGCCGGAAACGGCAGCGCCGAAATCAAGTTTCCAGAAGGACACGCGGGCCCGGCCCGCGGGTGGGAGAGGCGAAATGCGAAAGCAACAAGTGACCATGTTCGTATCGCTGCTGTTGTTGGTGGTGGCGGCAGGCGCGCAAACACCGACCCAGCTCGATCGAGTCAACGTAGTCCGTGGTACGGACGACATCCGCGTCGAGATGAGCTCCAAGGGCACTCTGGCGCCCAAGCTCAGCACCCTCGACTCACCCGCTCGTGTGGTGGTGGAACTGCCGGAAACAGTGATGGCGAATCGACAGGCTCGCATCGCTGTGGGCGCTGCAGGAGTGAAGGACGTGCGTATTGGCATGGATGGGCAGACGCATCCCACCACTCGCGTGGTTGTCGATCTCGATCAGGCTTGCGCCTACGAGTTGACGCCCGGTCCTGCCGGGAAGCTGGTTCTGACGCTGCATACGAACGCAGTCGCCAAGACCGCTCCGGCGACAGCCACCCTGGCTGCGCAATCGGCACCCAAGGCGGAGGCGCCGGCAACGAAGGATGTTGCCAAAGACTCCTCGCCCACCGATTATGTTTTTGTTGAGCCTTCCTACCAGGCGAAGAGCCAGGCGAGCGACGTGAAGAAAGACGATGTCGCCGACGAACCTACGGTTCGCGCCCAGGAAGCCGCGGCGCGGTTCTCCGACAAGACAGCCGCAGAGTTGCTTCCGGTAAGCGCGCACGCTGCTCAAGCCCAGAACAGCAACGCCATCACTCCCGCGGTCAATCTCGCGGCTGAGCAGAAGGCTCAAGCTGGGCAGGCCGCTGCGGTGACCGGGCCAAAGTATACGGGTGAGCCGATCTCGGTGAACTTGAAAGACGTCGACCTGAAAGACTTTTTCCGTCTGATCCACGAAATCAGCGGGCTCAATGTCGTGCTCGATCCTAACGTGCATGGCACGCTAACAGTAGTGCTCGATGATGTGCCGTGGGATCAGGCGCTCGACATCGTGCTCAAGAACAACGATCTGGCGCGCGAACTGGAAGGCAATGTTCTTCGCATCGCCACCGTCGAAACCCTGAAGCATGAAGCTGACGCTCGCCGGGCTCAGATCGAATCGGAAACGCTGGCGGTTGAGAAGGTCTCGGTCACGCGCTTCCTGAGCTATGCCAAGGCGAAAGACGTCATCATCACAGTAAAGAAGTTCTTGTCGCAGCGCGGCGATGTGGTGGCTGACGATCGCACCAACGCTGTGATCATCAACGATATTCCCAAAGTGCTTCCAACCATCGACCGACTGCTGACGCAGCTCGACCGCAAGACGCAGGAAGTCGAAATCGAAGCGCGCGTAGTGGCTGCCACACGGCAGTTTGCGCGCGACATCGGCACCCAGTTCGGATTTGGCTGGGGTAACGGACACAGTGCGATTGGCGGAAA
>DATBEI010000219.1:0-16105 GCA_036269595.1 Candidatus Sulfotelmatobacter sp.
GACCAGGCTATCGAGCGCGCCTGGGCTGATGAAATCTACACCGACGAGATCAATCCTCCCGTTTCATCCACCTTCCGAGCCACCCGCAAACGCCGAGACTAACCTCCTCCGTCAACACGGTGTAGCCCGTACGCTTACGAAATTCCCGGCACGAGATTATTTGGTCTCGATCCTTCCCGGGCGTATACCATTTACAACTTTTACCCGCTACATAGTGCAGGTATCACGTGAGCAGGTCAAACCATTGCGGTTTTCAATGATTCCGACCTCTACAGCCTGCAGGACGGGTATACGTTTCGAAAGACCTCAGTGATCACTTCAAAAGCGGCCAACAGTTATCACTTCAAAACCGGCCAACGGGATTGGCCGTCCAGGACTGAGAATGTTCTACCCTGTCGCCTCCAGTGGTGGCAAGTCGGTTTTGGTACGCCAGCTCCGTGGACCGCACTTGAGCACATGGCCGTGGTGCAGCTGGCCCGCTCGTAGCGGCGCATGATGATCTCCAGCAGTTCTTCGGCGGCGGTGAGTAAACGGTCGAGCATGGCGCTTACGGCGGCTGCACCATGCTGACCTCGAACCGCGTCGCCCAGCAGTTTGCCCCAGTCTTCCACCGGAAATGGAGAGGTGTAATTAAGGCTTCTCTACCTGATTATGTGATATGATGTATACATCATGATGGCACGAACCCAAATTACACTTGAAGCTGAGATGCAGCGTCAAGCCCGCCAACGCGCAAGCGAACTCGGGGTATCTCTCGCTGAATATTTCCGCCGCCTGGTGGCGCGCGATCTCACCCGCCCTAGAGCCACAATCAAAGCCGATCGCATTTTCGATCTTGGCAATTCAGGTGGCTCCGATGTCGCGAACGACAAGGATTCCATGATTGCTGAATCTCTGGATGTCTTACACAGGAGACGCCGGCGTCCCTGATCGTCGAATGAGCCTATTTATCGACACGTCAATCTGGTACGCAGCAGCGGATTCGGGCGATCACAGCAACACTCGCGCCAAAACCATCCTGAGGGGGGGCGAAGCATTAGTCACCTCGGATCATGTCTTGGTCGAGACATGGAGCTTGCTTCATCACAAGCTTCGGCGCAACGTAGCTGAGCGATTTTGGGAGGGGTTACGAAGCGGCATCGCAGCTATTGAAGCAGTCGGGCCCGCGGATTTAGAGGCCGCGTGGGAGATTGGAGTTTCCTGGCCTGACCAAGACTTTTCCATCGTCGACCGCACTAGCTTTGCCGTCATGCGCCGTCTCGGCATTGAACGTGTCGCGTCGCTCGACGAGGACTTTGCCGTATTTCGTTTTGGACCCAAACGTCGTCAGTCGTTCAGTGTAATTCGGTAGAAACCCGTTTGCGGGCGAAGTGCAGAACCGACCTTCACACGCGTCACTGTTCCACTGCAGTGCTTCAACTCTCCCAAAATTCTCCAGAGGTCTTAAGGTACGAATCTTTGTCGACCAGGGCCTGTAGCGCCAGCTTATTCTGCTGCAGAATTTCAAGGAAACGGCTCCTGCCCAAGACATGGGAACAAAAAAGTCGCTGAAGTCCAAGCTAGCGGCTAAGACCTAAAATAGGATCCTCGTACAGTTGCGGATCCGGCCCAACTTTGGGGTTTTGCTCTCATTCCTGCTTTTCGCGAGGGACCGGATCAAAGCTGAAGAAACGGCCTTTACCGCACTGGTACCGATCGCCCGATCCAGGTGATGGGGAGCTGCGCGATGGTCCGTCTTACATAACTAGAGTCGGGCAGGCCGCTTACTTCGAGTTCGTTTTTAATGCTGATCGAACAAATCGCTGCGGTCGATGCGCTCGCCCTTGAATACCACCAGCGAAATTCGTTCGGCTGCAGTTATGTCTTCCAGAGGATTTCCGTCGACCGGCAGCAGATCGGCATCGTTTCCCGTGCGAAACGAACCGATGTGATTTTCCGCGCGCAGCAAGCGTGCCGAATTAAATGTTGCCGCCTGCAGCGCCACTGACGGCGGAAGGCCGGCCTGCACCCATAATGTCATCTCGTGGACGGTGGGCCGTGAATCACCAGAATGTTTCCGCCGTCGCTGCCGGTCACCAGCAATACTCCATGATTGTGCGCGCGCTTCGAACGCCGTGACCGGAAGATTCGCAAGGATCGAATAAAAGCGTTTGAGATGGTCCAGTCGCGCATCATTCATGGTTGACGGCCTTCGCGCCCTTCGGCACCTCCGGCAGCGGCTCACCGGCAAGACGCTTTTCCACAAGAAGTGCCACAAAATCAGCAAAGGGTCTGATATCCTCGCCGACGCTCGCATTTTCGAGGCAGGCCATGTAGGCCTTTCGCTCCGGTAGCGGGATCACAGTCCAAGGGTATCCGCCTGCGGCCATCATGGTATTCATCAAGAACCGCGCCATGCGGCCGTTGCCGTCCATGTATGGATGGATGTAGACGAAGATGAAGTGCCCAAGAACGACGCGGACTGCTGGATCGGCATCTTCGACCAGCAGATCGAAAAACGCAGGCATCGTGTCCCTCACTGCGTCGCGGTTCAGAGGCACGTGCATGGACTGCCGGATATAGACCTGTCCGTTGCGATAACCCGCCAGGTCGGACGGTCTGAGTATGCCGGCGGCGACGCTTGGCGCAAACATCGCCCGATACCATTCGCGATGGCCTGCCTCGGCAACCCTACCCGGATTTTCACCCTGGAGTACGCGCCCGATACTCTTCTCGACGACCTGAAACGCCTGCCAGTAGCCACGCGCTGCCATGGCATTCGTCTGTTCCCGATCGTGCTCGTTTCCTTCCGTGTTCCAAGTACCGCTGCGTACGCGCTCGATCAGTTCCGTCGTGACGCGATAGCCCTCGATCGACAGAGAGTGGTAGGCGTCCGTTACATACGCTTCCTGGACACGCTTCATGTACGCGCCTGTGTTCCTAGCGAGGCCTGGCGCCGTTGGGAATCGGTCGATGATGGGCTGGCGCATCTTGTCCCAGAGCAGCCTTATGCGGTTCACGTACGGAGATGTTTCGCGCGTGGGCAGAGATAGCGAGGGACGATCGTTGAACGGGTCCGACTCACGCACATCATAACCGGCTGCGCCCATCGACTTCACAATCTCGTCGGCGAAGCGGTCGCGGCCGCTGTTGCGGAAGGCGCCCGCCAACCGGCCGGCGATCACGCTGTGACCGCCTTCCAGCAGACGCGCCAGCAGCCCCGAAACGTCGCGGACCATCGCCATTGCCGCCCGCACATCGGTCGCATGGCTGGCGAAATATTGCGGGGAACTCTCAATCAGGGCCCAATCCAGCGAGGACATCCGCAGGCCCTCCTTTTCTTCGCGGTCGGTCGGTGGAGGTAGAGCGGCCCGGACGTCCAGCAGGGATGTGCCATGCGGGAGCGGAACGACCTTGTTCCCGCCTTTTGGGGACCTAACGAAGAGTTGGCGCGGAACCGTCCAGTTTCCGCCATGCAGGGAGAGCGACTGCTCCGGTGATAGGCTCCAATTCTTCCGAAAGCGGGTTTCTAGATAAACAGCAGCGAAGCTCCAGAACGAGGCATACCACGCAGTGCTATCGCCGTCCTTTTCATCGGGCCGGCTTGGAACGTACCAGCCCTTCATCACCTCACGTAGAAAGCCATTGGCCCTGAGGCGCTCTCTGTGAGTACGAGACATCTCCTTCGCCCGGATGGCCGCGGCACCATTGGCATGCTGCAGCTTGTGGAGGAGTTCAAGCGACTCCGCGAGTTTTTCGGACGGTGTAGCCATGTCGTGCAGTCCTTAGGTTATTGCGTCGGGCGAATATTAGGTTTTAGAGCCGCACAAGTATTAGGTTATTATGTTGTATCAGTTTTAGGTTATTGTGTCGAGCGGTCTCCCGGTTTGTGCAGGGCATGCCGGCAGCCGTGGCACATTCTAGCTGGTCAACCTCATTATTATGTGGCGGACCAGAGGCTTCGTCGGAGTATTGCTGTTGTCGGGCATGCCGGCGCTTTCATGCTGGACAGCTCACGGGATGCGGACAGCGTCCGCGCTGGCGATCGTCATTTCTCATCCTCATCCTTCTGCTGCTGGTGATGATCATTATCGCCCTGCTGGTGCTCTTCCTCTTGTCGCTCTTGTTGTTGCCGCTGCGGTCCCATTATCCAGGAGCAAACCATTCGGCGTCTCACCGCGCCACATAGGCGAATGTCGTCGGGCGAGATCGCGGATCTGGTTGAGGTAGCCGACATAAATTGGAATCGGAATATCGGGGGAGTCGCCGTCGTTGAGGAAATGCTCAAGGCGGATCTCGATGGGAATCGAGCTGATGAGTTCGCGGAAGCGCGGCATCTGAAGATATTTCACGTGCCAGATTTCGAGCATGAGGGAGCGGAAGTCTTCACTGGTGAACGGCATTTTGCGACTGCATAAATATATTCCGTCAAAGTGCGAGCGCTCGAGGGTAGCGCGGAGCGGGTCATCCGGAAGGGAGAAGGTGTAGACCAGGTGGAAGACGTCGGCGAGGTCTCCCCAGATGACCTTTTCTTCGAAGGCGGTGAAGCGGAAGGGCGCTGCGATCCGTTGCTGCACGGCACGAGCGTGGTCGGTGGATTGAAGATTGTGAGTGGCGAGTTGATCGCGAAACCAGCGAAGGCGGTCGCGCGTGAGGTTGGAGCGCAGGAACTCGATTGCGTAAGCGTTCGGGAGGTAGAGGCTAGGATTGGCATCGAGGCGGGCGAGCCAACGCGTCCAATTCTGGCGCTCAAACGTGGTGAGAAGGGCGTTGAGGTCGGCAACGGTTGTGTCGCTGTGATATTTGATAGCTTGCCAAAAGTGCTCGGTGGAGTCATAGGTGGCGCCATAGAGCGGGATGCCCTCGGCGATCGGGTACCAATTGGAGAGGACACGTGCGGGAATGGAAGGAGCGGCGCTCCAGCAATTGATAGCGTGCTTCCATTTTTGCTGGACGGCGACGAAGGCCTCGGCGTATCCAACCGGAATGGGTTCGGTGACTTGTACGAGTGCTCGGCGGAGTTCGTCTTCGGTATGCGTGATGAGCGTTTCGAACGGACGCTCGTCCGTCATGGAAACGACGCGACTCTCGATGCCGCGGCGAAGCAGTTCGCGGGCGAGTTGTTGCCGCTTGGCGTCGTCGAAGGCGGGGTTGCCCGGCCAGCGATGGGTTTGCGAGTCGATGTAGGGAAACAGTTCGGACAGCGATCTGAATTCGATGAATCCGTGGAGTGCGAAATTGACGGGGCGGCCGTCCTTGGTGATGACGGTGGAAGGGGTGACGAGCGCTTGAATGGAGATCTCTTGGGCGTGAAGAGTGGTGCAGAAAAATGAGATCAAAAGTGCACGACGAAGGAGTCGCACGAGCGATTTCATGCAGGGGATGATGCCATTGATGACGAGAGGGTTCAAGTTGTGGTCAGGCTCGGCCTGGAAGAGCCGAAACTGCCAACCGACGACTTGAGTTCTGCTATCCCGTAATTGCGAAGGGAACTTCAACTCCAATCGGCTGAGATCGAGTGCCCGCGAAAAATACTGCACTCTACCTCGTCATTTGATCATCCCTGGTCAGACCGAGGGAGACCAGGGGATTTATATTGGTGGGTGCGGCTGGCCAAGAGAGGTCGCCTTATGAATGCAACCAGCATTTTCCTCGGTCTGCTGATCGTGCTGTTCATGATCCTGCTGTTCCGCTGGATGCACAGGCTGAAACCGCAGTTGGCCGGGGTTCAATCACAGCGGATGTGCCCATCCTGTGGATTGATCACCTCCCGATTAAAGGCAAGTTGCTTGGAGTGTGGCAAGCCCTTCACAGCGGTCGTGTACTCGACTTCAAAGAAATGAACCGCCGCTCTGTTCACGTTTTTCCGGAAAGGACAGAAATGAAAAACATCAAATTTGTTGTGAAAGTGAACCGTGGCGGCAACTACGCCCCTAAATACGTGCAGCGAGTTGATCCGACTCCGATCCACATGACAACCAATCGCACGCTGGAGTTGGTCATGGGCAAATTTACGGCCGAAGACGCTATCAAATCCCTGCAAAACTCCCATTGCATACCGGAGTTGGAGTCGGTGCAGGTTAGTGCCGACTAGTCAACGCTTAGAACGGTCCGAGAACGCCACTGAAGTACAGCGATCGTATAAAGGAGCAACCCCACAATGAAACATACAAGCCTCGCAGCTATTCCAAATCAATCACAAACAAAAGTGACGAAATCGACGGCCGACCTGCAAGATCAAATCCGTCATCGTGCTCATGAATTGTACGAGGGACGCGGGACAAACGATGGGCACGAACTAGACGATTGGCTGCAAGCCTAGTCCGAGGTGTCTCAACAGAAGGCGAAAGGAGTCGACGCATTGCAGCATCGGGTTAAAGGGACAGTGGTCTCACCCAGTTGCAGAGACCGATGACAGATAAGGATGGCTCCGCCGCCTCCAAAGCCCCGGAGTTCTTGTCCGAAAAGAGCAGTGGTTGGTCTGAAGCCGAGCCAGCATTCTGGATGTTGACAGACCTCAGGACAGCGAGCAGACTGTCATCAGGTCAGTTGCTCATTTCCTGTGCCGTCACGATGAGGTACCCCATCGCACGGCAGTGACACGTCGAATCTTTGGTGAAAAGGAAGTGCCCGATGTGCAACCTCCTCCGACTCTGGACGGGCGATCAAGGGCAAGACATCGCCGAATATGCGGTGATGCTGGCGGTGATCTTGGTACTAGTGGTTGGCACTATTCGGCTCGTCGGCTCGAACGCGAATAACGCCTTCTCCTCTGTCGCCAGTTCACTTCAGTAGTAGCGCAAAAGTACCACTGTCTCCTTTAATTCATCCGAGAAAAACCCGCTCATGGCAGCTGTCTGCTGGAAGACTTGGTTGTTGGTTGACGCTATGGTCATTGAGTGTAACCGGGATTTTACGACAAGCGACACATGACCTCATGATAGCTTGTGAGCGTAGTAATGCCTTTTCTCTTTTCCCCAGCCTAGAACTCTTGCCTGATGCAGCAGTCTCCGCGCCCCTGTTTCGCTTCGGTAGACTCTCTCCCACTCGGCGATAGGAATTTCCTTTGTCCGGTCGCCACCCCCCAGCCGCGCAAGTCGGTCCTGAAGCACTCTCGCCTGATGCTTGAAAAGATACTCATATTCGGCGCGTTCAGGGCGAATATCGAAGCGCACTTGCTGCTGATGAAGTGCCCAATCCATGAGTGGCCTTTGTATGTGGGAGTGGAGTCCAGCGACTTACGCAAATTGCTTCTGTCGATTTTACCCCAATGAGCGTAATCGAGATTTTAGGTCAACAATTCGGAGCGAGGGATGCGCCTCCAATTCGTCATCGCACTGCACAATTGACATCGCCAGCGATCCCTATGGGGTACGAGTGTTCAGCGACGTTCAGTGTGGCATGTTACAATACTTACAGGAGTTACAACGGAGAAATTGCGATGAAACCAACCCGTTCGATGGTTATTAGCATGCGCCTTCCGACGAAAAGCGGAAAGCGTCTGAAACGCATGGCGTATCGGCATGGATGGACCCCCAGCGACGCCAGTGCGCGCCTGGTAGAGGAAGGCTTGCGCCGGTCAGAATTTGGATTCATCGACTTTCGCGACTCGCCCGCGGGCCGACAAGCTTGCCTTCAAGGGAGCACGCTCGCGGTTTGGGAGGTCATGTTGCTCGTCCACAGCTATAGAAAAGATGTGTCTGCCGTCGCAAGACATCTCAAGTGGCCAGAAGTGAAGGTCCAGGCGGCTGTCAGCTATGCGAGGGCGTTTCCCGAAGAAATCAGCGAGGCAATGGCTGAGAATGAGACGACGAATTTTGAAGCGCTGAAGCGCATGTTGCCGCAAGCTGCCGAATTCGTTTCCAAAAAAGCGGCGAAAAACTGAAATGCTCAAGCTTCTTCTCGATGAGCATATCTCACCGCAGGTCGCGAGTGGTCTGCGTCGCCGCAATCGCACGATAGAAGTTCGCTACATGGTGGAATGGGAGAATGGGCACTTCCTGGGAGGGGAGGACTCCGCTTGTTTGCGAGAAGCCGCTGTCCAAGGGCTAACGCTTGTTACTTATGACCGGAGGACGATTCCTCCGCTGCTTAAAACCTGGGCGGAAGAAGCGCGAACGCACGGTGGCGTGGTTTTTGTAGACGAGAAAACAATTTCGCCCGCGGATATCGGCAGTTTGGTCTGGGCCTTGACCAGACTGGCAAGAGAAACTTGGAAGTGGGACTGGACCAATAGAATTGTTTTTCTGCGACGCTGATGATTTCGGTCGAGCTTCTCTGTAGGCGTCTGACCAACACACCTGTTCGACCGGCGGGGTCTGTGTCGAAGTGTCCGGATGACCGCGCTACCGTATCGTCGAGAAACTGGGCGACGGCGGCATGGGAGTGGTCTACAAGGCTGAGGACACACGGCTGCGTCGCTCTGAAGTTCCTGCCGGACGCAGTGGCACGCGATGCGCAGGCCCTCAGCCGTTTTCAGCGCGAGGCGCAAGCGGCTTTGGCATGCAATCATCCGAACATCTGCACCATTCACGACATCGGCGAGGAAAACGGCCAGGCGTTCATCGCCATGGAGTATCTCGAGGGCATGACGCTGAAACACCGCATCGGGGGGCGGCCGCTGGATCTGGAAGTCCTGCTACCCCTCGCCGCTGAAGCGGCCGATGCGCTCGACGCCGCTCATGCCAAGGGCATCGTGCATCGCGACATAAAGCCAGCCAACATCTTTGTAACCGAGCGCGGCCACGCCAAGATCCTCGACTTCGGGTTGGCGAAGGTCGCGGCCAGCGGCGGTTCCTCGAGCCAGATGGCATCTGATAACACCCTGACGCGGACGGTGAACGAACAGCAGTTGAAACCTACGCTGGCATCGACTTCGCGTGCGATTTGGCGCGTATAAAATGACTGATCCGCGCGGCCATAGAGCAGAGCCAAGACGGCGCCCCGCGTGCGACCGAATAGATGATCCGCCAGACCGTTGGTGTACTCATTCCGAGAACAAGTGTACTCAAGATGAGAACGGGATTCAGGGACTTGTTTGACTTCGTTATCCTCATTTGACAGGCAAACGAAACTCACCATCAGCGCCTAGATATCAGCGGCGGCGCTACTGATAAGATGTTTTGGGCTTCACGACGATAGTGCAATCCTCGCCATGGAAATAACGTGTCATCTGCTTTTTAGCTACGGCTGTTCTGCTACGCTCTACAAAGGTAATGTGAGCTCAATAATGTGAGGCGAAAATCTAATTCATTCATATTCCGCGCCGTGGCATTAGTCGTCGGAACTATTTTGTCTGCGTGCTCGTCCCTTTCAGCAGAGCAACCGGCAGCGCAAATTGTCATTGAGGTAAAAGATTCCGCCACGCCAGTACCGCGTGTTTCCGCAGCATATCTAAGTGGTTACCGCGTTTCGCGCCAGGGTCAAACAATCGAATACCACTCGTCCGATCCAGACGTAGATTCAGCCCTGCTCGTGCGCGGGCAGCGGATCGCGTCTTCCATTTCATGGGAAACAGATCCCTTACCTGAGCCCGCTGACGACTACTCGCAATTCATTTGGCTGGCAGGAATCGAATGCGCTGGCTTTGCAGAAGAAAAAGACAGCCACCAATTCGAGTTTTTGATCAATGGTGAACAATGGTTCGTCTTTCAAAACGCGAAAGATCAGTCGGCCAAAAATTGGAAGGTTAACGGGAAAGACGGCGCCGAGCTATCGTTCTCCTCGGCCATGACCGACAAGGCCGGAGATCTCTTCGGCTACATGGTGTTGAAAGTTCCAGGAAAAAGTTTCGCGCACGGGAAACCTCTCACCTTGGAGGTGCGAGGCGACAATACGGGAAGCCCAGATTGGTTCATGACGTTTCAACATCCCTTCAATTTCATTCCGGCTGTGCGAGCCGAGCCCGCCTTGCTGCGCGATGGCGCGAACACACTACAAGTTCTGCGGTTGAGTCTCGATAATCTAGTGAGCGGTAGAAGTATTACCGTGCGCGCGCCTGGTCAAAAAGTGATCAGCAGTGATTTGAAAATAGGCGGGAACGTTCTTCAGTTGCCGATCCCCGTCGTGGATGTTGCGCGCTCCCTGCCATTCGTATTCAAGCTTAACGATCGGGTTGTTGAGACCACTAGGGTTTCCGTTCGTCCGGTTCACAAAAGAGACATTTACTTGCTCTCTTACTCCCACAACGACATTGGCTATACTGACCTGCAGCCCGATGTCGAGCGCAAGCAATGGAACAATCTTGAGAAAGCCATGCAGCTTATTCGCGAAACGCAAAATTATCCAGTGGAGGCGCGTTACAAATGGAATTTAGAAACGATCTGGGCCTTGGAGAGTTATCTGAAGCAAGCTTCACCAGCACAGCGCGAAGATTTTGTTTCAGATGTGCGTGCGGGCGAGATTGGGATCAGCGCTTTATACGCAAACATATTGACTGGATTGGCTAATTCCGACGAGATGAGCCACTTCTTCGATTTTGCCCGGAAGCTGCGGGCTGAGTACAAGTTGCCCGTGCTCACGGCAGTCACATCAGACGTTCCCGGATTTAGCTGGGGTTTGGTTTCCGCTTTGGCGCAAAGCGGTGTGCGATATTTCGCGACTGCGCCCAACTCCGGCGATCGTATCGGATACACCCTGCAAGCCTGGGGCGACAGACCTTTTTATTGGGCTTCCCAGTCCGGAAATCAAAAGGTGCTGACCTGGATGGCGGGCGCCAGTTACTCAAGCTTTCATGAGGGCTCGCTGAGCCAACTTGGTGACGAGAAGATCATGAAGCTGGCGCGCAAATTGGATGAAAATTCCTATCCCTACGAAATCGTCCAGCTTCCTTACACGCTGGCTGACAACGGGCCGCCGGATCCCACACTCCCCGATTTCGTGCGGCACTGGAACGAGCGTTACGTCACTCCCCGCTTGATACTGGCAACGCACGATCAGATGTTTCAAGAATTCGAGCGCCGCTACGGATCGAGTCTGCCGGTCGTGCAAGGAGACTTCACTCCTTACTGGGAAGATGGCGCGGCTTCTACCGCATTCGAAAGTGCACTCAATCGTGCCGCGGTCGACAGGCTCGTTCAGGGACAAACCTTGTGGTCGATGCTCTCGCCGGCAGCCTATCCCGCAAGCGAATACGAATCTGCATGGCGCAATGTCGTCTTCTACGACGAGCATACTTGGGGAGCTCACAACAGCATCGAAGAACCGGACTTGCCTTTCGTAAAGCAACAATGGGACTTCAAGCGAAAATTCGCATTGGATGCCGATCGCCTCTCTCGCGAGTTGATATCGAAGGCAGAAGCTACCGTCCATCCCGCTGACTCCGCACACCCTTCCGTCGATATTTACAACACCGATTCTTGGCCTCGTACTGACGTTGTGTATCTCAGGCCCGAATTAACTCGGGCGGGTGATCGTGTGGTCGGACAAGAGGGCAAGCCCGTACCGTCACAGCGATTATCCACCGGAGAATTGGCTGTGCTCGTGGAAAATGTCCCGCCGTTTTCCGCCAAGCGATTGCTCGTGGAGAAGGGTCAAGCCTACAGCCGGCCCGGTGCGAGCATCGACGGGAACGCACTGCAGAACGACTTCCTGGCAGTGACCGTCAATCCGCGAACAGGAGCGATCGATAGCCTGAAATCGAAGAATAACGGAATCCAGTTGGTGGACGCCGCCCACCACCTTGGCCTCGGTCAGTATCTCTACGTTTTGGGAACCGACCCTGAAAAAGCCCAGACCTTAACGAACGTTCACCGCTCAGTGAGAGAGCACGGAAATCTCGTGGTGTCCTTTCTGGTTGAGGCCGACGCGCCGGGAGCGAATCGCTATTCCAGCGAGATTCGCCTTGTCGAAGGCATCGACCGCGTGGACCTAATCACAAACATCGATAAAAAACCGGTTCGAGAAAAAGAGGGAGTTCACATCGCATTTCCCTTTGCCGTGCCGGGAGGGCAGTTGCGCTACGACGTTGCCAACGGCATTGTTCGCCCCGAGGCCGATCAATTGGCGGGCGCTTGCAAGAATTTCTTTTCCGTGCAGAGCTGGGTTGATATTTCCAACGGCGAATATGGCTTCACCTGGACCACAACCAACGCTCCTCTCATCGAGATTGGCAGCATCACGGCAGAACAGCCGTGGATGAAAACTATCAGTCCATCCTCCTCGATCTATTCCTATGTCATGAACAACTACTGGCATACCAATTACAAAGCCGATCAGGAAGGGCCGGTCACATTCCGTTATTCCATTCGTCCCCACGGCGCATTCCGCGCCTCCGATGCGGCAAAGTTTGGCGCGGAACAAAGGCAGCCTCTGGTGGTCTCTCCGATGAGTTCGTCGTCACCGCTCGCCTCGCTGATGAGACCCTCAGCCACGGAGGTGTTGGTTTCCTCAATTAAACCGATTGCCAGTGGCCACAGCTGGCTCGCCCATCTATACAATCCAACGGAAAGCACGCAAAAAGTAAACCTGCAATGGAAAGACGGAGCGTCGATAAACATCCGGTCCAGTGACGCCGCGGCAGATCCAGGCGATCCGGTGCAGGCCGTAGAGTTGGCGCCCTTCGACAGCGCCTACTTTGTAATCTCTCCAAGAGAGGAAGCAGTCCATGCCGACCAGCCCTGAGAACTTCCTGGGTTGCGTCATGGGTCTCCTGCTGCGATTTCGTAGCTTCGCTTTCCTCGCATTGATCGCTGTCGCTCCTGTTTCCGGTCAGAAGGCGGTTGACCTGAAGCCGTCTCCGCAGCAAAGTGAATGGCAAGATCTGGAAATGGGGGCAATCATCCATTTTGGTCCAAATACTTTCCTTGATCGCGAATGGGGCGATGGTACTGCCGATCCGAAAATATTCAATCCCACGCAGTTCGATCCGGAACAATGGATGCGGGCGCTCCAGTCTGCGGGCGTGAAGTATGTGATCTTCGTTGCCAAGCATCACGATGGATTTTGCCTCTGGCCGACAGCGCAGACCGATTACAGCGTTAAAAGCAGTTCTTGGGAAAACGGTCAGGGAGACATGGT
This sequence comes from Candidatus Sulfotelmatobacter sp., assembly GCA_036269595.1. Taxonomy (GTDB): domain Bacteria; phylum Acidobacteriota; class Terriglobia; order Terriglobales; family Acidobacteriaceae; genus Sulfotelmatobacter. Next base: position 12,997 of record DATBEI010000219.1, read on the forward strand.
GCGACGCGTAGAAGAAGCCGCAAGGAAGTACGGTTTGAAATTCGGAGTCTACCTGTCGCCCTGGGACCGTCACGAACCGCGCTACAGCAACTCCGCCGAATATGACAAATACTATGCGGCCGAGCTCGACGAATTGGCGCAGGGTTATGGCGAACTTGAAGAATTCTGGCTCGATGGCGCCGGCAGCGCCGGCCATGTTTACAACTTTCCCCGCATTCTTGAAGAGCTGCGCACCTACCAGCCCAACACTCTGGTTTTCGCCGACGTTGGCTTATTCGAGTACGGTGACATACGGTGGGTGGGGAATGAAGATGGAATTATTCCCTACGAGAATTGGAACGTGATCGATCGTCACGGATATTTACGTTGGCGCCCCGTAGAAGCAGACACGCCATTGCGCACGAAGCATTGGTTTTGGCATCCCAATGACGAATCGAGTCTCAAGACGGCTCAGGAACTGGTTGCAACGTACGAGAAGACGGTGGGCCGCGGCGGGCAGCTCGTGCTTGGAATTGCGCCCGATCGCCGCGGTCTTTTGCCGGAAGCGGACGTGCAACGCCTGCAGGAGTTCGGCGCCGCGATTCGTCGGCGCTACAGCATTAATCTCGCTGCCCAACATCTCAAAACGCCCGCTGCCGACGAGCTAGCTCTCGACGGCAACCCCGACACATTCTGGTCCGCTCCCGCCGGCTCCCATCATGCCGTGCTCGAAGTGAATTTCGCCAAGCCCATCACCTTCAATCACGCGCTCACCATGGAATGGCTGAACGCCGGCCAAAATATTCAGCAATATGCAATTGAGATTTTCAAAGAAGGGAAGTGGCTCGAGGTCAGCCGCGGCTATGCCATCGGCCACAAGAGAATTGACAGCTTTCCGCCGGTAACCGCCTCTCGCGTACGGCTCAATATTCTGTCTTCGACCAGCGAGGCTCACATTCGCGAATTCCAACTATTCAATTCAACGCAAGAAAGGCCTTAAAGCGTACTCACATCCGGAATCTCGAACGCTCCGCCAACTCAAACTCTCTGCACTTCGATTCCGCGTTCAAGAAAAGGAGCGATTGCCTTATCAGTCGCACGCGCGTCGGTGATCAACACGTGGATGTTTGAAATTGGGCAGATCAAGGCCGGCGTCACAATCCCAATCTTGCTTGAGTCCGCAACGACAACGGTCTGCTTCGCTTGATGGATCATGGTCCGAAAAGTCAGGCCCTCCTCGGGTTCGATAATGGTAATGCCGCGGGCCGGCTCAATTCCGCAAACACTGACAAAAACTCGGTCCATGTAAATATCATTCAGGGAAGTGACCGCAGCGTGCCCGACCAACGAGAACGAACCTGCCCACTGCACGAAGCCTCCCGTGACGAACGTTTTCAGCCCTGGGCAATTGCTCAGCTCCATCGCGATATTAATGGCGTTGGTAATGATCCGGATGTTGTGCCGGTTACGGAGATTGCGCGCTACGTGTGTGGTTGTGGTCCCGGCAGTGAATCCTACTGTTTCGTTTTCCCGGATCAATTCAGCGGCGGCAAAGCCGATCCTGCGTTTTTCCGCCGTGCGGTGCTGCTCGCGGTTTTGAAACAGAGAATCGTAACGAAAGGGTTCATAGAGCAAAGGCTCGACTAACGTCACGCCACCGTGGGTTCGCCGCACCAGTCCTTTGGCGTCAAGTTTCGCCAGATCACGACGCACGCTGGCTGCCGACGTGCCCAGTCTTTCAATCAAGACGTCAAGCGACAGGCTGCCTTCCTGGCGTAACTCTCGAAGAATTTGGTCGGCCCGATTCCGTGGCTTCATGCCGGGAGTTCCTCAGTCGCGGGCCCCTAAGGCCGCTCTTAAATCGCGCACTGCGACAAATCGAAGGTCGGCTCGTGAACTGCGACGACGCAGAGTGTACACCACTCCATGGTTTTACGAAGTGTTTCTGCAAAAGTCTGCACATATGAAGCACAAATATGATTGGACAACCACAATTCGATCAAGTTTTCTTGACAATGCACGACGAGGAGTGCGATAAGGGATGCCCTCGGACGGGAACCCATCCCGCCGTCGACCCATAATCCAAGGAGTCTGGTATGAATCCCTCCCGCCTCTGCTTTCGAGGACCAGCCATTTGTGCTGTTTTCGCTGCGAGCCTGACTGCCATCAGCGCTGCCCAAAGTACGAACCGGCAGATCGGAACGCAATTTGAAGCAACTGCTGACCCGCTCGTGGCGCGACCCAATATGAAACCCTGCGTGGTCCAGTTGTTTTCCGATTATCAGTTCGCCTTTTTTTCTGAAACCACCCAGACCTTCCCGTTCACCCCTCCTTCGCACTGCACGGGTCCCTGGAAGAAGGTAGTGCTGGAAATCAATTTCAGTGAAAACGGTGGCGTGCAGTTCGATCGCACCGCCAGCATGTACATGGCAAACGCTAATATTTACTTTGGAACAACTCCAGAACCCCTGGCCACGCTCACCAATACCTGGCACATTGAGCGTGACGTCACAGACTATTCCGCTCTGCTCACAATGCCACAACAGGGCACCATGGTCCTCCAAAACTGCACTACAGACTGTCCTCCGCCCTACAACACGTTTTTGAACGGCGTGTTTACGGTGAACGCCGATCTCGAGTTCTATCCTGCAGATCAAGGCGGTCAAGATTGGAAAGACCACGGCAAGAGCGAGGCTCCCGATGTCGTGCTTCCGCTCGTTCAAACCAACAGCAGTGGCGGAGTTAACTTGCCGGCCTTCCTCTTTTCTCCGACCGACCAGTTTTCAACCACTTTCACTCTGCCGACCAACATCGAGCGTCTCTACCTCGACGTGGTTTCACAAAGTCAGTCGACCGACGAGCAGTGGTATGCATGTTTTCCGAATGACTTGAGCGCGATCAATGAAGTCTATGGATGCGGAAACACCGACTTCCGGGAGACTGAGGTCAGCATCGACGGGAAACCTGCTGGCATCGCCCCCGTTTCTCCCTGGGTTTTTACCGGTTTCCTTCCCGATCAGTGGGTACCGACGCCGGGTGCTCAAACTCTCGACTTCGTCCCTTATCGCGTGAATCTCACTCCCTTCGCCGGGATGCTGAATGACGGCAATCCGCACGTCGTCTCATTGAG
>DATBEI010000229.1:0-9451 GCA_036269595.1 Candidatus Sulfotelmatobacter sp.
ATGGCGTAAAAGCAGTGGCCGGTGATCAGTGAACAGAGGCCAGTTTTCTCTGACCCTGATCACTAGCCACTGACCACTGCATGATCGCTTTCCTCACCCTCGAACTCCACATCGAAGCCGCACAGTCCATCAAGGATCGTCGTCAGGTAGTGCGCAGCCTGAAAGACCGGCTGCGCACCAGTTTCAACGTTTCGGTCGCCGAACTCGACGGCGCCGAACTCTGGAACCGCGCCACCATCGGCATCGCCGCCATTTCCAACTCCCGCGACTATCTCGATGGCCTGATGAAAAATGTAGAGCGCGCCGCCACTCGCATCGCCAACAACCACGGCGCCGAAATCGCCGACTCCTTCGTAGAATATTTCTAAGAGGCTCGTGTAGCGACAGCCGCCTCGGCTGTCCAAGCAAGGGCGAAGCCCAGCGCGGCAACGATGGAAGCCCAGCGTACCAAAGCTAGACGACTAAGGATCAAGGAATTGTCCCCGGACTTCCCCATCGCATTGTTACTTCTGTACTTACCAGCTTCCCACAAAATCGGGCGACAATAGCTTCCTGGGGTCACACACGACGGCCCATTTTTCTGATATTCTCATGCGTTTTACCTGAGGTGCTGTAGGTGGAGAAGCGCGGGCTGAAATATCATCGCGGGCGGGTTGGCGAAGCTCTACGCGAGGAGATCGAAACGCTGGTGGAAGGCGAACTGGCCGATCCCCGCATCGGTCTGGTCAGTGTGACCGCGGTTCATATCGCCGAAGACGGCCGCTCGGCGCAGGTCTGGGTCAACGTGGAAGGCGATGACGCGGACGCCGACCAGAGCCTGGAAGGGCTGGAAGCGGCCCGTGAATATATCCGGCATGAACTGGTCGAGCGTTTGCGGCTGAGGCGCGCTCCGGAACTGTATTTCCGGCTGGATCGCGCCGAACAGGAAAAGGCGCGGGTCGAAGAATTGTTGGCGCGAGCGAAAAAAAGGATTAAGGCTAAGGCCCACAAGGAACCCGGTGGAAAAAAGGCATAGCGACGTGCTGGAGGATGTGCTCCGGCAGATTGGTGAACACCAACGGTTCGTGCTGACTTCGCATGCCCGTCCGGATGGCGATGCAGTCGGATCGGCGCTGGCCTGCTGCCAGATTCTGCGCGCCATGGGCAAGCAGGCCGATGTGGTGCTCCACGATGGCGTCCCGCGAGTTTACCGTTCACTTCCCTTTGCCGACCAGGTCGTGCAGTCTAGCCAGGTGATGGGGAGCTACGATTCTGCCATCATTCTGGAGTGCGACAGCATTCACCGCACGCGGCTCGAAGGTCTCGAAAACCGCTTCCTGATCAGCATCGATCATCATGTCAGTGGACGTCCCTTCGCGCACGTCAACTGGATCGATCCTCACGCAGTAGCGACTGCGGAAATGGTGTTTCGGCTGGCGCGGGAAGCGGATGTGAAATTTTCCGCAGAAGTTGCCACCTGTCTATACACGGCGCTGATGACCGACACCGGTTCGTTCATGTTTCAGGGAACAAATGAGAACACGTTCTCCCTCGCGCGTGAACTGGTGTTGGCAGGCGCCGATCCGGCGTACTGCGCGCGCGGCATTTATTTCGCGCACTCGCTCGCGAAAATCCGGTTGCTCGGCGAAGCCCTGCGCAACCTGACTGCGGAAGGCCATCTTGCCTACGCTTGGGTCACTCAGAAGCAGATGGAACGTTGCGGCGCAATTGAAGAAGATTGCGAAGGCCTGGTGAACTACGTTCTGTCCATCGGGGGAGTCGAGGTCGCGGCGTTTTTTCGCGAACTGCCCGATGGGCGCTACCGGGTAAGCCTGCGCAGCAAGGGAAAAATGGATGTCGCCCACGTGGCTGAGAGTTTCGGCGGCGGCGGCCACGAATGCGCCAGCGGATGCTCGGTCGATGGTCCCCTGGCGGAAGCGGTGCGCCAGGTTCTTAGCCAACTTCGCGGCGGCCCTTCCGTACAATAGAAAAACAATTTTTGACTGCTGATTTTTGATTTTTGATTGAAAAGCCTGCTAGTTTCTACGTTTTCAATCAACAACAGCAATCATCAATCAGCAATTTCCCATGACCGCTCGCACCCGCACCGACGTCCTTCTCTTGGCTGGCTTTTGTACGTTTCTATTTTTCTACGGACTCGGGCAATTCGGTCTTATCGGCGCTGACGAACCTCGTTATGCCCAGGTCGCTCGTGAGATGCTCGACCGCCACGATTGGATCACGCCCACGCTCGGCGGCAACGTCTGGCTCGAAAAGCCTCCTCTCTACTACTGGCAGGCGATGCTGGCCTACTCTATGTTCGGAGTCAGCGACGTGGCCGCACGCATTCCAGCCGCCTTCGACGCCACTCTGCTGGTGATTGCCGTCTATCTTTTCTTCCGCAAGTTTCGCCGCGGCGTGGAAGTGGACGCAGCGTTAATCACCGCTTCGTCCGCCGCAATCATCGGCTATGCTCGCGCCGCATCTATGGACATGGCTCTAGCCGCGTCGTTCTCGATCGGGATGCTTTCGTGGTGGGCATGGCGCGAGAGCGGCAAGAGAGCATACCTTGCTGCCTTTTATTTTTTTATTGCGCTGGGCATGCTCGCCAAGGGGCCAGTCGCGCCCTTTCTGGCGGCCGTCGCGATCGTGCTTTTCGCCCTGGCCGCCCGCGAATCCCGGCTCGTCTTGCGAACCATCTGGCTGCCGGGAATCCTCCTGTTCTGCCTGATTGCCTTGCCCTGGTACTTCGCGGTGCAACTGCGCAACTCGCAATTTTTTCGCGAATTTATTTTGCAGCACAACCTCGCCCGATTCTCCAGCGACCTTTATCATCACCGTCAGCCCTTCTGGTATTACCTGCCTGTCACTGCCCTCGCGTTTGTTCCCTGGACTGTATTTGCAATCGCGGCGTTCCTCGAGTCGGCGAGAATCTGGTGGGCCGAGCGTAAAACGGTTTCTCCCGAGCCCGATCTCGAATCGCAGTTCAGCCTGTTCGCCTGTTGCTGGCTGATCGTACCCGTCGTGTTCTTTTCCTTTTCGCAGTCGAAACTTCCCGGCTACATTCTTCCCGCAATTCCGGCAGGAACCGTCTTGCTGGCCGATTATCTGCGACGCCGACTCACGGAGCAGGAAAGCGTCCCCAAGGGATTGGCGGTGCTGCACGCGCTGGTGGCCGCCCTGCCTATAGTTCCCGCGTTGCTTCTAAGCAGCATTGTTATTCAACATCGGCTGCCCGCCGGAAGGTTCACACTTTTCGCGATAGTCGTTGCGATTGTACTCAGCGCCGCCATTGCGCTCACGCTGCTTGGCCGATTGCGCCTGCGCATGCTGCGATTTGTAACGCTGATTCCAGTCGTGCTCTCAGTCGCGGCTGTGCTGAAGATGGGAACCATCTCGATCGACCAAAAGCTTTCTGCTCGTCCGCTCGCGATTGAGATCGCCTCCGTCGAAACGCATCGCCTGCCGCTGGCGGTCTTTGGCGTTTCCCGCGAACTGGAGTACGGGCTCGAGTTTTATCGCAACCAGTCGCCGCTGCACTATGACGCTGGACGCGTTCCTGCCCAAGAACATTTGCTGGTCGCTCCCTCAGCCTGGAAAGGGAATGTCGCCCGTCAAACCGTGGGTCGCCGCGTTCTCTTTCTGGGCCACTACGAGCCTCAGGCTGTGGATTTCTATTGGGTTGCTGCTGCCGTCGCGAGTCCTTGAGGAACCTACTTTGTTCGCTTGGTTTAATCGGGTAAATGCCGAATTCCCGATTACGTAGCCGGTTTTTCTTTAACGCCTGCGGCTAGCTGGAAATGATTTTTTTCACAACAACCTCTTTTCTGAGAAGGCATCCAAGTGAGTGGCAGAACTGCAGCACCCTACCCTCCGGCCTCACTGAGCGGAGAGGGGTTGGAGGGAGGGTCGCCGCGGTACCTGCCTTTTTTATCTTGGCCGCCTCCGCCCCGGTCTAGTCACCCTTACCCGCAGCAACCCTGCCCGAAATTCGTTAAACTAGGGATATGAAATCTGTATCCGCTCGCTTGCTTTTGAGTGCGGCGTTGTTTTGCTGTGGACTGGCGCTGTCGGCGCGTGCCCAGGAAGGTCCTCTCGAGAACACTCCTCCTGCTGGCACCACGCCCGAAGAAGTTATCAAGCGCTTCGCCGCTAAGGAAACCGAATTCGCCAAGGCGCGCGACCAGTACACTTACCGCCAGGATGTGAAAGTCCAGACCCTCGACGGGAGCACGGTCGATGGCGAATATCACGAAGTTTTCGACGTCATGTTCGACGACAAGGGCCATCGAATTGAAAATGTAGTGTTCGCACCCCAGTCGAGCCTCACCAAGATTTTCATGTCGCAGGAAGATTTTCAGGACATCCGGCACCGCCTGCCCTTCGTCCTGACCGAAGAAGATCTTCCCGAATACAACATCCTGTATGTCGGCCAGCAAAAAGAAGACGAACTGCAGTGCTACGTCTTCGACATCGCGCCCAAGAAAATCGAAGGCAAGAAGCGCTACTTTCAGGGACGCGTCTGGGTCGACAACCACGATTTCCAGATAGTCAAGACCTACGGCAAGACTGTGCCCGATATTCGCCAGAAACACGGAGACCAGGAAAATCTTTTCCCCAAATTCACCACCTGGCGGCAGCAAATCGACGGCCAGTACTGGTTTCCCGTCTATACCAAGGCCGATGACGAACTGCACTTCAAGCTGGAAGACGTGCACATCAAAGAAATCGTGAAGTACGAAGACTACAAACGTTTCGGCGCCAATTCCAAGATTCTCTACGAAGGCAAGGAAGTTCCGAAAGAAAAGCCGGAGGACCAGAAGAAACCGGACCAGCAGAAGCCGCAGTAGAAGCTTTCATCTGTCAGCCATCAGCTTTCAGCCCAACCATCTCCGAAGCTGCGGTTCATCTTTTAGCTGACAGCTGATGGCTGAAAGCTGTCAATAAAACAAATACTTCCTCCACTTATCGTCCGACCGTCCCATCAACCGCATAATATGGCGACTGGTATGCAAGTTGAAGGCGCGGGGTTCGCGCATCAGCCTCATGCCGGCCTCGGCAGGATGCTGGTTGCCCTTGCGGCGATTACACGCGTGGCAGCACGCCACCAGATTTTCCCAGGTAGACGAACCTCCACGCGAGCGCGGAATCACGTGGTCGAGCGTCAATTCGCTTGAGGGCAGCACCGTCGCGCAGTACTGGCACGTATTGCGATCGCGCAGCAAAATATTTTTTCGTGAGAGCGCGCGGCTCTGGTGCGGAATTCTCCGGTACTCGAGCAGCCGAATCACTGAAGGCAGCCGCATGGCAACCCGCGCCGAATGTAGGAAGTGCCCATTCTCTTCTTCAGTCATGGCCACGCCCTTGAGCACCAGCACCAGTGCACGGCGCGCGGCGCACACGTTGATGGGTTCGTACGACGCGTTCAGCACCAGGACAGGCGCCAGCAAGGCGTGTCCGTCCCCCGGTCGGTGCGTGGTCGCCGCCGCCGCCGAGAACAGGCCAGCGTGCCGGGATCCTCCATCATGCTCGATCCTCAGGGACATAAAAAATTCGCACTCCAAAAAACGCGATTCTGAAACCTTGAGACCTGAAACGTTGCCCTTACCCCTCCACAGCGTTCGCCAACACTTCCTCGCCTGCCGGCGCTACTGTATCCTCATCGCCAGTGCCCAACGGCTCATAATTAGATGCTAGTTTCAGGGTACGCGCCACGGTCGCCACCCATACCGTCGACGCCCCCGCGCGCCGCAAGACTTTGGCGCATTCGGTTGCGGTAGAGCCCGTGGTATACACATCATCCACCAGAAGCACCATTCCGCCAGTGACCTCCGTGGCACGGTTCACGGCGAAAGCTCCGCGCAGGTTGGCGCGACGTTGGTGGCTGCTCAATCCAATCTGTGATTCGGTGTCGCGGGTGCGCAATAAGATGTTGGGAGCAAGTTGCCAGCCCTCGCTGGCGGGACGAAATTCCAGGGCAGTGCGGGCGATCATTTCCGCCTGGTTGAATCCGCGCTGCCGCAGCTTTTTCTTGTACAGCGGGACGGGCACCACTAGAATTTTCGGTCGTTCCAACGTCAACTGCTCAGTCACAGGCTCAAGCGCGGCCATAGCCTCCGCCAGCAAACCTCCCAGAACTTTCGCCGCCGGACGCACGCCGTTGTACTTCAGCAGATGAATCAATTCACGCAGCCCACCCTCGTAATGTCCGTAAGCCACCGCCCGCTGGAAAGGTCGGCGAACGCGCCGGCAAACCGGACATCGCCTGATCCCCTCGCTTTCCTGCTCCACGTACGAAGAAAATACCCGCTCCCCGCAAATCGAACAGACCTTCCCCCGGATCGGATAAATGCCGTTCAAGCAAGACTGGCACACCGGGAGCCGCGAAATATTCAGTAGGGGTTCGCCGCAGAGGCGGCAATCAGAAGGGAACAAAACGCAGAACAGACCTTCGGATACTCGGCGCGTCCAGCCTTTAAACGCGTGCGAAACAATGGAATGCCCTAATACTGCAATACTGCCATGGCCAGCCCGGATTCTGTCCTCACTACTGCTGAAGACGGCCTCCTCATCGTCACGCGGCTAGACAGCCGCAGCCAATCTTAGCTTGCACCTGCAGTATAGCGGCGAAGCGTTCACTAGGCAACGTTGCTTTTGGAAGCCGTTGGCAATTTTCCAGCCGCGATCCTAGGCGTGTCCGCGACTCGTTCGTGCACCAGCGTGAAAATCAGCCGATAATCCCGACGAAAACATTCCCCGCAGCGCACCGGTTTCAGCAGAAACATGGGCAGGACAAACCGTTCGATCAGAGTTCGCCGTCGCGAACGGAATCCAACTTCGCTGCCGCAATCCCGGCAAAAGTATGGGCGAGTCAACTCGGGAGAAACGTTCATACTTGCACCTCTGAAAGCGAAGACCACGAAGGGAACATCATTACAACCATTTTACACCTGTCATGCCCGTTAAGCTCTACTTTTGGTTCCCTGCCCCTCCCCCCCCCTTTTTCGAGTACTAGATTACGGCAACGTAAACGCCACCAGAGCATCCAACGAACTTTACCGTAAGCAACTCGCAACACGCTGTTCGGGTCTTGCGCCGCCCCGATTACGCGCTCGGCGGTGCCAGTTGTTGAACTGCGGGCGTATCGCCGCCCAGCCAGTCCGGATGCTTGGCAGTCGAGTCGAAGTGCGACGACGTCTTGAACAGTTCGTACGTTCCCGCCCTGGCCACTTCTTTCGTCTTCGCCAGCAACTGCGCGATCTGCTCACGGTTCATAGGCTGAAAGCTCTTGGTCGCTTCAAACGCCTGATCCAGAATCTCCGGTTTATCGATTCCGGTAATCACAACAGATGTAGGCAGGCTCAGCGCGTAGTGCAAGCACTCGATCGGCGTCACCGCCTTGCTCTTCAATATGACGCTGTCTCCCATCGACTTCATCCCGAGTACGCCGATCTCCTGTTTTACCAGTTCCGGTAAAACCATCTGACCGAAGCTGCGAAAGTGCGCGTCCATCACGTTCAGCGGCATCTGCACCGTGTCGAAGTGAAAGGCATGTTCCGCGGCCACTTTCAGCATGTACAAATGGATGTGCGGATCTTTGTGGCCGGTGAATCCGATGTAGCGAATCTTGCCCGCCTTCTTCGCCGCCAGCATCGCTTCCTGCGCCCCGCCCTCCGCGAAAATCCGGTCCGGATCGTCGAAGCGGATCACCTCATGATGCTGCACCAGATCGATATGGTCGGTCTGCAACCGCTCCAGGCAAGTCTCGATCTGCCGCTCCGCAACCTCTTTCGTGCGGCCATCGATTTTCGTCATCAAAAATACTTTTTGACGATAGCCATCTTTCAAAGCCTTGCCCATCCGCACTTCGCTCTGGCCTTCGTTATAGTCCCAACTGTTGTCCATGAACGTAATGCCGCGATCGATGCCGCTTCGAATCAGGCGAATGCTGTCCTCCTCAGTCAGTCCGTGTTGCCCCAAATGAAAGCCACCCATTCCAATGGTCGACACTTTCTCCCCGGTTCGGCCCAGCGTGCGGTACAACATGTCTCCCTTGCGAGTTCCGGCGGAAGATGTCAGCGGAATCTGATTCATGGAACCGTTCTCCTGTTTTGCGCTAGCTTTTTCCTGTCCAACGACCGCGGGCAGCGCGCTAGCCGCTCCGCAGACCGCAGTAGCCCTAAGAAATTCCCGGCGTTTCATTCGCATCCTTCATTTAATATGGAACTCAGACCAGGCATGAGATGAAGCCAACGTCTCGTCCGTTGCCGTGAATTTGATGCAATACCTCACCGGTGTTTTGTGCGCATCCTTCTGATTGGCGGGAACGGATTCACTGGGCGGTTCGTTCTGGACGCGCTCCAAAAACTAGGGCATGAGCCATGTGTGTTTCATCGCGGCACGACGGGCGTGCCCGCCGGTGTACGCGAGATTCGGGGCGAGCGAAATCAACTGACTACCAGCGTCGAGAAACTTAAGAAGTTTTCTCCCGAGGTGGTGGTGGATTTCGTCATCAGTTCGGGGCGGCAGGCGGAAGAGTTGATAGACATTTTCCGGGGCGTGGCGCGACGCGTAGTGATGCTGAGCAGCATTGATGTGTATCGCGCGGTGGGGATTTCGCACGGAACTGAGAGCGGTCCACTCCAGGAAGTGCCGCTCACGGAAGATTCGGATCTGCGGCATAATTTGCATCCTTATCCCCCGGACAGCATGCGGGTGCTGCGCAAGACTCTCTCTTGGGTGACCGACGACTACGACAAGATTCCGGCGGAGCGCGTGGTGATGAATGACCGCGAACTTCCCGGAACGGTGCTGCGGTTGGCGATGGTGTACGGTCCTGGGGACCGGTTGCATCGCTTTAATCCTGTGGTGAAGCGGATTGCGGATGGACGGCGGCACATTCTTTTTGCGGAAACGCTGGCTGCGTGGCATTCGCCGCGAGGGTATGTGGAGAATGTGGCGGCAGCGATTGCGTTGGCCGCGACCGATGAGCGTGCGGCGGGGCAGATCTATAACGTGTGCGAAGAGCCGTCATTCAGCGAACTGGAGTGGGCGCGGAAGATTGCCAGGGAGATGCGATGGGATGGTGAGTTTGTTGTGCTGTCGGCAGAACGCACGCCACAGCATTTGCTCAGGCCGGGGAACGCGGCGCAGCATTGGGCCGCGAGTTCGGCGCGCATTCGGCGGGAGTTGGGGTATCGGGAGCCAGTGGAGATTGAGGAGGCGATTCGGAGGACGATTGCGTGGGAGTTGGAGAATCCTCCCGAGGGATTTTCCGCACAGTTTGATTATGCGGCGGAGAATGCGGCGGTTGCGGGACGGCAGGGATGAGAGAGCAGATCCTGTCCGAAAATCAAAATCCCCACCCTGTCGCAAGCTGCGCGACAAGGGTGGGGCACTCGCGAACGTTATTTTTTAAATTGGGGACGGACGAATGCGTCCGTCCCTACGTGGTTTAGTGGCAGTTGGGGAA
>DATBEI010000245.1:0-9923 GCA_036269595.1 Candidatus Sulfotelmatobacter sp.
CAGATGATTCCAGAGAGCATCCACATCGGAGACGTAGAAGATAAGCCGTCCCCAGCTCGTCACACCTTCACCCCGCTCCAGATTGAGAATCGCAGATTGTGCATCTTTTGAGCGCAGTGAAGAGAAGCCTGTGCCCTCTCCACCGTAGAGAAGCTCCATGCCCAAAACATCTCTGTAAAACCGCACGGACTCCCTCATGTTCACAACCCGAAGAGTGATCGCAGAAATTGCTTCGATCGTCGGCATCATACGCCTCGAGTTTACCTCGGCTCAGCTTGAATCTTCCTTCCAGAAGGCATACCGTAAATCGTAATTGGGGGAGGTGGCCTATGGCCTACGTTATTGCCGAACCCTGCATCGGAACCAAAGACACCGCCTGCGTCGATGCCTGTCCCGTAGATTGCATCCACCCCAAGAAGAACACGACTTATGCCGACGGTCGTCCTACGTTCGACGACGTTCCGCAGCTCTACATTGATCCGGTGGAATGCATCGATTGTGGCGCATGTGTCCCAGTCTGCCCGGTGTCAGCGATTTTTGCGCTGGACGATCTTCCCGAGAAGTGGAAGCAATATACGGAACTCAACGAGAGCTACGTGAAGGCCGGCAAATACACGCCCGTAGAATTCGCCAAACACCAAGTCAAGTAGCTGCCGCCGCCGGACTTGGCATCAACCTGCTACCGACCTCTGTGATCAAATCCAGTCGTTGGCGTGACGCCGTTCGCCTGCACGAACCACCCTGACCACGCTAGAGTTGACAGGCTATTCATCAGGAGGCGCGATGGATTCTTTCATCCGCACTTCGTTCGTTTCTTCAGTGCGTCGATCGCGATGTTGCAGGCAGTCAAAAGGAATGCTACAGACTGGAATGGGATCGTCGCGCCTCAATCCAGCGCCATACTAAATCCGCGCACCCGTGATCTGGTGAAGACCCCTATGACACGTATCGCTGTTTTAGCATTATGAACTCTCCTCCAGCCGCGAATAATTCGAACAAGTTCATCGCGCAGAGCAGAAAGCTCATTCCTCAATGCCTGAGGAATAACTACGGGATCGTATCGCGCTCCCGGAACCGACTGATTCAATGCGTCTTCCAGATCATTGCAAGCATTAATCAGCTTTGCGAGAACTCGCTGCCTGTCACTGGCGGAGATCATGGTTCAAGGGCCTCCTCTCTCCCTCCCTACACGACGGCCTTCTTCTGGTGATTAGCTTCTTACTTCCCGGTATGGAATCTCTTTCTGTCCTTTCAATGCTTCTTGAATTCCCAGCCGTTGTTCGCAGCTCGCTATGGATTTGAATCGCGGATTCTGATCCGCTTCTGCCGAGGCAGCCAGAAACTTGTGGTCCAAGGATGGGCTCGCGATGCGGCTAAGCGAATTCATGCAATCGGCACGCGTATCCTCAACGACCTTTTCCGAAGATGGCTCGCTGACGAGCACTCCGGTTCGACGAATCCGGACCGCAGAAGAAACCAGATACTGCGACCGTTCGCGTTATTCTTTCATTAGTCCGATTAGATTTCGCAGTCATTTCTTGATTTCTCGTTGCAAAGTCGGCCCCTTTGTTTGATGCTTCAAGTTTTGGTGCTTCAGGCGCAGACGCTCACAGTTCGCACACGTGCACTCGAACAGCAGACTCGAAGGTAGCGCCAGATGCCCACAACTGGCGCAGATGAGCCAGTCGCCAGCGCTTTGTCGCGCCATGGCGTTGAATTCTGAACCTTCAACGCAATAGGGACACCGAACTATCTTGTTCTTGTGCCTCATTGTCTCCCACTTCAACAACGCTGCCTCGGCGGCTTCCCGTACTCGGCGCGGCTAAAGTTGGGGGACTAACTCTAATACGGGAAACGGACTCACTCCAGAATCCAACCCGAAGAAGCGATAAGACAGAAAGCGCAATGGACCCAGAAGTCTATCTGTGTGCCATGGGATAATCCCCGGTGTCGTTCTCACTACTGGCAGTGCTTCGGGGAGTTTCTTCAGGCCCCGTGCTCCAGGCTATTGCCTCGCGCAAATATCGAAGCGCTTCTGATATGCGCATTCGATTGTCATAATTTTGCAGTACTTCAGCCGGATAGGTCTCGCCCATCGACTCCATGGCTCGCACGAGCACGGTCCGGGTGAGCAGAACCTCTAAGCGGTCGGCTCCGAGGGCAGTGCCAGCCTCCCGCAGCGCATCCATGATTTCACCGCCGAAACACTCGCCATTCGAGTTTGCCCTGATTCGTACAATGTCAAGGGTTCTCTCAAGGATTGGTCGCGCCGAAGCCGGCACCATGTTCCCCATCGCTTGCCTCCGGACTTTTTGACCGAGGGTAATCCGAGTTGCTGACTGGTAGTCTAACGTTGCTCGGGATACAGCGTGATGGCCCACTGGTTGTACGCGAAGCAAACGAAGGTCACCAACGTCCCACGTGACGACCGTCATCCCGGATTTTCATTTCGAGGCAGAGATGAGGGACGCCGCGCTGACGCGCGGTGGTGACTGTTGTGGATTACATCAGTAACTTGGGCGGCTTCTCGATTTGGTCCTACCATTTACTATCGCTGCATGAACCTCCAGTCACTTCCCGTCTGCTCGGACGACCGGACAGTTCGTGTCCTGCGGCAGGTTCTGGACGAGTTGGAAATCGGGGTCGAACATTGTGCCCAGCCGACTCCAGCACAAAAGAAGCTTGCACGCCAGACCTTCGAGGCGGTGATCGTGGACTGCACAGGCGAGCCTAATCTTTCGTTGCTGAAGAGCGTTCATGAGGGGCAGCACAACAAGAAATCAGTGGCAGTAGCCATCATCGACCAGGAGACTGCTCTGCGCCGCGCATTTGAGATGGGTGCCCATTTCGTGATCTACAAGCCGATTTCTTGTGAGCGGGCCAAGTCGAGTTTCCGAGCAGCCAAAGCTCTGATGAAACGAGAACGCCGCCGGTCTCTACGGGTGCAGGTTCGCACCCCCGTTTCCCTTAGATTCCAAAATGGAGATGGTGAAGAGGCCTTGATTTCGGGGCTGAACGAGGGCGGAATCTCGGTTGAATTTAGTCTTCCGTGTAGAAACTCCGGCGTTGTCGGCTTGTGCTTCACGCTGCCGGGTGCGACGACCCAGATCGAAGCCACCGGTTTGATCGCTTGGCACAATTTCGACGGTCACCCCCGAGCGGGCATCCGGTTTACGAAGCTTTCCGACAGTGCACGAGTGAGCCTGAAGGAGTGGCTGCACATGAAATCGGCAGAAAAAGCCGATCCTCCAATCCGTTGCACCATCACGGACATAAGTTCCGGCGGATGTTTTCTTCGCACCGATTCACCTTTTCCGCTAGAAACGCGCGTCGAACTGTTTTTGTGTGTGACGGACTGCAGAGTTAGAACGGAAGGCAAGATACGAGTCATGCATCCCGAGTTCGGCATGGGGGTTGAGTTCTCCAGCAAGACGCAGGAATACCAGAGCCTAATGGAAGAGATAATCGCTCGACTGACTCTGACTGAGGATCTTGTGCCTGAGGTGCTGGTTGAGCCGGAAGGACTTGATTGGGGCAACGATGTCGAGGCTTTGTCGGGTGACTCCTCAGTTCCTGCGGAAATGGAAGAGCTAGCGGACCCTCTATTGGAGTTGCTCCGCACCGGAGCTCTGCTGCCTAAGGAGCAGTTTCTGATGGAACTGAAGAAGCAGCGACGGAGGACTCCAGATCATTACACAGCCAATTAGCACGGGTGCCGAATTGTTACGACGCCGGCTTCATTGCTTCGGACGCTTCCGCATCACTCATTTGAGAACACAAAGAGTGATCGAAGCTCTGCTGAAAATCTGGGTGGGACATTTCACTCACGGCATCAGGGATAACTACACCGTGGAGTCGCTAAAGGCTGATGCGGAGTTTCGAAGGCTGACGCGGAAGAAGCTGGCAATGCCTTCTGACACGAACAGGTTCCCTCCCCAAAACACCGGCAAGGTATACACCAAGCCTCTTAGAGCGATGGCAATCAAAATGTACGGCAACAAGCCCGCGATCCGCTTCAAGAAGGACACGCGCTCAATTAGTAGCCCGACAAGTGACGATTGCTTGGCAGGAGTCACCTGTTCTCACGACATTTTCAAGATTTCAAGTCTATCCGCTAATCTGTCAATCGAGAACCGATAAGCACGTTTCTACTCCATTTCGATTATCCTGCATTTAAAATGCGGCAAGACACCCGTCCCTTACACGAACGGATTGGTGCAAGGTGAGTTATCGCGCTGACTTCAGAGATGGAGAAGCGGCTCATAGTCGTTTCCAACCGGCTACCGCTGACGCTCCGTATGGTCGATGGTCACTGGACGACAGAACGAAGTTCCGGGGGCCTGGCCAGTGCCATGAACCCACTGCTTCGAACAAGGGGCGGGGATTGGATCGGTTGGGCCGGCGATATCGGAGATGAAAATCTGGAAGAGCGCAGTGCCGTTCTTCAGGATTGGGAGCAGAAAGAGCAGTGTTTCGCGGTCGAACTGCCGACGGATGTCGCGACGGGATTCTATGAAGGTTATGCGAATCAGACTCTATGGCCGGTATTTCACAACTTTCCTTCTCAACTGAAGTTTGATGCGAAAGCGTGGGAAGCATACGTCGAGGCGAATCGAATCTTTTGCAAGGCAGTAGCGATGCGCTACAAGCCGAAGGACCTGATTTGGGTGCATGACTATCACCTGATGCTGCTTCCGCAAATGTTGCGTCAGGAACTGCCCGATGCCGCGATCGGTTTTTTTCTTCACATTCCGTTTCCTTCTTCTGAAATCTTCCCGATCCTCCCGCGACGCGAGGACCTTCTGGAGGGCCTTCTCGGGGCCGATCTGATAGCTTTTCAGACTCATGGGCACTTGCAACAATTCCGTTCTGCCCTACTGCGGGTGCTCGGGACCGAAAGCAAAGTCGCGGAGGTCGCGGTCGGGGGGCGTCCCATTCGTCTCGAAGCCCTCCCCGTTGGCATCGCTCCGGAGGAGTACACCGATCTGCTGAAGCACGACGAAACCACTGCTCGGCATTATGCCGAGTGGGTTGCGCGCTACAAAGGACAGAAAGTACTGCTCGCGGTAGATCGATTGGATTACACCAAGGGCGTGCTTGAGCGTTTGCGGGCATATTCCGATTTGCTGCGGTCGTCCGCCGAACTCAAAGGAAAAATCGCGCTGATCCAAATTGCCGTGCCCACTCGGGAGAGGATCGACACATACCAGGAATTGCGCACAGAAGTAAACCGGCTTGTGGGTGAAATCAATGGAAAATTGGGAACGCCTGATTGGACCCCGATTGTCTATATCAATCGCTCCATTGAGCGGGCGGAATTGGTGGCACTGTACAAGTTGGCGGATATCTGTTGGGTGGGATCGCTTCGAGATGGCATGAACCTGGTGGCGAAGGAATACGTCGCCTGCAAGCCCGACGGCGATGGCGTGCTGGTGCTAAGCGAATTTGCGGGTGCCGCGGCAGAGATGGGAGAAGCCTTGCTGATCAATCCCTACGATGAGGATCGTACCGCGTCCACGGTCGAGCGTGCGCTGAGTCTTGAGGAACAAGAGCGGAGGGAGCGCATGAGAGCCTTGCACAACAGGATCCTGCGCAACAACGTTTTTCATTGGGGGGACCGATTCCTGGCTTCGCTGGAGGAAGCTGTATTAGCACGCGGACGTTATATTGACACGCAACCCAAGCGCCTTCGGCTATCGGAGGTCCGCGATGCATATAGGCGCGCTAGCCATCGCTTGTTGATCCTTGACTATGATGGCACACTCGCTCGATTTGCCAAACAGCCGTGGCAAGCTGCGCCTTCCCCGGTCTTGTTACGCCTTCTTTCTACCCTGGTGTCGGAGCCTCGCAATTGCGTGGCCTTGACATCGGGCAGGACGGCAGAAAATTTGGATCGATGGTTTGGTGCCGTTGAAGGCCTGTGGCTCATCGCCGAGCACGGTGCTCAATTGAAGCCTCCGCTCGCAACGACCTGGGAGTCCCTGCGTTCGCCAGTTTCGACCGACTGGAAATCCACGGTGATGCCGATTTTGGAACACTTCGTCGATCGCACTCCCGGGAGCTTTGTGGAAGAAAAAAAATACGGGTTAGTTTGGCACTACCGTATGGCCGAGCCAGAATTCAGCGATTGGCTGGCGAACGAACTGGCCTCGATGCTCGAAGCCATGCTTGCGGAGACGGAACTGAGAGCTTTCCGTGGTGACAAAACCATTGAGGTAAGGCCAGTGTGGGCGAGTAAAGGCGAAGCATTCGGGCGCCTCCTCGCCGCCTGCGAGGGCAGCGACTTTATGTTCGCCGCGGGTGATGATCGCACAGATGAAGATCTTTTCGAACGCATGCCAGACGGGGCTTGGACGGTACACGTTGGTCCTGGGCCTACCCGTGCAGCATTTGTTGTGAGGGATTTCGAAACTGTACGCGAGGTACTGCAAATGTTTGGAAAATCCGACCGAGGCTCATGAAAGGCATTGAAAACGCAGCAGTTATTTTGCGTCCGCTGTATGTTCAACCCTTGCTCATAGGGTCGTTTCCTAAAGATTAATCATCAGTATCCATCTTCTTTGGAGTCTCAACCCTTCCAAGTTTGAGGGGATCTACCAACGAAACGGCTCGGTAAAGAACGCAAAGAGCCGGGAATCGTTATCGATCTGCGGATCACCCGCCCAGCGGCACGACCAGTTTCCGCGAAACTCTGCTTTACTTTAGGGGTCGGCTATAACATTATTGTTAAGCTAGTTGCGTCCTCTCCCGCATATTCCGAATGGAAATGGAAAGGTTGGGATCATGGACAGCGTCCTCTCGCATCAGGAACCAGTCCCAGCGCACAATTGCGACGGCTCCGCAGTTGCTGGCATTGTGGCGATCCTTCCTAAACCTGGGGTAGCCGCATGTTAGCCACTCTGCAGCGACGCCTCCTCCTGATCCTCACAATCGGGTTGATCCTCACCCTCGGAGTGGTTGCGTACACCTGCCGAGCGGCCCTGGGTTATGACAGGCTGAACGATCAGGTTCAGAGAACCCACCAAGTGAAGGAAGAGTTGAGCGCCGTTCTTGGCCTTGTGGTCGACGCGGAATCAGGCCAGCGCGGATACTTGATCACGGATGATCCAGCCTACCTAGAACCGTACCAGGAAGCGACCTCTCAGATCGAGGCCCGACTGGCTAGGCTCGACAATCTCACGAAAAACAGCGCTCCTCAGCAGCAAAAGATGCACGAGCTTCGACGGATCGAAAGAGAGGAGCTCGCTGTCCTGCAGCAAACCGTCCAACTGGACAAGGAAGGCCGCGACCTGGAAGCGGGCCAGCTCGTCCTTTCCGGCGTCGGCCGGCAGAGGATGGACGAGCTTCGCCATGTCGTAGCTGATATGGAGCGAGAGGAAGATCGAGTCCTTGCGATGCGGGCGACCCGTGCCAACCGCGGCCAGTGGACCATAGTGCTCGCGTCCTTGGCGATCGCAGTCCTGTCCATCGTTGTATACCTCTTGGTTGTGCGAGTGATGCGTGTCGCCGCAAGAAGCAAAGAACTGGCTCGCACCGAGGTCGAAAAGCGGCTTCTCGCAGAAGAGCGACTTCGCTCCGAGTCAGAAGCTACCCGCGAGCGCGAGCGAGCGGAGGCGAAGTTCCGGGGACTGCTGGAGGCGGCGCCAGACGCCATGCTTGTGGTGAATCCTGCGGGCAAGATAGTCCTGGCCAATGCCCAGGTGGAGAGGCTGTTCGGCTATCGGCGGGAGGAGCTGCTGGGTCAAGAGATTGAGATGCTGGTGCCGGAGCGCTTTCGCCGCATGCATCCGGGACACCGGACCGGTTTTTTCGGCGAACCGCGAGTGCGCTCCATGGGCGCGGGCCTGGAGCTATTTGGCTTGCACAGGGATGGCCAAGAATTCCCGGTGGAGATCAGCCTCAGCCCGCTGCAGACGGACGAGGGCACGCTGGTCACGAGTGCCATCCGTGACATTACGGAGAGAAAACGGGCGGAAGAGAGTCTACGCCTCCTTTCCGGCCAGCTGCTGCAACTGCAAGATCAGGAGAGGCGGCGCATCGCACGCGAGTTGCACGACAGCGCCGGGCAGTTGCTCGCGGCCCTAGGCATGAACCTGTCGTTGGTGGAGTCGGAAAACGGCAACCTCGTTCCCCATTCTGCCAAGGCCCTCCGGGAGAGTATCAATCTGGTACAGGAGCTGTCACGAGAACTGCGCACCATCTCTCATTTACTGCATCCGCCTCTGCTCGATGAAGTTGGGCTCGCCTCGGCTCTGCGTTCGTACTTGGATGGGTTTACAGAACGCAGCAAGATCAGGGTCGATTTGGAGCTGCCAGAGGGTTTGGGGCGTCTACCGGAGGATCTGGAAACCGCCATTTTCCGGATCGTTCAGGAGTGCCTCACGAACATTCACCGCCATTCGGAAAGCCCGGTCGCCAGAATTCGTATCAGTCGCTCTGACAGCGAGGTCGGCCTGGAAGTGGAGGACAGAGGCAAAGGCATACCGCAAGAGAAGCGGGAGGCCATGGACTCAGGTGGCACGGCGGGAGTCGGAATCCGGGGAATGCGCGAGAGGCTCCGGCAACTGGGCGGCAGCTTGGAAATTAAGTCTAACGGCAGGGGGACAGTTGTCGTAGCACGCCTACCGGTCGCCAGAAATTCTTTGGTCGTCGCCTGAAGGGGAGGTTATGCGGGCCGCGTCCCTCAACGACGATGATCCTCGTTCAAAGACACCCGGCGGCATCCTTTGAAGTCTCTAAATAATCCGCCATTTCGCAGCAGTGGACACCGCGACGAAGACGTGGTGCGGTTCGAGCAGCGTGACTCGAAGGCATGACCTTCAACGCACAACAGCCAAAGACCGCAGCGTAATTGTTCGGTTCGCGTTTGCTGGATTCGGACCATTCAATCAGCAAGCAGCGGAGCCGCGACGATCAGGGCCTCAATTTCCCTCCCCACACGCGCGATCTCCAGCAACTTCCGATCTAAGGCCGCAAATATTTTCTTTGCCAAAGCGGGGTCAGCAATCTTCACGCTGCCCGCGACCTTGGCATGTGGTTTGGGAAGGGCTGGCGGCCGATTTCTCGGCAAACCTCCAGTTTGCCCATGCAATCTCGCTAGGAATTCCAACCCGAAATAACGGCCATTACGATTGCGAACGGTTGCCATGACTGTCACAGGGTGCGGAGTCGGAAATTCAATCTCAACGAGATCGTCAAGCTCCAACCTCGGCATGTAGAGCCATCCCGCCCTGACTCAATCCAGTACCTCGGCCAGTCACCGCTATCGCAGGAAGCCGGCTGCACGGAAGGATGCGGACCCGCAGGTCCTCCGGATACCGTTGCCAGCGTCGGGTATTTGTGTGAGACGCAGTCATTTGAGTAGCTCAAAATGAAACAAGTACGCTGCGCTGATTAAAACCAGTATTCCGAATGCAACTGATCCAAAAACGATCTTCAAGATTCCTCTTTGTGACGGCGCCCTATGAATCATCGCGGATCGATACTTCGCAATCCATCGGTCTTCATCGGAGCTCTGGTTCAAGTGCGACTGAATCCCGAGCTGTAGATTGCGCTGACTGTTTTGATCAAGCGCAACGAACCGAAACGCCTGCTGGGTGCGAGACAGAGGGCTCAACATTTCGGCCTTCCCGAGCACCGGTCCTCGGTCACAGAGGAAGATCACACTAGCTCTGGTGCTCGGATCCAGAGGTTGGGACAGACGGAGCATGCCGCCAGCTACGGAAATAACCTGCAAATTGCCTGCCACGCGCCTCCCATCCTGGAATCGAAGAACGGCAGGGCGTAGGTCAGCGGAGCGGCCGGGCAAACGACAGCTCGTGGCCGTCCGGATCGGGCACATGGAAGTAGCGTTCTCCCCACGAGGCATCTTGTGGAATCTGCGGATCAAATCCCCGCTCCTTCAGATGATTCCAGAGAGCATC
>DATBEI010000159.1:0-3640 GCA_036269595.1 Candidatus Sulfotelmatobacter sp.
CTGCCCTCGATGGGAGTGGTCACCGAGATCATCGCCTGCTTTTCGCGCAAGCGTATCTTCGGCTACAGCTTCGTTGCCTTCTCGTCGATCGCCATCGCCGTCTTCGGATTCCTGGTCTGGGCCCACCACATGTTCGTCGCAGGAATTTCCGTCTACGCCGCGCTCGTCTTCTCGCTGCTTAGCTATGCCGTCGCCGTTCCCTCGGCCGTGAAAGTTTTCAACTGGACCGCCACCTTATATAAAGGTTCCATCCACTACGACGCGCCCATGCTCTACGCCTTCGGCTTTCTCGGCCTGTTCACCATGGGCGGCCTGACCGGATTGTTCCTCGCGGCGCTGGGCATCGACGTTCACGTCACCGACACCTATTTCGTCATTGCCCACTTCCACTACATCATGGTCGGCGGCGCGCTCATGGGTTATCTCGGCGGCCTGCATTTCTGGTGGCCGAAAATTTCCGGACGCCTTTATCCCGAGAGTTGGGCTCGCCTCGCAGCCCTCATCGTTTTCCTCGGCTTCAACCTCACATTCTTCCCGCAATTTATTCTCGGCTACCTCGGCATGCCACGCCGCTACTTCCAGTACCCGCAGGAATTCCAGGTGCTCAACGTTCTGTCGACCGCCGGCGCCACCGTTCTTGGAGTCGGGTATTTGCTCCCGATGATTTACTTCCTGTGGTCGATGCGCTACGGCAAGCCCGCGCCAGACAATCCGTGGAACGCCGCTGGACTGGAATGGATGACGTCGTCGCCGCCCACGACTTTCAACTTTGAGACTGAGCCCGTCGTGACCTGGGAAGCCTACAACTACGACGAGATCGACGCGGGACACAAGCAGGAGGTCAAAGTTGTCAGATAGCACCGTCCTCGGCCTTCACCACGAAGAGGAGCACCATCCCGAACTGCTGCATCACTTTGTCGATGCGCAGCAGCAGCGCGATGCTTCCAGCCTCGGCATGTGGATATTCCTTGCCACCGAAGTCATGTTCTTCGGCGGGCTCTTCTGCTCCTATCTGATTTATCGCCGCTGGTATTTCGGCGATTTCGGCGCGGCCAGCAAATCCATCGACGCCACCCTTGGCGCCACCAACACCGCCGTCCTTATCTGCAGCAGTTTGACCGTCGTGCTCGCCATCTGGGCCGCGCAAACCGCGCGCCGCACCTTGCTGATCGGCACCCTTATCCTCACCATGTTGTTCGGTCTCGCGTTCCTCGGCATCAAGGGAAAAGAATACAAAGATAAATTCGACGAGCACCACGTTCCCGGAGCATCGTTCAGCTTCGATCACGTGCCCGTTCCCGGCCATCCCGATCAATATGCCAATCCCCGCCATGCTGAAATTTTCTTTGCGCTCTACTTCATCATGACCGGATTGCACGCGCTGCATATGATTGTGGGCCTCGGGGTTTTTTCCTGGCTCTTATATATGGCGTGGAAGGGCCACTTTACTCCCGAATATCACACGCCCCTTGAAATCGGCGGTCTGTACTGGCACTTCGTCGACATCGTCTGGATCTATCTGTTCCCGTTGTTGTACTTGATCGACCGTCACCCGTAACGCTCGTCGAATTTGAGGCACTTTATGTCGGACCATTCAAAATCTTCGCCACTGAAAACCTACTTCAGCGTGTGGGTCGCGCTGCTGGCCGGAACGTTCCTCACCTACAAGGCCGCATTCATCGAACTCGGCCGCTTCAACGCCGCCGTCGCTCTCATCATCGCCACCATCAAGGCGCTTCTAGTCGCGCTATTCTTCATGCACTTGAAAGGCGCTCACGAACGCCTGTTAAAGTTAGTAGTAATCTCAACGATCTTCTTCCTCTTCATTCTTATCGTCCTCTCCATGGCCGACTACGGCACCCGCACCTGGAGCTAAGATGCTCATGTGGCGACGGGCGCATTCGCCCGTCCGCGTTTGCCTTTGATGCATGTGGAGAGAGAAAAGAATTCATGTGGGGTGGGAACAGAATTATGTAGGGACAGCTGCCTCGACTGTCCGCCAGACGCAGCCCGGCCTCCGGAAGCTTTCCTCTCACCCGATGCGTTATACTCGCGCCGTCGATTCTTCTCACCCCAGTACGAGGTGACCTATGGCATTCTGCAATGCATGCGGCGCAACCCTGAATCCGGGAACAAAGTTCTGCAATAAATGCGGCGCCGCCATCGCTCCTGGAGCAGAAACTCCCGCCGTCGCTCCGGCCCCACCTTCGCCTGCTCCAGTTCCTCCCGCAGGCAGCAGCGCTCTCAAGGTCATCTTGATCGTAGGAGCTATTATTGTCGGCCTTGGCATCCTCAGCCTCGCCACCATCGGCATCATCGGATATCGCATCGCCAGGAGTTCTCGTGTAAATCAGAACGGCGATCATGTGAAACTCGAGACGCCCTTCGGCTCCGTCGAAACCTCCAAGGATCCCGACTTCGCCGCCAAAGACCTGGGCATCGATCTCTATCCCGGAGCGCAGCTTCAGCGGAATGGCGCATCCTCCGCGGCTTTTGGCGGCATGCGCACCGTAACCGCCGTTTTTGAAACGCCCGATGCACCCGACAAAGTTTGCGGCTTCTACCGACCTAAATTTCCCGGCGCCATGGTCACAACCTCCGAGCGAAACCACTGCAGCATCGTCTCCAACACTCCGAAGAATATGGTCACCATCAATATCCACTCAAGCGGCGATATGACAAAGATTCAGATAACCAACGTGACCAAAAAATCCTCCGACTAAGGGCCCATGCAAACCCGAGTGAACTCAACCTCGAAGTTCTCTGGGTCCGATGCTTCGGGACTCGCCGAAGCCCTGCGCAAGAACGTCCGCGGCGAAGTTCGCTTCGACAACGGCAGCCGCGCTCTCTACGCCACCGACGGTTCCAACTATCGCCAGATTCCCATCGGCGTGGTTCTCCCTCGCGATGCCGATGACGTAATCGCTGCAATCGCCGTTTGCCGCGAATTCGGCGCGCCCTTGCTTTGCCGTGGTGGAGGCACTTCGCTCGCCGGACAGTGCTGCAACGTCGCTGTCGTGCTCGATTTTTCCCGGCACATGGCAAACATCCTCGAAATCGATCCCGCGCGCCGCATGGCCCGCGTGCAGCCTGGAGTCGTGCTCGACAAATTGCGCAACGCCGCCGAAAAACATCACCTCACCTTCGCTCCCGATCCCGCCAGCCACGACCGCTGCACCCTCGGCGGCATGATCGGAAACAATTCCTGCGGCGCCCACTCGATCATGGCCGGCAAAACCGACGACAACATCGAAGAATTGGAAGTAGTCACCTACGACAACTCCCGCCTGAAAGTCGGCGAGAACTTCATCCGCGAAGTTGCCAGTGTAGGAACGAACCACGTAGGGACGGACGCATTCGTCCGTCCAGGTTTTCCCAACCACACCAACTCCCCCCGCGCGAATGAACTCTACGAGTCCCTGAAGCAAATCGCCAACCAATACTCCGACCGAATCCGCCAAAAATTCCCCAACATCCCGCGCCGCGTCTCCGGCTACAACCTGAATTACCTGCTCCCCGAAAGCAACTTTCACATCGCCCGCGCCCTAGTCGGCTCCGAAGGAACTTGCGCGACCATCCTTGAAGCCACCTGCCGCCTAGTTGAAAGTCCACCAGAGCGCGTGCTCCTGGTCGCCGCCTA
>DATBEI010000166.1:0-7565 GCA_036269595.1 Candidatus Sulfotelmatobacter sp.
GTACCGGTGCAGGCAGTCACGGTGCAGAATGAAGTGGACACCGATCAGGATGGCAGGATGCCGGCCTGCCTGTTTCCCCAGGAGTATGAAATCGGTTTCGTGAAGTACCAGTTGGGGCCGTTGCTGCAGCAGCATGGGCTCTCGACGAAGATCTGGATTCTGGACCACAACTATAATTTGTGGGGCCGTGCGATTTGCGAACTTGACGATGAGGGCCTGCGGAAATACTGCGACGCGGTAGCGTTCCACGGATATGTCGGGACGCCGGAGATGATGGATAAAGTGCACGAGGCTCATCCGGACGCGCAGTTGTATTGGACGGAGGGAGGCCCGGACTACACCGCACCCGACTATGCGACGGACTGGGCGAGCTGGGGAAAGACATTTACTCAGGCGATTCGCCACTGGTGCCGAGCGATCACAGGATGGAATCTGGCGCTGGATGAAAAAGGGCGGCCGAATATCGGGCCGTTTCCGTGCGGAGGGATGGTTACGATTCATTCGCAGACGAAAGAGATCACGCGCAGCGGACAGTACTGGGCCTTCGCACACTTCGCCCGCAATGTGAGGCGAGGAGCCAAAAGGTTCGAATCGACTTGCCAGATGGCGAGTGTGGAACAAGTTGGCTTTGAGAATCCCGATGGTGGGAAGGTGCTGGTGGTGACGAATGCAGGTCCGGGGAAAACGGCGACCTTGAAGTTAGGGAGCCAATCGGCGGAGCTTAGGTTGGCAGCGGACTCGTTGACGACCTTGCTCTGGAGTTAAAACGACGGGTTCGCAGCCCGGAGCCCTGGGGGGGAAAGAATTACACGGAGGCCGGGCGCCGATTGTACGCCAACCCATTGATAATAATAAATTTAAGTTTGGCAGCCATTGTGCAGCCTCCGTCTCGTTCCTGTCCTCGGAAGCTGTTTCATCACTCATTTTGAAATTCGGATGTAAGGTTGCATCCGTTCCGGTCGACGGCATAGGGACCGACCGTCGTCGAGCGGGCTTCGTATCTTGTCGCGGTGCCCAGCACCGTAATACAGAACGTCTGAAGGCCCTATTCAGTAGTCGGAATCGTCGAGCAGTTGTTCCTCAGGAAGTTTGATAGAGCAACCGCCCGCGGACTTGCGCGCTACGGAGGATGTGAATGCGATTGCTGAGTGCACGGCTGATCGTGTCACTGATTGTTGGTGTCACGCTGGTCTCGCTGTGCACTTCCTATTACCAGGTTTTGGTATTGAACCGGAGCCTGCGGAGAGATCTGCAGCACCGCGCTGAGGTGTTGGGCGAGAGCCTTGCCGGTAACGTCGAACAGGATTTGGATCGCGATGCGCAACATACGCTGCAGCGTACTGTGCAGCAATTCGCCAACCGAGAACATCTTGCGGGACTGGCTGTTTACGATCCGCAGGGGCACCCAATTGCCGTCACGACCAACCTTCAACCACTGATGGGGAGCGCGCCCGCAATTGTCTTACAGGCGCTGCAGCAAAATCACGACGAGAACGCGTTTCTGCGAATGGGAATCGCCTCAATCCACATTTATGCTTTGCCTCTGCATCGGGGAGATCAACTCATTGGCAGCCTGGCAATCATTCACGATTCCGGATATATCCGGGGAGAAAGTTTGCGCATTTGGCGGGAGACGTTCCTGAGCGCGTTGGCGCATGTTGTCCTAATTGTGTTCATCACGCTATTGATGGTGCGATGGAGCATCGCCGGACCGATCGCGCGAACCGCGAACTGGATGAAGGCGCTGCGGACGGGGCGAGGCATGGTGCGGATTAAAGTACCGGACCTGGAGATGTTTCGTCCGCTGGCGCGAGAAGTAGCAACATTTGCGGAAAGTTTGAACGTGGCCCGCTCAGCTGCTGAATTGGAAGCGCGCTTGCGGGAATCAGGCGAGTCGATGTGGACAGCCGATCGGCTGGGAGTGCATGTCCGCGCTCGACTAGAGGATGGAAGACTGTTTGTAGTTTCTAACCGCGAGCCCTACATGCACGTGCGCCGCGGAAAATCGGTGGAGGTGAACGTGCCGGCCAGCGGGCTGGTCACGGCGATGGAACCGGTGTTGCGCGCGTGTGATGGGACTTGGGTGGCGCACGGCTCGGGCGATGCGGATACGGAGATGGTGGACGCGAAGGACCGGTTGCTTGTTCCGCCTGATGATCCGAGATACGTCCTGCGGCGAGTCTGGCTGACGAAGGAGGAAGAGCAGGGATATTACTACGGGTTTGCCAACGAAGGATTGTGGCCGCTTTGCCATATCGCCCACATGCGTCCGCTGTTCAGGGCCAGCGACTGGAAGCATTATCAGGATGTGAACCGGAAGTTCGCGGATGCGCTCCTGGAGGAAATGAAGGATGTCAGCCGGCCAGTTGTTCTGGTGCAGGACTATCACTTTGCCCTGTTGCCGAGAATGATCAAGCAGAGCCGGCCGGACGCGCGGGTGGCGATCTTCTGGCACATTCCGTGGCCGAACCCGGAGGCGTTTGGTATTTGCCCGTGGCAGCGCGAACTCGTGGATGGCTTGCTGGGCGCCGATCTGATCGGGTTCCATATTCAGGCGCATTGCACCAACTTCCTGCAAACGGTGGACCGGATCGTTGAATCGCGAATCGATTGGGAACACTTCTCGGTGCAGCGGCTTGACCATCGCAGTTCGGTGCGGCCGTTCCCAGTCAGCGTGGAATTTGCGGACGTGCCGGTCAATTTATCGCGGGAATCAGCCTATGAGGAACGAGGGGCGCTGTTGAAGGCTTTAGGAGTGGAAGCCGTGCTGATGGGGATCGGCGTCGACCGGCTGGATTATACGAAGGGAATTTTGGAGCGGTTTCTGGCCGTGGAACGGTTTCTGGAAAAATATCCGCGCTATCAGGGAGTGTTCACGTTTGTGCAGATTGGCGCACCAAGCCGAACGCATATCAAGCGGTACCACGATTTGCAGGCGGAGGTGGAGGCGGAGGCGGACCGCATCAATTGGCGATTTCAGGCGAGCCAGTGGAAGCCGATCGTCCTGTTGAACCGGCAGCATAGCCACGACGAGATTCAGCCGTATTATCGAGCGGCGGATTTGTGCATGGTGACTTCATTGCATGATGGCATGAACCTGGTGGCGAAGGAATTTGTTGCCGCGCGCAACGACGAGCGGGGAGTGTTGATTTTGAGTTGTTTTACTGGCGCGGCCCGGGAATTGCGAGACGCCCTGCAGATCAATCCTTATGACGTCGACCAGAGTGCGGAGGCGATTCGGGCCGCGCTCGAGATGACGCCCGACGAAAAGCAAATGCGCATGCGGCGAATGCGGAAACTGCTGCGGGCGAATAATGTCTTCCGCTGGGCGGGCAACCTGATCGGCGAACTTTGCGAGGTCCGCCTGGAGCCGGAAGAGGGCTTTCGAAAACTGCCAGCTGACACTTCGGTAGTCTAGCGATCAGTTCTTCGCAAGGTGTGCAGTTTTATCGAGTCCTGACGCGACGGAAACAACCTCATCCCTGGGGCTATCCCACTGAAGCGGCAAAACTTAAGGTTGCCATCGCGCGGCAAAATACTGCGGGGGCTATTGCGTTGCGATTTGTCCGCGGCGGCGGGCTTCTTCGCAAGCCTCGACTGGATCGCGTCCGGTGACTTCTTTGTACCACGCAGGATGGAAGGTCCAGGCCCATGCTTCAGTGACGGCGCCGCGAATCATGGCACGAAAAGTTCCTGGTTCACCTATCGTACTGAGGTAAATGTGAATGAAGATTCCGCCGAGCATGATGATCGCCGAGACGTCATGCAGGATGTAGCTGATGGCGACCGCCCAGCGGCCGAAATAACGGGCTCCAGCCCAGAGAATGATTCCCGTGATCAGATAAGCGATGGAGCCGCCGACGATCTCCCAGAACTGCACTTTCTGACCGCCGTTGAAAAAACCGGTGTCGGGCGGTTCCATTTTTTCGGTGCCGCCGACGGTCTTCTTCAGGTTGCGCATCCAGCGGGTGTCGGCCGGAGTCCACTTCATCGGCGCGATCCAATTTAAAGTCTGCAATCCGAAGAAAATCACAAATCCCAAGCCGAACCAAGGATGCATGGCGCGGGCGAGCGGGCCGCCGCCGAAGATAGGAGTAAACCAGCGGAAAAGCCACGGAAGGTAAATGCCGAATCCGGAGAACAGTGCGAGGAAAAAGAAGAGGGCGACCATCCAGTGAAGAAAGCGCGTGTAAACGCGATGGCGCTGCAACTCGCCTACGTAAACCTCGTTTTGTCCGATCCGATCGAAAGCCTCGCGCGCCCTGTCATCGAAACGTTCAACCGCGGTGGACATCTGGTCCCTCCTTCTTGAGTGGCGGTTCCGGTTGCGGCACGCGCGGTCCGACGGTGACGTAATGCAGCAGAACACCGACCAACCCAAATAGTGCAAAAGTTCCCAGAACCGGCTTGAACAGCCATTTCCAAACCGTGTAGCTCCACGGGATCACTGGATTTTTGGGCAGGCCACCGTAGCGCTCCGGGTTCTCCGCATCATGCAAAACGTAGACCACGTGCGTGCCGCCGATCGATTGCGGATCGTATACACCGGCTTTGTCAAATCCGAAATTCTCGCGCAGTTGTTTCGCGCGCTCCTCGGCGATGAACTTCATGTCGTCCTTGGTGCCAAACTTCAGGCATCCGGTTGGACAAGCTTTTATGCAGGCTGGTTCGAGGCCGCTGCCAACGCGGTCGGAGCACAGAGTGCACTTGTAAACTTTCTTCGTTGACGGATTGAATTTGGGAATGTCGTACGGACATCCCGAAACGCAGAACTCGCAGCCAATGCAGTTTTCCTGCTGGAAGTCGACGATGCCGTTGGTGTATTGCACGATGGCGCCATCGGCGGGGCAGGCCCGCAAGCATCCGGGATCGGCGCAATGCATGCACTGATCCTTGCGCATGAGCCACTGGATGGTTCCATCTTCCCGCTGGTGTTCGTTAAACTTGATCAGGTTCCAGAAATTCCAGCGAGTCTGTGGCATCGTCTGGTAGGTGTTGTCGAAGGTGGTCGGACTGAAGGGCATGTCGTTCCACTCGACGCAGGCGACTTCGCAGGCCTTGCAGCCAATACAGATGGTGGTGTCGATCAGCTTGCAGACTTCCGCATCGCGCTGCATATCGAAACCGGGTGCGGTACCGGAGTGTCCCGAGATTTGCTTGATCTGAAGTGTTTTGCGGTCGCTCATCGTTTGTCGCCTGCCACCGCCGGGACGGCGGAGATGCCCTTTACACTTTTTCGATCTTTACCAGAAATCCCTTAAACTCCGGCGTGAATGCATTCGGATCAATGACCGTTGGCGTGAGCTGATTGGTCAGGGTTTTCGCGGTTTTGCCCTCGTCTTCCGCAATGCCACGAAATCCCCAATGGATGGGAATGCCGATCTGAAAGGTTTCTTTGCCGTCGATCTTCATGGGCCGAATGCGGCGCGTAACCATGGCTTTGGCAATGTAGTGGCTGCGTGCGCTGGTTACTTTAATTTTTTCTCCGCCGCGGATGCCCATGCGATCGGCAAGTTCGGCAGGAACTTCCACAAAGGGCTCCGGCACTAATTGCACGTTCATGGGATTATTTTTCGTCCAGTAGTGATAGTGCTCGGTCAAGCGGTAGGTGGTGCAGATGACGTTGTAACCCTGCTCGACCGTGCCGTACTTGTCCATGTCGGTTTTGTATCGCTTCACGACTGGGTTATTGGACTGTTTGGGATGCAGAGGATTTACGATCGGACTCTCGATGGGCTCATAAAACTCTGGAAATGGCCCATCGGCCATGGCGTTCAAAGGAACGAAAAGTCGCCCAATGCCCTCGGGGTTCATGATGAACGGGCCCATGTGATCTTTGGGCGGAGAGTCAGCTTTGAAATCGGGGACGTCGACTCCAGCCCAGATATTTTTGGATTCGTCCCACCAGACTTGCCGTCGCGCGGGATCCCAAGGCTTGCCATCGCCATCGCAGGATGCACGGTTATAGAGCACGCGGCGATTGAGCGGCCACGACCATGCCCAGTTCGGATAGACGCCGAGGCCGGATGGATCTTCGGTGCCGCGGCGCTGCGTCATCGCACCAGCCTCGGTCCAGGAGCCACAATAAAGCCAGTTGCCACACAAGGTGGTGCCGTCGTCCTTGAGCCAGGCAAAACTGGGTAATTGCTGTCCGGCCTTCAGCGAGACGTTGGTCTTGGGATCGGTGAGATCGGCGGTGGCTTTCCCGTTGACCTCTTTTGCGACCTCGGCCAGCGACGGGTTGTACGGGTCCGTGTAAGGGAAAGTTGCCTTCAGAACGGGATCAGGGAATTTCCCGCCTTCCTTTTGATAGAGTTCGCGCACTTTCAGAAAGATCGTGGCCAGAATTTCTTGGTCCAGGCGGGCTTGCCCGGGCGGCGGCAAGGCAACATTTTTCCATTGCAGCCAGCGGGCAGAATTTACGAACGTTCCATCCTTCTCGGCAAAACCCGCGCCCGGCAAGCGATAAACGGTGGTGTTGATCTGTTTCATCTCGTCGGTCGAGATGCCGGGAGCCCGCCAGAACTCGCTTGTCTCATCCGGATAAATCTCACAGACTACGAGCCAATCGGCTTTCTTGAGGGCGTCGATATTTTTGGCCGAATCGGGGCCGATCATTACTCCATTCATGCCGAAGGCGAATATGCCCTTCACTTTGCCCTCATACATGTCGTTCCAGATATTCACCCAGGAATAGTTGCGGTCGATTTTCGGGAGGTAGGAAAAAGCAAAGTCATTTTCCTTTGTCGCCGCGGGGCCGTACAGAGCTTTCAACAGCGACACCGCAAACTTCGGGGTATTGGACCAGTAGTTGTACGAGTCCCAGGGATCGGGCTTGGAGGGAGTGGGCGTTATGCGCTTGAGGTAGGCGGCGAGATCGACGTCGGCAGGACTTGGCATCTTCAAATAGCCCGGCAGGATGTCGAAGATGCCGGCCATGTCGGTGGCGCCCTGAATGTTCGAATGCCCGCGCAGAGCATTTACGCCGCCTCCGGCGCGGCCGATGTTGCCCATGAGCAATTGCAGCATCGCGGCGGTGCGAATAATTTGCGTGCCAAAACTGTGCTGGGTCCAGCCGACCGCGTAGATGATGGTGGAGACTTTTTTCATGTCTCCATCTTTGCGGACTGAAGTGTAGAGGTCGGCGGCTTTTAGAAATTGGTCTTGGGGAATTCCGGTGATGCGCTCGACCATCTCGGGCGTGTAGCGCTCGTACTGTTTCTTGAGGAGTTGAAAGACGCAGCGCGGATGCTGCAGCGAAAGATCGAAGGCAATCTTCGGCGGCAACATGGCTGCCGCGCCGGCTTTGGCGCCCGCAGGGCTTGCACCCTGGTAGCCCTGGCCTTCCTGCTTTGGAGCGCCTTGTTGTGAACCGGTGGGGGCATGCGGCGCAGAAGCCTGTTGTGCTGTGGGAGTGGGCATGACCGGCTTTCCGGTCAGGTCGCCGCCTTCTTCGTAATTCCAAGAGGATTTGTCGTAGACCTGTTTTTGCGGATCGAAGCCGGAGTAGAGGCCGTCGTCGGGAAGTTTGAACCCGTCTTTAATGATAAAGGCGGCGTTCGTGT
>DATBEI010000014.1:0-10835 GCA_036269595.1 Candidatus Sulfotelmatobacter sp.
GCCAACGGTTAATCCGCCAAGCGGTACACGCGGATGTAGTCGAAGTTCATGACGAAGCCGGCGGCGTTCTCGGCGGAGAGCCCGATTTGGGCGCTGCTGCCGAGAGTGTGCTGCCATGTTCCGCCATGTGTCCAGTGTTCACCATCGTTGCTGGAGTAGGCGGTGTAGAGTTCAGTTCCGCGAGGACCTGAACGTTTCACGACCCGGAGCCATGTGGTTGCAGCTGCTGGGCCGATGATCATGTTTCCGTAAATTGGATAATTTGGCGGGACGGGTCCCATTTGCTTGCCAAATTCCGTCTGGCGCGTGTCGAAGGCGGGAAAGATATCGAGCTTAATGCTGTTCTGATCGTCTCCGTAAATAAAGAGTGTGCCTTGCGCGAAGTTGTAACAGCAGGAATTGTCGAAGGGAACGCCGGTGGTGATTTTCGTTTCCACCATGTAATTCCCGCGAGGAGCGGGCTCTCCGAGAATGGCTACATGCTGAGGGTCGCCGTTCTCGTCGGGACCCATGGTCTCTACCTGATAGGAGCTGCCGGTAAGTGTGTAAGCGTTGTTAGCGTTGGGATGGATGAAATGCCACTGCGGCGACAGGGCGGTTGAGTTGAATTCATCGGACAACGTGGTGATCTCCTGTCCAGGTTGGTCGTCGGGTGCGACGGCCGGTTGATAGTTGCTGATCTGCCCGGGTTGAGCGGCGGGCGCGGATTGCGGAGTGTTCGAGGCCCAGTAGCCGCCGCGAACTTCGGGCCAGTCGTCGACCCAGTCGATGGCGTCGATGAGCGCGGGGCGGCGAGTGAAGCCCGGGTATCCAGAGAAATAAGGACTTGAACGGTTCACCGCGTGGTAGAGCATGAAGTCCTGGCCGGATTCGTCTTCGAAGATTACATTGCCGCCGGGACCTACCCATGTATTTCCGTTCGAAGCAATGGAGAAAGTGCCGCCCGGGGAAAAGGTATTGAGCGGAATTCCATTCTTGTCAAGGAAGGGGCCGGTTGGAGCAAACGCGCGGCCAACTAAGACGCTATAGCCCGTGAGTGGACCGTTGCAGCAGTTGGTGGTGGAAACGAAAAGATAATAGTAACCATTGTGCTGCCAGAAGTTCGCACCTTCAAAGCGGTTGTCGATTGCGATCTGCTGCTCGGAAGTTGGATCGGAGGTGAGACCGTCAGCAGAAAGTTTGCGGATGCTGACGCCGCCGTTGTAGCTGCCATAGGTGATGTAGCGCTGGCCGGAAGCGTCCTGGGTTTCGTCGGGATCGATGACCGCGCGAAGAAACGAGTTGTTGTAGGGGTTGGGCTCAGGAGCGACGACGGCGTGGCCGCTATCCGTCCAGGGTCCGGCGGGGCTGGCGCTGGTGGCGACGCCGATCGCAGACCCGCCCTGCGCCGTGGTGGGAGCGACATAATAAAGGTAGTACTGATTGTTGAAGAATTTGACGGCCGGGGCCCAAAGATTGGTGGTGACCTTGCCCATCCAGGTTGGAAGAGATTGCAGGACGTCTCCGATGTAGGTCCAGTGAATAAGATCCACGGAACGGAAGGATGAGATGAGGTGATTTGTGAGATTTCCGTTCGCGTCTTTGTCGTTGCTGTTGAGGGGGTCTCCGGTGCAGTAGAGATACCAGACGTTAGAGCTGCCTTGATTTTGTTTGATGACGGCAGGATCGGGGCAGCTGACGACCGGCCCGGTTTTAGGATCGTTCAGCGAGAGCGGGTTGGTGTAGGTGGCGGCAGGTGAGAGTGGGGAAGTTTGAGCGGGAGTTTGCGTGGAAGTAAGGGCGAACAGGGCGGCCGCGAATCCAATGAATATTCTCTCAGTCAGACGCATAAACATTCCTCTCCTGAAGTGGCGGAAATCTTACCGTTAATGTTTTGCCGCGCAGCAGACGGACTGGAGAACTTCAGATGGCTTAACGGTGATCTGTGCGCGACTGCCTATTCTTCGAAAGAGGCTTCCTTGACTTTGCGGAGATGCTTCTTAAGAAGATAGTTGTCGAGGGAACTGGATGCGAAATGAGGAAAGAGGGTTGGCGGGAAGGAATTGGAAGACCGGGAGACTTAATCTCCATTGGTCTGAGTTGGAGCTAATGCCGAGTGATCATGAGCTCGCGAAAATGTTTTTGTTAAGGAAATCGTTACGGAATTTTCCTTGCGGGTCGTATTTTTTAGCGAGTTCGATGAAGGCAGGCATCTGCGCGTAAATGCTTTTCAATACTGAGGGAGAAGTCGTGAAGAGTTTTCCCCAGTGGGGGCGGGCGTGGAAGGGCGCCAGTTCTTTTTCGATGACCGGCAGCAACTGGCTGACGGCGGGCCAGTCTTGCTTCCAGGTGAAATGAATGGTCACGCAGGGCTGGCGGTAACAGGGACTCATCCAGAGATTGTCGGCCGCGATGGCGCGAATTTCGGAAATCAATAGGTGCGGGCTGACCTGGTCGCGGAGACGTTCGACGGCCAAGATGGCCTCGACGGCGTGCGGCCGGGGGACGAAATATTCGGACTGAAGTTCCTTGCCCGCGCTGGGCGTGAAGCCCATGCGGAAGTGCGGCAACCGCTCGTACCAGGGGCCGGGAACGCCCATTTGTTCGGTGCAGTTTTCGGCGGAAAGCTCGGCGATGGGATGGAGATTCTTTTTGGCTTTGGTTGCGCCGAAAAAGTCGGGAGCGGCGTCGAAAGGATGACGTTGGTCGTCGCGGGTTTTGATCCAAACTTCGTTGACGCGCTGCTTTTGCCAATCGGTGAAGAGGCTGACGCTGTAGCCGCTGGATTCGATGGCGTCGAAATGCTCTTTCACGGCAGAGAGCGGGAGGTTTTCATAAACGTATTGGCGCATGGTGTATGTGGGTTGAATGTCGAGCGTGACCTTTGTGATTACGCCGAGAGCGCCGA
This sequence comes from Candidatus Sulfotelmatobacter sp., assembly GCA_036269595.1. Lineage (GTDB taxonomy): Bacteria > Acidobacteriota > Terriglobia > Terriglobales > Acidobacteriaceae > Sulfotelmatobacter. The sequence goes on from DATBEI010000014.1 coordinate 2,888, forward strand.
GACCGACAACGGCGGCGAGAAAGGTCTCGCCGTCATGGGCGCGGGATAGATTGACCACGTCGCCAGAGGCTGTCACGAGTTCCAGCGCCGAGACCGCGGTAGAGAGATTGCCGTTGGTCTCGCCGGAACCATGAGTGGCGGTGGTGACGGCTCCGGCCACGGAAATGTGAGGCAACGATGCCAGATTGTGGAGAGCAAAACCTTTGGCGTCGAGATAGGGGCAGAGTTGTCCATAGGTCATGCCGGCGTTGATAGTGACGGTGTGAGCAGCGGCGTCGAGGTCGAGAACTTCGTCCATCGGCTTCAGGGAAAGGAAGCTATTGGTGCTGTCGGCAATGTTGTTGAAGCAGTGGCGGGTGCCGAGCACTTTTAATTTCTTTTCTTTCTTAACGTAATCGCGCACTTGGGTGAGCGAGGTGGCGCTGTACAACCGGTCGGTGCTGTATTCAAGATTGCCGGCCCAGTTTTTTAGTTTCTCATTCGCCCAAGCAGGCAGGGAAGAGATGGAGGGACTGGCCATAAGGGCGGCGAAAAGCTTGAGGAAGGTTCTCTTATTCATAGATGGTCTGGTTCGCTTGAGACAAGATCGCGCCAATTGTACTCTCGGGCGGTTCAGGTCTTCAGCGTGGGGAAGGCCGTGATGCGCAGCTTCGCTGCCGCATAGGGGATCAAGGATATCGTCTCCTCGGGTTGGTCGCTGGTTACAGGACTCTGGGGAAGAGGGTTGGCGACTCCGTTTTCGGCCAGCCAGGCCGGGAGCTTTCGGGCTTTGACGTGAAGTTTGACCGGCGCATCTTTAGAACTGAAGGGGCGACCATGCACTTCGGTTTCGTTTACGGTGATGTCGTGTGCGGGAAACGAGGGATCTAACGCTAGAGCAAAATTCCACTGAGTGGTCGGGTAGATCTGCCAATCAGCCGTGAGGCCGCGATCTCGGAGTTTGACCCAGTCTTCGCCGATGCCATAAGAGAACACGAGCGGGCCGCGCTCGACGGCAACAGAATCATGAAACCACTTCGACACGCGGGGAACGACAGGAAATTCGACGTCCACTCGATCGCCGGCTTTCCAGGTTCTGTCGATGCGAGCGAACGATGAGGGCGAAAGAGCGGGTTGGGGCTCGCCGTTGATCTTGATGCTGGCACCCGCGGCCCAAGCCGGAATCCGCACCATAAGCGGAAAAGCGAGAGGCGAAGCCGGATTCACACGCATCCCGATGGTGCCGCGGAAGGGATAGTCGGTTTCTTCGAGGACGTGGACCGGAGTGTCGCGAATGGTGGTGTGGACTTCGCAGGGCGCATACGCGGCCGCGACCAGGCCATCATCGTGCGAGAGCATCCAGAGGCTGGCGGCAAACTTCGGCCATCCTTGATGGAAGTTTGCGGTGCAGCAGCCGAAGTTGGGATCCAGGCCGAAAAGGTTTGACTCGGGACCGTTGGTGGTCCAGGGATCGCGATGCAGGCTGCACTCTACCTGATTCGGCTCCTGATCGTACTGGTGAGCCCACATGTCGTCGGTTAATGTGCCGGGAAGAGCGTTGAAAGCGAGACGCTCCAGTCGATCGCCCAATGCCGGGTCGCCGGCAATCGCGAGTGACTGCTCGAGCGAGAACATGAACTCGACGACGGTGCACAACTCCGAACCCTGCGAAGGGTTGAGGCCGGCGAGGTGTTCATCGCAGGAGAACATTCCGTTGGGCAGGCCGTGGTAGCGGTCGAGCTGGGTGATCATCTGCGCGGCGCCCGCGCGGTCGGAGTTTGCGCCGGAGACCAGCGACCACACGGGCCCGGTCTTGATCGCCTGTCCGTTGTTTACGCCGTGCGTAGCAAGGGCCAGATCCTTGAGGCCCTCACCTTCGTTCAACTTAATTCGTTCTGCGGTGACGCGCTCTTTGTAGGGGAAGTTCGCGAACTCCGACAGCCAGTCGTAACCTTGGGCATGAAGCAGGTTTAAAAGGTCGAGGAGCTTGGCATTGCCGTTTCGGTTGTAGAGCCAAAGAACAGTGAGGGCTTGGTCTTGCCAGCGAAATTTTCCCCAGTCGCGTAAGGGGCGCGTTGGCAAACCCGCGAGTTGATATTCGAAGTAGCGCTGCATGGCTGGAATGACGCGCGGATCGCCGGTTGCCTCGTGATATTGAGTGAGGACTTTGAGCATGACCATGCGGGGCCACCAGTCGTCGTTGGAACGCGGGCCGAGCATGCCATTCGATGCCTGATTGTGTAGAGTCCAATCGACATAACGCTGCGCCTTCGCCTTGAGGCGAGCGTCGTCCAGAAGATACGCGAGCGGCACCAATCCATCAAGAAAGTACGGGCCGCGCTCCCAGGATTCTCCGGAACCGCCGAGCCATCCGCTATTGGGGCCGACGTCGGGCCATGTTTCATCGAGGTGGCCTCCCAGGCCGTCGGCCTGAATCTGTAGTTGCGCGCGCAACCATCCAGTGGGACGAACCACGCCAAGAGGAAGAGGGTAGAACGCGCTCTGGGCGAGCGGTGCGCGATTTTTTACAGCGGTTCGAAACGAAGCGGAAGAGGGCGTATCGGCGAGCGCAGAGAGTAGACGAAACGGAAAGGATGATGCCAGCCCGGCGAGGCCGAGCTGCTTGAGAAAGCGGCGCCGCTTCAAAGAAATTTGAAAGCGAGAAGACAAAGTCCGACTCCCGGTATATAAAACTGACTGCATTGTAACCGTGGAGCAAGGCCAGATGCGAGACCAAGCGCCTGAAGTTTTGAAGACCGACCGTAGAATATTTTTGAAACAACTCAGCGGGGGCGCCGTGATGTTGAGCGGCCTGCCGCTGTTTGAGGCAAAGATTGGGGCAGCGAGTTCCGGACAGACGGAAACCGGGCACGATAAGACAGCGCTTGTGTCGCCCCTGAAAACCTATCGAATGATGGAGTGGGAGTGCCACACACCGCCAGAAGGAAAATTCGACATCAACGTGGAAGCCGCGGTCAGGGTGGCTCGAGAGGCAGGCGCCGAGAGCTTGATGTTTTACACCCAGGACCACTGGGGATATGCGCTGTATCCGACCGAGTCGGCGGTACGGCATCCGAATCTCGACTATGACTTGTTTGGAAGCGAGGTGACTGCAGCCGCGGCGAATGGGATTTCGACCGTGGCGTATTACAGCCTGCAATTCAACAATCAATGCGTGATTCGCCATCCTGAATGGGGTTGGGTGAATGAAGAAGGCGTTCCCCAAAAAGATCGCTGGTATATCACCTGCCTGGATACGCCCTACCGGCAGTACGTGTTGAAGATGATGGAAGAGATTTTCTCCAGATACGAAGTGCAGGAATTATTTCTGGATATTTTTGGGATTCAATTCGAACTCTATCACCAGATGGGGAGAAATCCTTTTTGTTTTTGCAAGTACACCGAGGGGGCGTGGAACAAGGAGTATCCATCGGACCCTTACCGGGAAGGGTTCAAGACGCGCGAGGGATGGGAGCGGCGGTTCCAATGGCATCAGCGAAGAACAATGACGGAGATGCTGGATGAAATTATCTGGATCGCGCGCAAGCATAGGCCCGGCATTTTAATTTCGCTGAATGGCGGTCCGGCATCGTTTCCGAACAACATCATGCAGAAGGTGGATTTTATTTATGCTGAACCGCTGCCTTGTGTGACCGGCGTTTCGTTGGGATCGATCGTGATGCGGGGATGGGGGCGCCCGTATTTTCAGGCAGGGCTCTTCACCGAATATGGGTACGTGGATACCTATCCTGGATCACTTCCGAGGGTGCATGCCGACGCGTTGATCGTCCAGAATGCTCGAACGTTTTTTGTAGGGGATGCGCCGGTGGTGGGCGGACTTGACCGGCACGGGTTTTCGGAGCGGTGGTTCGATGTGGCGAAAGTAACATGGGAAGACGTAAAAAACGTCGATCGTTTCCTTGGGCCTGATCTTGAACCGCTGTTGAGTTCGGCCGTGCTTTATAGCGAATCGACGCGGGGTGAACTGGATGCGGAAAATCGGCCAGTTGATTTCAGACACTCCACGCTGGGCGCGCTGGAGACGATGACATACGCGGGACGTCCCGTGGAGAGCCTGGCGGAGTTCAACCTGAAAGCCGACGTGCTCAACCGTTTTGAGGTTCTGGTGCTGCCGGAGGTGACGGTGATGTCGGCGGCACAGGCGGAGATAATTCGGCGTTGGGTCGACCAGGGCGGAACGGTGATCGCAAGCTACCAGTGCGGCTTGCTGGACAGCGATCGTAAGCCGCGTAAGAACTTTCCTCTGGCGGATGTGTTCGGCGTCGATTATGTGTCCGAGGAGGATCAATACTCGAAGGGTGCGGACGGGAAGCAGCGGGCGGAAAATTTCACGTCAACTTATCTCGAATCAAGTGGACATCGCTTGGCAAAGTTGCTTGCGGAGAGCACTGTCGGGCTGCCTGGAGCTTTTCTTAGATTGAAAAGAACTACAGCCGAAGAGGTGATGGGGTATCGATTGCCAATCATGGTGCAGGACCTGGGTCATGATAAGTGGTTCAACTGGGGCCCACCGCCACCGGGAGCGCAGACAGCGGGAACTGCCGTGACCTACAACAAATTTGGCAGAGGGCAGTCGGTGTATATCGGCGTTCCGATCTTCTGGGCAATGCAATGGCGGCCATTCTGGATCCGAAATTGGATCCCGTTATTGATACGAGAGCTTGTGCCAAATCCGATTGCAGAACTGCAAACGGAGCCGGCTTCGGAATATTTGCATGGTTCTTTCTTTTACGATCGGCACAGGGAAGTAGTTTTGGTGCAACTGCTAGATACGATCGAGCTTGCGACGAAGGGCGAGTTGCGTCCGGCGCCGAAGGTTGAAATTCGCGTCAATCGAAACAAATTAAAGATAGCCGCGGCGCGAGCGGTGTGGCCTGTGGATAAAAACCTACCAGTTAGGCAAGACGATCGGTATACGCACATTGCGGTGGCGGATTTGGAACGGTATATGGCCATCCACTTGAAGATGGGCTAGAGCTCGAGTTGATTTTGCAGCCGGCGCAGATCTTTGCAGGCGAGGTCACGACTCATTGATGAAAATGCTGAGAGTTGCTGTTTTGGTGGGAGCCGCGCTGATATCTGGGCAGCACGTTCACGGACAGGACTATTCGCTGGGCCCGGACTCGCAAGTCCAGAGCGGAGTTCCGAAGGGGACTGTGACGAAATACGAACTCGGGTCGGGAAAATTCTTTCCCGGTACGCCGCATTCATATGCAATCTATGTGCCGGCGCAGTACGATGCGGCGAAACCGGCGCCGTTCATGATTTTTCTCGACGGCGGCGCATTCTTGTTGGACAGCGTGCGCGTTCCAGTAGTGTTCGACAACCTCATTGCCTCACATGAACTGCCGCCGTTGATTGGTATTTTCGTGAATCCGGGCACACTGCCCGCGATTTCCGAGCAGTCGCAGAATCGCGTGGAACGGATTTTCGAATATGATTCGTTGAGCGATCGCTATTCCCGTTTTTTGCTGGAGGAGCTCATTCCGGAAGTGGGCAAGAAGTACAACTTGTCGAAGAATCCGGATGACCGGGCGCTTTGCGGACTAAGCACTGGGGCAGTAGGGGCGTTCATGGCGGCATGGAACCGGCCGGACGAGTTTCATCGCGTGTTGAGTTTCATTGGGACGTATGTGGCGATGAAGGGAGCCGACGCGTTGCCGGCGCTGATTCGGAAAACTGAGCCGAAACCAATCCGCATTTTTTTGCAGGACGGGAAAAAAGATCACATTGTTGATGCGGAACCGTACGGCACTTATTTTGCGGGAAGCTGGCCGATCAATAACGAGGTGATGTTCGAGGCGTTTCAGTCCGCAGGTTACGACGCGAAGTTAGTGATGGGCGAAGGTGGCCACGATTTGAAACAACCCGCTGCGATCATGCCCGAGGCCCTGCGCTGGTTATGGCGCGATTATCCGGCGCCGATCGTGACGCATGAGCCTTCGGCTATGAGCCAGCCGGGGTGGGATTCGCGAGGGAAAGTTTATTCGGTCGTGTCGGCGGATAAGCCGTGGGAGCAGATTGGGGAAGTTTATGGTGAGGTGGCGACTCCAACGGGCGATAAAGATGGCAATGTATTCTTTGCCGACGCGGCGACAAAACGCATTTACAAGGCGGATTCGAACGGGCGCGTCAATGTTTTCAAGGAGCACTCGAACGGAGCCACCGCGCTAAGAGTTGGACCCGACGGCCGGCTCTATGCATTTCAGGCGGATACCCAGCTCATCGTGTCATACGGATCGGACCGCAATGAGAAGTTAGTCGTGCGAAACGTCGAGGCCAGCAACATTGCGGTGACGGCACAGTCCACAGTTTATTTCGCGGATGCGGTTCACAAAACCATCGGCTACATCGACGCGCAGGGGCGAATGCGCACTGTGTATAACCGCGGAGAGATTGCGACGCCCTCAGGACTGGCGCTGTCGCCAGATCAGGCCATGTTGATCGTGACGGACGGTGAGAGTCGATTCAGTTGGTCGTTTCAAATCGCGGGAGACGGATCGCTGATCAATGGCGAACCGTTTTATCGCCTGGAGATGCCGGAGGCGGGATGGAAGAGTGGCGTGCAGGGAGTGGTGGAAGATGCTGACGGTCAGGTTTATTTTGCGAGTCCCGTCGGGATTCAGTTTTGCGAGGCGAACGGACGAGTGGCAGGAATCCTGAATCCTCCAGAACACGGCGACGTTACAGGCCTGACGTTTGCTGGAGAGAATCTGGATTGGCTTTATGTGGCGGAAGGCGGCAAGCTGTTTCGTCGCGCGGTGAAAGTGAGAGGAGTGGCTGTGGATCGTCCGACCAAGCCACCTGCCGCGCCATTGTGAGCTGCAAGGACGGCGAGGCAAGGTTTCAGAGAATGGATCGACGTACGTTCCTAACTCAAGCTGTGGGTTTTACCGCGGCGGCAATGGTGCCGTCGAAGTTTGCGGGCGCGCTGCAGGCACCGTCGAGTGAGGCGGGGGTACGGGTCACTATCGATCCGGCGCGAACCCTTGCGGTCATTCCACCAGACTTTACCGGGCTGGGATACGAGATCTCTTCGGTGGCCCATCCCGGGCTGCTCAGCGGTCAAAACGCGGTTTACGTCCAGCTTGTGCGAACGCTAGGCGCACAAGGTGTGATCCGCGTGGGTGGAAACACTGCGGATTATGCGTCGTACTCAGCGAACGGAGAACCGCTTTCCTCGCCTGAAGGAAAAGCGGGGTCGGTCGTCAATGACGCGGTGCTTCGTGACCTGGGAACATTTCTCGACACGACCGGATGGAAGCTGATTTGGGCGCTCAACCTAGGCAATGGCACGCTAGAAAATGCGATTGCAGAGGCGAAGGCGGTCAGGGCAGGGTCGAGAGGGAAGTTGCTTGCATTCGAAATCGGCAACGAGCCCGATTTGTTTCCGCGGCGGGCAGGGCATCGACGCGCAGGCTATGGCTATGAGGATTACCTGCGTGAATATCGGGTTTGGCGGGATGCGCTGCGGAAGGCGATCCCGGATATGGCTTTCGCGGCGCCGGATGCGGCGGTCGCGACGGAATGGGTCACCCGGTTTGCGGCGGACGAGGGCAAGGATGTCAAACTGCTGACGCATCACTATTATCGCGAGGGCCAAAATCCTACCAGCAGTATCGACAAGCTACTTCGTCCTGACCCAAAGCTCAGTCCGATGCTGGAGAAACTCAAGGCTGCCTCGGAATCTTGCGGAGCGCCATATCGAATCTGCGAGACGAACTCGTTTTCTGGAGGCGGCAAACCCGGGGTGAGCGACACGCTGGCTGCGGCGCTGTGGGTGCTGGATTTCATGTTCATCCTCGCATCGAGCGGATGTGCAGGGGTGAACATGGAGACGGGTGTGAACCAGCGAGGGTTTATTAGTTCGTACTCGCCGATTGGCGACGATGAGCAGGGACATTACTGGGCCGCGCCGGAATATTACGGGATGCTTGCGTTCGCGCAA
>DATBEI010000027.1:0-19604 GCA_036269595.1 Candidatus Sulfotelmatobacter sp.
CCTATTTGGTCTTGCTCCGTGTGGGGTTTGCCCTGCCCGCGACATTACTGGCGCGGCGGTGCGCTCTTACCGCACCTTTTCACCCTTACCCCGGCCGGTGAAGGCTGAGGCGGTATGTTTTCTGTGGCACTTTCCGTCAACCGGGCTTGAACCCGGCATCCCGGACGTTATCCGGCACACTGCTCTGCGGAGTTCGGACTTTCCTCTCCCGCGTCCGAAGACGCAGAAGCGGCCGTCCGGTCCGGCTGCCTACGGAATCATTATAGCGGACGCGGAACTCGGCCCAGTCGATGCGGAAGGCCGGCAAACGCGGGAACGAGCGGGTCTGCAGAATTCGCTGTTAAACTTGTATCGAGACGCCCCCTTTTCTGCGGCCCGAAGTCTGAGGTCGGACGCCCCGCCCATGAACATTGCTGAAGCCATTCGAATCGCGCTGCGGTCGCTGTGGGCCAATAAGTTGCGGTCCGTGCTCACGCTGTTGGGCGTGGTGATTGGCATTGCCGCGGTGATTGCCGTGGTGACGTTCGTTTCCGGGATTCAGGATTATGTCGCGAAGAAGATTTTCAACCTGGGCGCCGACGTCTTCATTATTAGCAAGACTTCTCCGGTGGAGACGAACGTCGATCATTTCCTGGCGGCGGAAAAACGCAAGAATCTGGATCTCGATGACTATCAGGCCGTGCTCGATGCCTGCCGCCACTGCGAAAATGTGGGCGCGCTGATGCGCGGCAGCGGACGCGTGAAGCACAACGAACAGTCGATCAGCGATACGACGATTCAGGGCATCACGCCGTCGGTGGCATTGATCCTCGATACGGATCTTACTTACGGCCGCATGTTGAACGACACCGACTTGAATAATCATTCGCAAGTGGCAATTGTGGGCACCGACATTGTGGAGCATCTGTTGGGGGGCGCCGACCCGCTGGGGCAAGAGATTCATATCGACGGTTGGACCTACCAGGTTATCGGCGTCGGCAAGAAGAAGGGCAAGACTCTGGGCCAGAGCGCCGACAACTATGTGCTGATCCCGGTGACCGTTTACCTGAAACAATATGGGGCGCACAAGAACAGCGTTGGGATCTGGGGCAAGGCGACGGCGACGGGTGCGCCGCTGAGCCAGGCGATCGATGAAGCGCGAGTGGCGCTGCGCGCGCATCGTCACGATCGGCCCGGAGAGGAAGACAGCTTCGAGATCGAAACCAATGCCAGCCTGCTGAGTATCTGGTCAGGACTCAGCAGCACGTTCTTTATGGCCACAATCGGAATTGCGGGCGTGTCGCTGGTGGTGGGCGGCATTGTGATCATGAACATCATGCTGGTCTCGGTGACGGAGCGGACGCGGGAAATCGGCATTCGCAAAGCGCTGGGAGCGCGGCGACACGATGTGCTGCTTCAATTTCTAATTGAGGCTGTGATTCTGGCTCTGATCGGCGGAGTGTTGGGAGTACTCTCGGGGGTGGCGGTTGCCGAAGTCGTAACATTGTTGATTGGCATGCCTTCTTCCATCAAATTATGGGCCGTGGCGGCGGGTTTGATAGTGGCCGCCAGCGTGGGAGTATTCTTTGGAGTTTATCCGGCGCGGAAAGCGGCGCGGCTAGATCCGATTGTGGCGCTGCGTTTTGAAATGTAGGGGGGATTTAGTAATTGTGAAATTTGGTAATTTCGTAATTGAAATCGATACGGTGTTTTGGATTTTAATTACTAAATTACCAAATAGCGAAATTACTCAATTTCTTTCATGATGCGCAAAGATGAATTCGGCGAAATTTTTCACATGGCAGTGGAGACCATCCGCAATAACAAATTGCGTTCGGGGCTCACCGTGTTGGGCATTGTGATTGGAGTGGCCGTGGTGATCGGCGTTTCGTCGATCGGTCGCGGGCTCGACGAAAATGTACGCGACTTGGTGGCCAGTATCGGATCGAATGTCATCTTTGTATTCCACTTAGACTTCTTCACCTTTGGCCGCATGACCGACGAAATGCGTACCCGCAAGGAGTTGACCTACGACGACGCGATGGCCATGCAGGATCTTCCGCACATAAAGGCAGTTTCGGCGGGTTTGCGAATCTTTCGCCCGGAACTGGGGGTGGGCAGCTACGCGGTGAAGTATCAGGATAAAAAAGTTAGAAACACCATTATTGAGGGCGACATGGCATCCGCAAAAGATGTGTTTGATCTCCCCATGGAGAGTGGCCGTTGGTTTTCTGATTTTGACGACGAACATCACTCTCCGGTGGTCGTTGTTTGCTACGACACACGGCATGAGTTGTTTGGAGACCAGGACCCTCTGGGTCGCGAGGTTAACATTGAAGGCCGTTTGTTCGAAGTGATTGGAACGGTCAAGAAAATCAAATCCGTCTTTGGTGGAGGCAAAGACCCCAACGATAATCGCGTCATCCTCCCGCTGAAGACTTTCAAAACGCTGCATCCGGAGATGAAGCAGCACGTAATCAGTGTCAAAGCCACATCGCACGACGATATGCCGAAGGCGATGGACGAGATCCGGGAATTGCTGAGACGCAGACGGAAGGTTCCGTTTGATAAGCCGGATAACTTTGCGGTAATGACTTCCGATTCGATCTCGGACGTGTGGAATCAGTTGACCGGCGCGCTGTTCATAGGGATGTTTGCAATTTCCAGTGTGGCGCTAATTGTCGGCGGTGTCGGTGTGATGAATATCATGTTGGTGAGCGTAACCGAGCGCACGCGGGAGATTGGCGTGCGCAAAGCGATCGGCGCGCGCAAGCGCGATATTCTTTTGCAATTCACGCTGGAAGCGATCATGCTGACTGCGGTCGGCGGCGTCATCGGCGTGACCGCGGGCGCGTTCGTGGTTTGGGGGATCCCAATGCTTTGGCCTTCGCTGCCGGCCCGCATGTCGATATTCTGGACGACATTCGGTTTCACGGCCGCCGCCGGAGTTGGGCTGGTCTTTGGAATATACCCCGCATGGAAGGCGGCGAACCTGGACCCGATCGAGTCGTTGCGTTACGAATAGGCTGGTCCGTTTCCGCGCATGATTCATATCACCGCCAGAGTTTTTCAGGTCGCCGGCGTTCTCGGATGCGTCTCCAGTTCTATTTACTATCTGATTTGTTTGCGGAGTGCGACGGTCTTCATTCGCCAGCGGAAGGCGGGCGAGAGCGCCCGCCCCATACCCTCTTCGGCTTTGCCTCCCGTTTCAATTCTTAAGCCGCTGAAGGGAAATGACCCTGACATTTACGAAAGTTTCCGCAGCCACTGCCTGCAGGATTATCCCGAATACGAAATTGTTTTTGGAGTGAGCGATCCGGACGATCCTGCAGTGGCGAGCGTGCAGCAGCTACAACAGGAATTTCCGCAGCGAAAGATCCGGCTGGTAGTCGCGTCCGAAAAACTCGGTGCTAATGTGAAGGTCAGTAATCTGGAGCAGATGGTGCCAACCGCCAGCTACCAGTATTTACTGGTCAATGACAGCGATATTCGCGTGGAGGCTGATTATCTTCGCCGTGTGATCGCGCTGCTAGTGGATGAGCGCGTGGGAATGGTGACCTGTCTGTATCGCGGTGTGGCTGCGCCCACGATGGGCTCGCAGTTGGAAGCTCTGGGCATCAGCACAGATTTTTGTGCTGGCGTTCTGGTGGCGCGCCAGCTGGAAGGCGGACTGCGCTTTGGTCTGGGCTCGACGCTGGCGTTTCGCAGAACTGAATTGGAAAAGATCGGAGGATTTCGAGCCATCGTCGATTTTCTCGCCGATGATTACGAATTGGGCCATCGGATCGCGGACCTCGGCCTGCGTGTTCAGCTTTGCGATGCGGTGGTGGAGACGCATCTTCCGGCGTATGACTTGCGAGGTTTCCTGGCTCATCAACTGCGCTGGGCGCGGGGAGTGCAAGACGCGCGAACCGCAGGCTACATTGGGCTGGCGGCCACGTTTGGGCTGATGTGGGGTTTGATCACATTGATCGCTACCAGTGGAGCGCGGTGGGCGTGGGCTGTTCTCGGCATTACGGTACTGCTCCGGTTCGCTGTCGCTGTGGCGGTGGGCAGGGTCCTGCTGGGAGACCGGCAAGTAGTCCGCCAGTTGTGGCTCTTGCCTTTTCGTGACTTAATCGCCGTTGCGGTATGGATAGCAAGTTTTGCAGGCCACACGGTTACATGGCGCGGCGATCGATTTGAACTTAAGAATGGAAAGCTCACACGTACTGCGCAGGGCTAATGGCTTTTTACTGCCGGGGAGGTCGGAATCAACTCGAAGCGTCCATCGGAAAACAGGCGATAGCGACGCCCACGCCAGGAAATCGTGTTGCCGAAGAATCCGGCAATCCAAAAACAAAAACCTAACAGATCTTCGACCGGCAACAGCAGCCAATTAATTTTCGCCCTCAAAACGCAGCTCGAAACCGTGTAGGCCGCTGCAGCGCGGACAATCCCAACAAACGGCAGGACGGGCCACCAGACCGGCGATGCTGCGACTACGAGCAAGGCGAGGGGCAAAGGCATTGTGAACAGCTGTCCGAAGTATCCTGCGGGGCGTGAACGCCGGGTGCTGCGATTCCAGCGGAGGCGATGCTCCACATTTTGTTGAAAAGTGGCGCTGCCAATGTGGTGTTCGACCACGAACGACGAAAGAATCACGCCATGTCCCGCGTCAACCGCTAATTTACCGAGGACGAAATCTTCCGCCAGATAATCCTTCAACTGCGCAAAGCCGCCAATCGATTGCAGCACGGTGCGGCGGGCAGCGATGGTGGGACCCACGGCAAACTGCATTCCCTCGAGCATTCTCGCCACCAAGGCGCTTCCCCAAAAATCGGTGTTCATTCCGATCGCTTCCAGGCGAGACCATAAGCTCGGACCGGCGACAGCGCAGTAGGGGCATGTCGCCACTCCGAGATGAGCGTCGCAAAATTCGGCTGCGATGGTGCGCAGAAGATCGTTAGTCACGCGAATGTCGCTATCGCTCATCACAACCAGATCGTGGGCGGCGGCGGCCAGCATGCGATCGAGGCTGAACACTTTGGCGTTGGGATAGGACGGCTCGCCCGTGATTACTAACCGCGATGGGACGCTTGGATACTGCCGCTGCAGGCGGGTTACGACTTCAACCGCGGGATCGGCCTCGCTTCTTACAGCGAACAAGATTTCGAAGGCGGAGTAGTCCTGTTCGAAGAAAGTGCGAAGATTCGATTCGAGATTGAGGTCCAGGCCCGCGAGCGGTTTCAGAATGCTGATTGGTTCAGCGGCAAGGAGGGCCGGGGGACGCGTGGCTAAATAGCGCAAGGCGGCCACAATCTGCAACAACGAATAGACAATGGTCCCGCACAGGACAAAGAATAAAAAGATTGCCAGAAGTTTTGCTGGGTGCAAGTTGAAAAGCGGCAGGAACAGTGCACCCCTTGCGTCTGGCAGCATGGAGCCGATCGGGACCAAGGCAATCATTATACCTAGAGGGTTACGGGAGCCGGTCGAGGTTCGCCGCCAACTTTAGAGTCGAGCGAATCTTGAGAGACAGTTGCTTCAGAGTGTAGGGTTTCTGCACGAAATTAGTTTCAAGATCAAGCACTTCGTGGTCGAGCAGCATCTTGCCGGCATAACCGGAAACAAACAAGAGTTTGGTATCAGGCCGGAAGCGGACTAATTCCTTGGCCAGTTCGCCGCCACTCATGTTTGGCATTACTACATCCGTGATCAGCAAATGAATCGCGGAAGGGGTATTGCGCGCCACCGCGACTGCATCGACGCCATCTCTGGCCTCGAGCACGGTATAGCCCTGAAGCCGGAGGTATTCCGCGGTCGCCTGCCGCACACACTGTTCGTCTTCCACGAGCAGGATCGTTTCCGATCCACCAGGGATGTGGGCGTGGTTGACTGCGTCGTGCTCGACCGGATTGTCGGGTCCGCCAATGCAGGGCAGGTAAATCTTGAACACCGAACCCATCCCGAGTTCGCTGTACGCCCAGATAAATCCTTTGTTCTGCTTCACAATTCCGTAGACGGTCGCCAATCCTAGCCCCGTGCCCTTTCCCAGCGGCTTGGTAGTGTAAAAGGGCTCGAAGATGTGAGGCAAGTGTGCGGGAAGAATTCCAGCGCCATCATCGCTCACTGTGATGAGCGCATAGCGTCCGGTCGGAATGGATGCGTGTTTGCAGTGAATGTATTCGTCGTCGAGGTTGACATCGGAGGTTTCGATCCGCAGGTGTCCGCCTTGCGGCATGGCGTCGCGCGCGTTGGCTGCCAGATTCATAAGGATTTGCTCGATCTGCAGCGGATCGACTCGGACTCGCCCAATGCCCTCCCCTTGGAGGAAAGCAAATGCGATGTCTTCGCCTATGAGACGGGGGAGAGTGTTGGCAATGTGGGCGACGATAGGATTTAGTTCGGTTACTCGTAACGCTTGCGGCTGTTTGCGGCTAAAGGCCAGCAGTTGCCGAGTTAACTCCGCCGCCCGTCGCGCCGCCAGCAGAATTTCCTGAAGCTTGGATTGGAGCGGACCGTCCTCGGGCACTGCATCCAACGCCAGTTCTGCGTAGCTGGTGATGATGGTCAGAATGTTGTTGAAGTCGTGAGCGACGCCGCCGGCGAGGTTTCCGATCGCGTCCATCTTTTGGGACTGGAGAAGCTGCCCTTCCAGCCTCAATCTCTCAGTGAGATCGCGGCCGTTTGAAATGAAATTAGTGATTTCACCGGAGGCGTCGCGAACCGGGCAGATGCTTTGTTCCACGTAGTAGAGATCGCCATTTTTCTTACGATTCACCAGGATACCGCGGTAGACATTGCCGGCAAGAATCGTTTTCCAGATCTCCTGATAGAGTTCCGGCCCCTGTTCGCCCGATTTGAGGATCCGGGGAGTTTTCCCGCAAACTTCGGCACGCTGATAACCGGTTAGGGATTCGAAAGCCGGGTTAACGTATTCAATCAATCCATGCAGATCGGTGATCATGATGGTGTCGGCTGATTGCTCGACGGCGTGCGACAGTTTTCGCAGGGTTTGCTCTGCGGTGTGTTGCTCATGCTGCAGCGAATGAATGGCCAGTGTATTTCGGATAGTCCGGACCAGAGTTGCGCCATCCAGTTGCGACTTGGCCACGCAGTTCCAGGTTCCACCCTCAATAATTTCGGCAACCGTTTTTTCGTCGGCATTTTCAGTCAGCAGAATGAAGGGCACCGAAACTCCGGCGTGCAGGAAATCCGCCACCAGACGAACCGCCTCCGCGTCTCCCGTTTCGTGCTCGAACATAACCAGGCCGTACCTCTTGTGCTGAAGCATCACCTTAGCCTCATCCAAGGAAGGGGCATGATCGAGGTCAGCCGCGAGCATGGATCGAGTGCGCCCCAGTATCTCTCGAATCAGGTAAAAGTCCTCTTCCTTGCTGCCGACCAGCAAGACGTGAAGCGGAGCCAGCGCGGGTTGTACGGCTGTGGACACTGTTTTGTCTTCGCAACTAGTTACTATCGGCATGCGGGAATGGTGGCGTGGGGAGGGAGCGGAGTTTCTGGCAGGGAGCTTCGGGGTAATTCCCAAAACAAGATACGCTTCAGAATAGGATAAGAAATTTCGATAACACGAAATGCTGCTTGACATCGGCTTGGTTTCCGACTTCCGCTCTTGATAATTTTGTTAACCAATCTGCAATTGGCTCGTCTAATGTTTCAAGACTTCAATCCGAGTGGGTCAGGAGGAAGTCGGTTCCCAGCCCTGAGTGGGAGTGGCGCTGGGGATGGACGTGTCGAAACGAAATTGGGGGTTGTATGGAAAATATACAGCGGGCAAACGGATCGATAAAGCCAGTGGAACGGTATGACGTAGGCCACGTGCAGGAAGTGATTCGGCAGGCGCACCAGGAATTGCGCCAGTTGCTGCAGCAGCGCGCTGAAATTATGAAGCGCATTGGTACCGTCAAGCAGACGATTTCCGGCCTGGCAAACCTTTTTGGGGATGAACTTCTAAGCGAGGAGTTGCTGGAATTAGTGGACCGCAAGAGCAGCGGCCGCCAGCCGGGATTCACCAAGGCTTGCCGCATGATACTGATGGAAACAGGCCGCGCCATGAACGCGCGGGACATTTGCGACTATTTTCAGCAGAAAATGCCTGCCATGATGGCCCGCCATAAGGACCCAATGGCGTCCGTTACGACGGTGCTGAACCGGCTGGTGGAATATGGCGAGGCGCAGCCCGTGATGTCGCAGGGGAGACGGGCATGGTTGTGGATTGCCGAAGTGCCGATGGAGGCCCCCCTCAGGGAGCCGCGATTGATTGCGAGCTAGAAGGAGTGGATGGCTGCGGTCCGCTCATTCTGCCAAGGAATCCAGCATAAGCTATCCGGGAGGCAGCAGCATTCCTTTCTCCAAGTGCCTGGTCACGTGCGCATAGGATGCCGCATGCGGATCGTGCGTGACCATCACGATCGTCTTGTGAAAGTCCTCGTTCAACCTCTTCAGAATTTCTAAGACCTCGGTGGCCGAATGGCTGTCCAAATCGCCTGTGGGCTCGTCCGCGAGCAACAACGTGGGATCGCTGACAATTGCTCGCGCAATGGCCACCCGCTGCTCCTGTCCGCCGGAGAGTTGCTTAGGCAGATGGTTGACGCGATCCTCGAGGCCAACCAGTTTGAGCGAGGTCAGAACATGGTCGCGGCGCTGCTGCGCATTCAGCTTGGTCAGCAGCAGCGGAAGCTCCACGTTCTCAAACGCGGTGAGCACCGGAATCAGGTTGAATGTCTGAAAGACATACCCAATGTGCTCATTGCGCCAGCGTGCGATCTGGGAGTCGCTGAAGCGGAAAATGTCCTGCCCTTGCACCAGCAATTCGCCGCTAGTGGGCCGGTCGATGGCCGCGATCATGTTCAGAAGCGTTGTCTTGCCCGAGCCCGACGGCCCCATCAGCGCGACGAACTCTCCCTTGGCAATATCGATTGAAACATCATCGAGGGCCGTCACCTGAAACGCATCGCGTTTAAAGACTTTGCTTACGCTGCGAGCCTGAACGACTTTTGTGCCTGCAGCAATGTTTGGTTGTGTAGCGGTACTCATGATTGCCCCTTAATTTTGATTTTGTCTCCATCTTTCAACGTGGCCGGCGCAGTGGTGATGACGCTCTCGCCGCCCACTAGCCCATCGACCAGCGCTCCGTCACTGCGCTGGCCTGCGATGTGAATTTCGCGCGAAACCGCTTTTCCGTTGTATGCAATCAGCACGATCTTTTTTCCGTCACGATCGCGAATTGCGCTCGACGGAACATATACTCCGGAGGGTCCCGTGGCGTTCTTTGGCGTGTCATTGGCCATGAACTTCACGGTCGCATTCATTTCCGGCCGCAGTTGCACGTCGGGATACTTGTCCGGATTGGAAACCTGGACTTTTACTTGAACCGTGGCCTTTTGGCGATTTGCTTCCGGAGAGATTTGGGCGATCACGCCGTCATACTCCTTGTCGGGATAGGCGTCGGTTGTAATTTTGGCTTTTTGCGCAGGACCGAGCCGAGCGAAGTCCGCCTGCGCGATATCGAGTTCGACCTGAAGATCGTTCAGATCCGCCAGGGAAACAACTGATCCTTGCGGTCCGCCGGCGGCGGTGCTGGCAAAACCGGAGGTGACAAGCTCGCCTTTTTCCGCGGTGCGGTCGAGAATCGTGCCCGACACGGGGGCACGGATCACGGTTGCGTCCAGTTGCGATTTTGCGTAATCCAGCGCTCCTTGTGCTTGTGTCACGGCGCCCTGGGCGCGGGCAATCTCCTCCGCCCGCGGTCCGATCTTCGAGAGTTGGAATGCCTTCTCCAGAGAATTCACGCGCTGCTGGTCAGATTCGTACTTGGCGGTAGCATCATCGAGCGCCTGGCGTGATACAACGCCTCCGCCCGCTAGTTCTTTCGTGCGGTCGAGGGTAAGTTTGTCGTTCACCAACGTGGCGCGAGCTTCGTCGAGATTGTGCTGCGCCTGCTGAACTTCTTCGGGGCGCGACCCGTGCCGCAATTCGTCAAGATAGGCGCGGGCATTTTCGAGCGCGCCGCGAGCCTGTTCGTAGGACGCGCGGAACTCTTCGTCTTCCAGGCGAACGAGAACCTGGCCTTGCTTCACCTTGTCGCCCTTCTCAACGCCGATCCAGGCCAGGCGGCCGGTGACTTTCGAGTTTACGTTGATAGTGTGATGAGCCACGATGTAGCCGGTGGCCGAAAGCACGGTGCCGCCGGCATCGTTGCCGCTGGTTTGCGCGGTGGCCCGGACCACTTCAACCTCCGGCACGTCGGATGAGAACACGCGGTAGGCCACAGCGAGCAGGCCCAGAAATATTACGACAGCGATGCCAACCAGGATGTAACGGCGCACCCATACAGGCGGTTCGCCGCCGGAGTCGCCGCGCTGCGAGCGGTCAATGCGCAGGCTTTGCAGATCTTCGTGCTTCGTGTCAATCGCCATAAGAAGTTTTACGAATGTTGCTTTCCCCAAGTTTCATTGCCGCTCTTGCTAGCGGCACCGTCCCGCCGTCACACGGCGAGGGTAAGACGCCCTTGAGACAGACGGCAAGATGCCGGCGCTGCTACTTGGCTAGCTTCGCAGGGCATTCAGGATATTTTGACGAGCCGCATGCCACGCCGGAGCAAGGCCCCCAACGAATCCCATAATCAGCGCGAAGACAATCGCATACATTGCCACCTGCGGCGTGATTCGCAAAGCAAACACAACTTCGCTGAAGGTCACGGCATTGGAAGTTCCGGTTTGCATTCCGTTGAATGGAAGCATCAGCAAAATTCCGGCGGCCGCACCTAAGAGTGCTAAAAGCAAAGATTCCAGGACAAAAGAAGTCAAGATCGAAGGGCGCGAGAAGCCGATCACTCGCAACGTGGCAATCTCACGGCCGCGATAGGCCACCGCCGCATACATGGTATTCATGGCGGCAAAGATCGAGCCGATTGCCATGATGAACGCCACCACGATTCCAATGACTTTAATGGGCGCGCCCGAGCTGGTCTGCTTGGCGTAATAATCGGTCTCCAGCATTCCTTCCAGCTTCAGCCGCTGGTCGTCGCTGACCCGATTCTTGAGCGCGTCGGCCGCAATCGGATCAGTGGCATGCAGATACGCCGAGGAAAATCCACCCTGCCGATCGAAGTCTGACGCCATTTGGTTCACATCGCCCCAAACCTCGGACTCGTACGCGGAGCCGCCCGCGTCGAACACTCCCACGACCTTCCACGATCCTTTCCCAAATTCCATGGTATCGCCGATGTTGGCATGGGTGAATCGATCGCGAATAGACTTGCTCACCACAACTTCTCGCTGCCCGGTGTGAAACCAGTCTCCGGCAATCAGTTTCACCCCGGGATGATTTTCTGGGCCGGGGAGCTGCCGCATTTCCAAGCCGTCGGGCATCATCCCACGCACGGTTACGTTGACTTCTCCGGTGCCGTCTTTACGCGGCAGAATGATCACTACGACCCACTCCCCGGAAGTCATCGGCTCGCCGTGACTGTCTTTCGCAATGCCGGGAAGAGTCCTTAGAATCGGATAGAGGGAGGCGTCGAAGCCACCGGACAACTCGGCTTCCGATCCCTTGCGCAGCACCAGGACATTCAGCGGATTGCCGCTGTTGACGAAGGCGCGGTTTAGACCGGCCAGCAAGGCCATCAGAAAGATTGCGGTCGTAACGGTGAGCGCGATGCCCAACGCCGTCATGACGGTGAGGCCCTTGCGGAGACGAAGATTACGAACGTTGTAACTGATAGGAATCGCCATATTTAATTTCTACCCCAGCAGCGCTTTTATATTGCGCTGCAAGCATGACTACCTAGCCAATATGTCGCAGACCTTCCACAATGTTTTTACGCGACGCGTTGAACGCCGGCAGGTATCCGCTCATCAATCCTAGCGACAGGGCCACGGCCAGCGATAACGCGGCCGTGGGCGCGGTCACTTTCATGGAGAGCGGAACTCCCAGCGCAATAAAGCTGCGGGTCATAAACCAGATCACCGGAATTGCCGTAAGAATACCCAGCACTCCGCCGGCAACCGACAGGGCGACGGACTCGCTGACGAACATCGAGAGCACGCGACGGCGAGTAAAGCCAAGCGTTTTCAGTAGGGCTACTTCGCGCGTGCGGCTGCGAACTGACATCGCCATGGTATTAGCCGAAACCAGCATGATGGTGAAGACTACGGCCCCGCAGATGCCGAGGATAAAGGCCTTAATATTTCCCAGCGAGGCAACGAAGCCCAGTTGAAATGCTTTCTCGCTTTCGGTTTTGGTCTGCAGCGGCGAGTTGCGGAACATATCGTCGACTTCGTGCGAGACGCGTGACACGTTTTCCGCGGAATCGATTTGTGTCGCGTACCATCCCGCCTGCCCCTTGAACCACGGTACCGCTTCTTCCAAATACTTGGCGTTGAAGTAGAGCGAGTTCTGCGGCGGATCGCGGTGATAGATGGCGCGAATGGTCAGGTTGAGATTCGCCGGGAAAATCGTGCCCTGCAGCGTGATCCGGTCGCCAATTTTCCAGCCAAACCTTTTTGCCAGGGTGACGTCAACGAGGGCGCCGGCACGATCCTGCTGCCACGCCTTCAATTGATCGGGAGGAACAATTTTGTCCGACGCGACTTTCAAGTATTCATCCGGATCGGTGGCCACATTCGCAAAAAAATGTTCCGGGCGGTCATCGATGTAGCGCCCCCCGAACCAGGTAAGCGGAGCGACCGCGGTGACTCCTTGGACGCTGCGAATCTTATCGCGGTAAAACGCGGGAAGAAAAAACGCGAGCGAGACGCGGTCGCGTGTGATCACGCGGCGCGAGGCCTCCGGCGCAACCTGGTCCACATAAAACGAGCGCCAGATGCAGATCATCAGAGTAAGCAACAGCAGCGAGAAGCTGATGCTGACCATGGTCAGCAGGCTGCGCCGCTTGTTTCGAAATGTATTGCGCACCACAAAACTACCCAGCGTCATAAGTCTTCCCAACTTCAGCCGATGTGCCGCAGGCCGTCGACTATGTTCACCCGTGAAGCGGTGTAGGAGGGCACGGCCGAACTCAGCAACCCCACCATGCCAGAGGTCAGCATGGCTGTAATCCATATTCCCCACGTCACTTTCATCGGAAAGAAGCTGAAGAACTGCGGAGAATGAGTAAGCCCATAAACCATCAACCAGCCGAGGGCCGCGCCGATCAGCCCCCCCGCCAGAGAGAGCGCGACCGCTTCGCTCACGAACAAGCCCAGCACGCCGCGCTTGGTAAAGCCCAAGGTCTTCAAAACAGCTACCTCGCGCGTTCGCTCGCGAATCGACATCGCCATAGTATTGGCTGATACCAAAAGAGTCGCGAACACCACGGCCGAGCAGATGCTGAGGATGAAGGCTTTTACATTGCCCATCATGGCGACGAACTCCAGGCCGAACGCTTTCTCGCTCTCGGTCTTGGTCGGTTGCGGCGAATTGCGGAAAGTGTCGTCTACCGTGCCCGCAATTTTGCTCACGTCACCAGGTGAAGCTGCAAGGATACTGAAGGTGCCAGCTTGTCCCTTGAAGAACGATACCGCTTCTTCCACGTATTTCGTATTGAAGTAGACCGACTTGTTGTCAGGGTTCGTGTGATAAATACCGCGAATGTTTAGTTCCAGATTGACGGGATAGATCGTTCCCTGCAAAACAATGCGGTCGCCGAGTTTCCAGCCGTACTTCGTCGCCAAGGAATCGTTCACGATCACGCCTTGGCGATCGCGCTGCCACGCCGTAACCTGGTCTTGTGGCATTTCAGCATCTCGATATACCTTGAAAAATTCGTCCGGATCGGTGCCGAACTGCGCAAAAAAGTTCTCCGGCTTCTGGTCCTTATAGATCCCGCCAAACCACGAGACCGGTACGACTGCCACGACCCCGGGAATTGCGCGAATCTTTTCCCGGTAGTAGCCCGGCAGAGAAAAAGTCAGGGAAACCCGGTGCCGCACCACCAGTCGCTCGGCCGATTCGGCGCTGCCCTGGTCGAGGTAAAACGCCCGCCAAATGGTCATCATGAGGGTAAGCAAAAGCAAAGAAAAAGCGATGCTCAATACCGTCAGGGTGCTGCGGCGCTTGTTGCGGAAGGCGTTCTTCGTCACGAAGCGGGTCAACGTCATGAGCGAACTCCAGAGGGGCCTGGGAAGCGGGCGCAGGAGGTGGGCACGTCCCAAGGCACCAAGGATAGACCAAATACCTCGGGCTGGACAACCGTAACGGAATCGGCTCTTGGGACGCTTAAGCTCATGGAAGCTTTCTCTGTTTTATCGTTGGACGCAGGGCTGTGCCAGTAGAGATCGTCATCCGGGCGGGATGACAAATGTCACCAGGACCTCGTAACAGATACAACTGGGGGCGGCAGCGAAAGGTTATGCCCTCCTCCTCCGAGACCTTGGAAGTCCGACGAGCCGCTTGTGGGGCGTAGGCTAATCCCTTGCAGTGCAGTCGCTTCCAAGTCTTTCCCTGCTTACCTTGGTAACTCGAAGGTTCACGAAAGCGGAGATATCCTAGGCCTACTAATTCCTCGGGTTCCGCGGGTCGACTGTTGCGTGACCGACGCGAGCGATTCGCGGTGGTGGGAAACGGGAAGAAAATAAATGCCTACGAAAATCGGCCATTTCGAAATATTGAGTGAGCTGTCGAAATCGCCCACGAGCGCGGTGTACAAAGCCAACGATCCGGAAAACGGGCAGACGATCGCTTTGAAGGCGATTCAGTTGCAGGCCTTCGGTGAGGCCGCTTCTGCTCTCGAACAGGCGCTGGTGGCCGAAGCCGAGAGCACGAAGGTTCTCAGCAATCCGAACATCACCAATGTTTTTGGCGCAGGCGAAATTGAAGGCCAATTCTGCGCGGCCATGGATTACGTTCAAGGCAACAGCATTGCCACGATGCTGGCACGCAAAGAAGGATTTTCCATCTGGGATCTTCTCGATATCGGACGGCAGCTGTGCAGCGGTTTCGAGCATGCCAAGTCGCACAACATTGTTCACTACAGCTTGGAGCCGTCCAAGATCATGTGCGGGTGGGACGGCACGGTCAAGATCTTAGGCTTCGGCGTTTCCAGCGTGGGTAACTTCCTGCAACACGTACCGGAAGGAATTCCATCGGTTTTGCATTACATGTCGCCCGAACAAGTGCAGGGCCAGCCGACTGATGCGCGATCGAATTTGTTCAGCCTGGGCGCCATGCTTTACGAAATGGTGACCGAGCGCAAGCCCTTTAACGTCGACGACGCTGAGTCCGTGCGGCGGAGCATTCTGGAAGACACACCGGTTGCGCCGCTGCACGTGAATCCCAAGGTGCACCCGCTGTTGAGCGACCTCATCATGAAGGCACTGATGAAGGATCCGGGGCAGCGCTATCAGAGCGGGAAGCAGTTGTTGGATGATTTGGAAAACTGCAAAGAAGCGCGGCCCGCAACGCCCAACAAATTGCAATCCCCCAAAGCGCCTGCGGCCCCAGTCAAGGCTAACGCAGTTGCGCAGGCGAAGTTTGCAGGTTCCGCAGGACCGGCCAAGCCGGTCGAGAACAGAGTTTCTGCTGTGCGGGCGCCGAGTACCCAGGCGCAACCAGTTAGTTCGAAGCCTCCGAAGGTAGCCGCGGCTGCGGCTGGAATCGGCAACATCGCGGCAAGCGCGAAGGTTGAACACACGAGTTTCCATGGAAATCAAAACCTCGATGATTCCGCGGTGCATTCAGGAAGTGTGTCGTCGGCCGTGAGCGACGAACCGCAGATCCAGACCTTCGATTCGCAGGCCGCAGCAGCGCCAAAGATTGCGGTGGATCCGCTGATGGCCGAGGGAGCAACGGCCGCAAGCAGCGGCACGAGTTTCTCCGAGATCTCGGAACTGCCTCCGCTCAAAGAAGTCTATATCGCGCCTCCACCGCCGCCCCCAGCTGAGCCCGAGGAACTGGCAGGGCCGGTGGTGATGCCACTTAGGCCAAGCCGTAAAGCCGATGCGAAGCCGAAAGTTCAGCCTCGCGAAGTTGCTCAAAAAGCGATCAAAGAAATTAAGGGTGTTCCGCCAAAGTTGATGCTCTACGCAATTGCCGCGGCGGTGATTCTGATACTTGTCATCGGCGTTGGGGTCAGTCTTTACGTTCACAGTTTGAACAGCGACGACGATTCGGGAGGAAAACGTCCTGCCGCTGTGGCGCAAACTCCAGCGCAACCCGAGGCCAGCCAGCCGGCGCCGCAGAATAGTCCAGCACCGGCGCCTGCAGCAAGCCAGTCTCAAGACTCTGCAGATCAGCAGGCGGCAGCGGCGCCAGAAGCGGCCGTTCCAGAAGCTCAGCCTGTCGCGCCATCCAAGACGAGAAATGGACGCAAACGGGCGGCCGTTCCTGCGATCATGCCTGGACAGTTGGCCATTGACTCCATGCCTGCGGGCGCGCAGGTGCAACTGGACGGCCAGACTGATGCGAGTTGGGTTACGCCGCTGGCTTTGGCGAATCTTCAGCCTGGGCAGCATTCGATCAGCGTGAGCAAACCCGGCTACTCCACCGATTCGCGCACCGTAAATGTCACCGCAGGAAACCGTGCGACGGCGGTCGTGCATCTCGTGAAGTTGATGGCTACTCTGGTCGTGAAAAGCGACCCGCCCGGAGCCAACATTTACGTCGACGGTCGCGATACAAGCACGAAAACCCCCGCCCAGGTCAGCGTTGACAAAGGCCAGCACGTAGTGCTGGTGCGCATGCCTGGATATCTCGATGAGACGATGAATGCGCAGTTCGCCTTGGGGCAGACTTCCAGCTTCTCGCCCACATTGCGGCCACTCGGAAATACCGACAACCTTAGAACAGTGGGCAAGATGTCGAAGCTGTTCGGGCAAAAGGGCGGGCAAGGAACAGTGAGTATCCATACCCAACCCAAAGGCGCGCAGATTGCCATCAACCAGCACCTGGTGGAAAAGCCCTCGCCGGCTGATGTGCTACTCGATCCTGGCAACTACGTGATCGACATAACCATCAGCGGATATGCGCCGATTCACAAAGTCATCAGCGTCGAGAAAGGCAGCAAGGTTGTCGTCGACGAGGTGATGCAGCCGCAGTAGGATTTTGACCGCGCCGCTGATGCCAGTAATAACGATCTGAGAGAGAACTACAACCCTCCGCCAAGCGGTTGATGCGCACCCCAATCCTTGCAAGCTGAAACCCTGCGAGAAAAGCGACCGCATTCGGCAAGATGTAATTCAGCATCACGACGATTGTCCGTCAACCCGCAGGCCAAACTGCACGATTTACTGAAGCTACACCGGTATGCGTGCTTGTCCGCGTCCCACGAGTGGCGTGTCTTTCATGAGGGCGAGCTTACTGGTGAATCTAGGCGAGAAAAACGGTTGCGGGCGCCGAGGCAAATGTCGGCGAGGTGTCTTGACGTTTGTCTTAGTCTCGCGAACAGTTTATTTGGGGAGTTTAAAGTTGATGGTGACCTGCGTCTGAATCTCGACTGGTTCGCCGTTGAGCAAGTAAGGCTTGTACTTCCACTGCTTAACCGCATCCGTTGCAGCCTTGGACAGCTGCGAATCGCCGCTCAGCACTTTCACGCGTGAAATGTCGCCGGTTTTTGAAATCGTTGCCATCAACTCCACCGAACCCTCAACACGCATGTCCAGGGCATTTCTGGGGTAGACGGGTTGAACTTTCTTGTAGAGCAGTCCGCGTGAGACGCCCTGGGAGATGTTTAGAGTTTGCAATATCGGTTTGGGCGTGATGTCGGGGGTGCTGCCCAAGTCTGGCGGCGGTGCTGTGGCGCCAGCGGCCGCGATTCCCACCATGCTGGGCGCGGGAGCATCGGCCGCTCCAAGCTTGGTACGCGCCACTGGAACTTTGCCGCCTTTCACCACCAGGGGGGCGGGAGCATCATCGACCACATCGTCAGTTTTGCTGGCGTCGGAACCGGAATCTTTCTTAGAACCCAGGGAATTGTCATCTTGTAGAACTGAATCAGATACGTGGCCCTTCGGAGTCGAAGTGGCTGAGTCTGAACTCGGCGAAGATGATTTCACTATCCCTGTGGCGGCGGCCGATGGTTTGACCCCTTTCACCGGCTGGGAAGTCGTAACGGGCGCAGCGATCGTCTCCGTATCGATGCTGTTGGGAGTGCTGGCCTGCCCGTGGAAATGCGTCCATCCTGCATAGGCGGCGACCGCAATGATTGCGGCTGCGGCCAAGCCGAGAAAGACCTTCTTGGCTGCGCCACTGGATTCCGCGGGAGCATTTGCGCCGCCAAATGTAAATGTGGGAACGGGCCCGATCGCCTCGGAGGGTCCAGCTTGTACCGCCTCCACCTTCGATCGAGCTTCCGCTTCCGCGGAGCGATCGGGCGATACGTCCGCAACGCGCGTGTCCTGACGCTCACGGGCGGGAGCGGGCGTACTGGCGGCCCCTCCGCTAAGAGGTGTCGGTGCGGCAGGAGCCTTCACTTCGGGTGCAGATGATGAGACCGCCCCTGCCAGAAATTTATCGGTCTGAAGCGATGGCGTGATGAACTTTTTCACTGGTGCAGGCGGAGTAATGGCAGCATCATCTTCAATGTCCAGCGGGTCTTCTTCCTGCGCAGAAGTGCTTGAACTCGCCGCCGCAGCTGCCACTGGCCATGCAGAGCTGGTTTCGGCCTTGTTCGGGACGAGTATCGTCGAGATTGCTGCCGGCCCGGAGATTTCAGGTTTGGCGGGATTTTCGAATTTCGGAGCCGCGGGGGTCATAGGCGACGAGGCCGCTAGCGGAGTTCCCGGCTTAGCGGGTTCGCTCTTGCGCAACAGCCCGCGAGCCACCCGGAGCGTTCCCTTAGCCTGTTCGATGTTGATGGGTTTGGTCAGGACGAGGTTGGCGCCGATGCGAAATGCCTTTGCCACCCCGGCCTGACCTTCCACTACGGCTACGGCAAGCGACGCCTGGTTGGACGTCGAATTACGCGCGCTCTTGAACAGCAATGTGGCATTCTGCTCGTTATCGCAGTCGACCACGACAGCGTCGAAGTGTTGGCCCATCAGCTTCTTGACTGCAGCAAAAGGTTCGGTGCAGGACTCGACGTTGAACTCGAGCTCGCTTAAAACCTGCGTCACCGTGCGAGCAGTTTTTTCGTCGGGACAGAAGAGAAGAGCTTGGTAACCCATACCAAAACCATCCTAGGTACACTCGTAAGCGGCAGCAAGTTACGCTGGTAATTCGCGCTGCTTGATTTTCGATGGTGTTTCGGGTGAGGAACGGAGTTGAGGCGCTCGCATACAATGGCTGGCCATGCGAGTGCCGCTGTGGCTCAAGATCGGCTGGACTCTGTGGCTGGTCGTGTGGGCGCCGCTCTACTGGCGGCAGTTCGGAGCGCAGAATTTTCTTTTCTTCTGCGATCTGGGAAATGTGCTGATCGGAATTGCCTTGTGGCTGGAGAGTCCGCTGATTTTTTCCTGGGCCGCCACCGGATTGCTTTTGTTCCAGACACTCTATGCCATCGATCTCGCTGGCGCTGCGCTGACAGGTCATCACCTGGTAGGCGGCACGGAATACATGTTCGATCCGAACTTGCCGCTGGCGATTCGGCTGCTCAGCTTATTTCACGTGGTGACGCCGCCGCTGCTGCTGTGGGCAATCTGGCGACTGGGTTATGATCGGCGCGGGTGGAAACTGCAGACGCTTAC
>DATBEI010000042.1:0-6670 GCA_036269595.1 Candidatus Sulfotelmatobacter sp.
TGCGGTTTAGGGAATCTCGTCCTAAATAGAATATTTCAAAACAGTCCACTACCTGCGCTCGAATTCTGGTGTCGGTAGCAAGTTAAAATGTCCGTTTTTCGTAGCACGTGATATGTCCGGTTTCATAATCGACCAGCAGCAGTCGGGGCTGTGGGAAAGTGGGAATCCCGCGGGGTTTGCGGGATTTCCAAGCGGGATGGGAATGTCGGTTTTATGACTTTTCCATCCCGCGTCTTTTCCACAGCCCATCGCGCCGGCATTTTCGTCGTCGCCAGTGCCGCGCCCTGCGCGGTGTATCGTCCCAGACAATGCGGTCCGTGAGTGAGGCTCAGGGTTCCATCCAAATGCTGATGCACCACCGCCTGGCAGCCCGCCAACGACGCTCTCCAGCGCACCCGCTCAATCTGCAAGCTGAGGTTCTGAAAGCTCACGGTGTTGTCGCGATTCACGGTGCGCTCGAACTGCAGCGCGAAGATCAAGTTTAGATCCCGCCGTCGGCAGGGCAGAAACGCGCTTCCCCGCTGTACCGCTGCCACCTGAAATCGCCGGTTAAACTCGGCCATGTAGTGCTCCCGCAGAAATACATTGGCGGCTTCCAGACTGGCGATCTTGTGCAGTCTTAGTTCCTGCGGCAATCGCCCCTGCCAAGTCGAGAAGCTGCGCTCGCTGCGGCCGCGGGCTTGCGGCGAGTAGGCCGGAATCATCTGCACCCCCAACTCGTGCAGCGCCCGTCCCACCTGGGTCATACGATGCGGATCCACCTTGCCGCCCACCTTCGGAGTCAGCCAGAAATGGCTGCCGCGATCGCTGTACAGCGCGCAGAACACGCCCTTGCGCTCGATGACTTCCCGCAGCCCCGCCATCACCGTCACCGTCGATTCCTCCTCCACCAGTTGCGCGTAGTAAATCTCGCTGGTGGCGTCATCCAGAATTACGATCAGGTCGTACCAACGTTCGTCCTGAAACCATTGGTGGCGGCTGCCGTCGATGTGCAACAGCATCCCCGGCAACGGCCGCCGCTCGCGCCGTTTGCGATGCGCTCCACGCTTGCGCCCGCGCGCCACTAACCCTGCTCCCTGCAACGCCTGCTTCACCCAGGTGTAGCTCAGCTCGATCCCGTGCTCGGCCTGCAGTTTCTCGTGAAAATGCTGCACGTTCAGATCGAAATACTTCTCCCGGTACAGCGCGAACACCTTCTCCACCGTCGCCACCGCCACCCGCCGGCGCGACGGCTGCCCGCGCCGCCGGTCGAACAACCCGTTGTAACCCTCTTCGACGTAGCGTTCCCGCCACCGCCGCATGTGCCGGTCGCTGATCCCTAGGATCTCCGCTGCCTGCCACCAGGTGATCTTCTTCGCCATCGCTTGCAATATCACGTCCTGTACTTTCATTGCCCGCTCCATCGCGGCCTTCGGGTAAGAATCCATGCTTGCCATGGTCTCCTACCCTCACCGCCCGCAAAGCGGACATTTCACTTGCTATCTCAACCGGACATATCATGTGCTACCGACAGCTCGGCTTCCCTACATTGCCAGCCGCTTACTCATGTGTTAGCCTCTTGTTCGAGGGATCACTTTGCAGGACAAAGTACCCACCGGGCTCGACCGCAAGGAAACCGAAATTTACCGGCGCCTCGATCGAGGACGACTCCCAAAACATATCGCCATCATCATGGACGGTAACGGGCGTTGGGCCCGGCGCCGCCACATGCCGCGCGTCGCTGGACATCGCGCCGGCGTCTCGGCCGTCCGTTCTACCGTAGAAACCGCAGCGCGCATCGGCATTGCCGCGCTTACGCTCTACGCATTTTCCGAAGAAAATTGGAAGAAACGCCCGCAGAGCGAAGTCAACTTTTTGATGGGATTATTGAGTCGCTACCTTAAGGCCGAGGTTCCCACCCTCAACAAAAACAACATTCGCCTCGAATACATCGGCCGCCAGCACGAACTACCGGGAGACGTGCAGGAGCGCATGGAATGGGCGCGCGAAGCCACGGCCTCGAACTCAGGCATGGTCCTCACCCTCGCCCTCAACTACAGCGCCCGCAGTGAACTGGTGGACGCCTTCCGTTCGATCGTAAACGCGGCTACGCAAAACGGCGGGTTCGGACGTCTTGAGATTGACGAAGAGACCGTGGCTCGGCATCTCTATACGCGGCATCTTCCCGACCCCGACCTCGTCGTCCGCACCTCGGGCGAGATGCGCTTGAGTAATTTTCTCTTGTGGCAACTCGCTTACGCGGAGATTTATGTGACCCCGACGCTCTGGCCCGATTTTCGCGGCGTTCATTTGCTCGAGGGCATTGCCGAATATCAAAAGCGTGAGCGCCGCTACGGCGGACTCAACCACGGCGACGCACATGCGGAAACTTCCGCGCTCGCCGGAAAATCTTAGCCCCAGAGTTCACAGCGGGAGTCAAATCCACTGTGATCCTCCGTTCCCTCGGTGGTTAAATTCTTCGGTTCGTGCAAAGATCGTAGCTGCGCGTCCATCACCGCGCCTAACACTTCCCTTGCTCAAACGCATCGCGACCGCAGTCGTCCTCATACCGATTGTGCTAACGCTCATTCTTCGTGCGCCGGTTCCTGTGCTGGCATTGGTGGCCGCAGTGGTCGCACTGCTTACCATCCACGAATTTCTCAAGCTGACCGAATCCTACGGCACGCAGCCCCTACGCCTGCCTACTTATGTTTTCGTCGCTATCTTTTTCTTGCTGCTGGCTTTCAATGCGGGGAATGAAAAACCGCTTCTTTCCACGGCCATTTTCGTTTACTGTCTCGCTTTCGCCGCCGCCATCGCACCATTTTTAGCCCTAACGATCTTGATGCTCCGGCAAGACCTGCGTAGCGGATATCCCGCAGCCGCCGCTTCGGTCTTCGCATTCACTTACATCGCCCTCCCCATGGGCATGTTGGTTCAACTCCGCCAGCAATGGGCCGGCGCATTCTACTTGCTCTATCTACTCCTCGTGGTTTGGGCGGGAGAC
This sequence comes from Candidatus Sulfotelmatobacter sp., assembly GCA_036269595.1. Lineage (GTDB taxonomy): Bacteria > Acidobacteriota > Terriglobia > Terriglobales > Acidobacteriaceae > Sulfotelmatobacter. The sequence continues at coordinate 2,987 of DATBEI010000042.1, forward strand.
ATTTTCGCCTACTTCATCGGCAAGTCGGTGGGACGCCATTTAATGGCCCCGCGCATTAGCCCAAAAAAAACCTGGGAGGGAGCTGCCGCATCCCTTGCGGCAAGCCTCGCCGTAGGCTGGGCGCTCTTTCGCTATGCCCTGCCCATCAACTCGGCGCTCTTACGCGTTGGTTTGATCGCCCGGCGCGACGGCCTGTTCGGCCTCGAGCAACCTTCACTCATTCCGATCCTAGTGCTTACGGTCGCGCTGAACATTGCAGCTCAACTCGGCGATCTCGTTGAGTCCCTAATTAAGCGAGGCGCGTCGGTAAAGGATTCCGGCGCGATTCTTCCCGGCCATGGCGGCATGCTCGACCGCATCGACGCACTCCTCTTCGCCGCTCCTGTATTATGGTTCTATACGGCTTGGCGTGTAATGCAGTAATCCCCTCTCACCAACGCCTGTGAAGCGTAAAATAAGAAGTCTGTGCTAACTCCGCAAAACATTTCTCTTCAACCATGAAGCGCATCGCCATCCTGGGATCAACCGGCTCCATCGGCCGCAGCACACTCCGTGTCGCCGAGTCCTATCCGGACCGTTTTGAGATCGTCACTCTCGCCGCCGGCTCGAATCTAGAAGCCGCTTTCGAGCAGGCGCAGCGCTGGCACCCACGCATGATCTCCATGGCCAAAGAGGCCGACGCTGACATCCTTCGCGCCCGGCTGAAGAAAGAGGACTTGGGCGGCATCGAAGTCGCACACGGTGCACCGGGAACGGTGCAAGTCGCGACCCATCCCGAAGTCGATTTTGTGGTAAGCGCCATCGTCGGGGTAGCAGGACTGGAGGCAACCTACGAAGCCGTCCGCGCTGGAAAGATTCTGGGGCTAGCGAATAAAGAGTGTCTCGTCGCCGCCGGAGAACTGATCACCGCCGAAGCCCGCCGCCAAGGCAAGCCTCTTCTTCCTATCGACAGCGAGCACAACGCTGTCCACCAATGCCTTCGCGGCGGCCGCATGGACGAAGTCGAACGCATCTGGCTTACCGCCTCCGGCGGCCCTTTCCTCCATACTCCAGGCTCCGAGTTTTCGTCCATTAGCGTGGAACAGGCCTTGAATCACCCCACCTGGAAGATGGGGCGCCGCATTACCATCGACTCGGCGACCTTAATGAACAAAGGCTTTGAAGTGATCGAGGCCTGCAGACTGTTTCACCTGTCCCCGGCAAAAGTGGAAGTAATAGTTCATCCGCAGTCCACGATTCATTCCATGGTCGAATTTGTGGATGGCAGCATACTTGCTCAATTTTCGGTAACCGACATGCGGCTGCCAATTCTTTACGCGCTCACCTATCCCGACCGCATTCCCTCGGATATGCACTTCGCGGTCAGTGACCTGCGTCATCTGGACTTCTCCCCTCCGGACCTGAAAAAATTTCCTTGTCTTCGCCTCGCCTACGAAGCCGCAGAAGCCGGGGGGGCCAAGACCGTGGCCCTCAATGCGGCCGACGAGGTCGCGGTCGCCGCATTTTTGGAAGGCTGCATCCGCTTTGATGAAATTCCCAGGATTATCGAAGAAGTTCTGCAGGCAACCGATGCGGGCAAGCTCGAGTCGATTGCCCAGGTGTTGGAAGCCGATGCCGAGGCTCGCAGCCATGCTCAAAAAAGGATCGCCAGCAAGAAACAACGCCCCCGGGCAACATCTTTCGCCTAGTTTCACGAATCTAACAGTTGTGGAGTGCATGTCTCGATTATGTCTGATTTCTTAACCTCACTCGTAGCGGTGGTTGCAGTTCTTGGCTTCATGATTCTCATCCATGAATTTGGTCACTACATCGTGGCCAAGTGGCTGGGAGTGCGAGTGGAACAATTCGCCATCGGATTCGGCAAGCGTCTGATTGGTTTCCGCAAAGGCGAAACCGACTATCGCATTAACGCCATCCCGCTGGGCGGCTACGTTAAGATGAGCGGCGAAAATCCCATGGACGAGCGTTCCGACGATCCGCGTGAGTTCATGAATCATCCCCGCTGGCACCGCTTCCTGATCGCGATAGCCGGCCCCTCCATGAACATCCTGCTGGCCGTTGTGCTCCTCACCACGGTTTACATGGTGCACTACGAATATCCGGCCGTTTACGATGAGCCGCCAGTCATCGGATGGGTGCTCAAAGACACCGCGGCCGCCAAAGCCGGTTTCCAGATCGGCGACCGCATCACGCGTATCGACGATGTGCAGAATCCAACATGGGAGCAAGTCGATCTAAAGGAAGCCCTGAGTCCCAATCAGCCGCTGAACGTCACGATTAACCGCAACGGACAAACTCTGGAAAAAACCGTCGTGCCAGAAGCTATGGGCATCGATCAGATCGGCTACGCCGGCTGGGCGCCAAAAGAAGGTGTGGTCACCATCGTCGATCTCGTCGATGGCATGCCCGCCCAAAAAGCAGGGTTGAAGGAAGGCGATCAGATCCTCTCAGTGGATGGCCAGCCCGTCCCCGCGCTAGCAGCCATGATCGAGAGCCTGAAGGTCACAAAAGATAAGCCCATCGCCATTACCGTGATGCGCGACGGCCAGCAGAAGACTTTCAACGTTCAGCCGGTCCTTAAAGACAAGTGGTACCGCATTGGCATTGGCAGCGAGCAGATGAAGGTGAAGACTCTACCTTTCGCCGAGGCCTTCAATCTATCGCTGCATGAAAACCGGCAGAATGCGCTGCTGATACTCGAACTCGTCAAGAAAATGGCGCAGCGCAAGATCTCGATGAAATCCATCGAAGGCCCCATCCGCATCGGTCAGGCCGCCGGTGAAGCGGCACGCCGCAAAGGCTGGACTCCGCTGATGGGCTTGACCGCGGCCATTAGCCTCAATCTCGGCATCTTTAACCTCCTGCCCATCCCCATCCTTGATGGCGGCGTAATCTTATTCCTGCTGATTGAAGGCCTGATGCGCCGCGACATTAGCATGAACATTAAGGAACGCGTCTACCAGGCCGCATTCGTTTTCCTGGTGCTCTTCGCGGTTATGGTGATCTACAACGATCTGATGAAGACCATTCCTGGGCTGGCGGACAAACTGCCTTAGAAAATCGTTCAGCGAATTAACTCGAGCCGACGGCCAACGATTAACGCTGACCGTCGGCTCTTGGCTTTATGCAACTCTCTTGTTCGGCGGCAGCAAGCGCTTGGATTTCGGCGCGCACACCGCACCCGGTTTGATCGCCTTTGCAGCTGCTGACGGGGGCTTTGCACTCTGCGCGCGACTAACCTGCACAGGTTGCGCCGCACCGAATGGATCGTCACTATTTACTCCATTCGCCAAACCTTGGATCGCCTGCTGAAATTTCGGCCACGCATTTGCTGCCGCATCTGACGTCAGGTTGGCATAAAGCTGAGCCAGCGTTCCAGCGTCCCCTAACGCCACCATCGCCGGAGCAACCTTATCCAGCGTGTAGCCCTGGCTCATCAGCCAGGATAGAAACGCCATCCCGCACCCGGTGCTGTCAGAGTTCTGGTCCGTCGCGTCAACCTTGTTCACGAAGTCCGGTTCGCCGTCTTGCGCCCACTGCGGTGCGGTCGCAAAATCCGAAAGCGCGTTATTGCTCACGGACGCCGCGCACCAACGCGACAAAGCCTCGCCGGTACTCTCCCCGCATAAGTTTCCATTCATCGAGCACTCGCTCAATTCAGCCTCAAACAGCGCCGAGACTCGA
>DATBEI010000043.1:0-4798 GCA_036269595.1 Candidatus Sulfotelmatobacter sp.
GCGTGGGCGCGCACGGTTCCTTACACATTGCGCAATCCGCTCTATCACTGGACGCATCTTGAGTTGCGGCGCTACTTCGGAATTACCGAGTTGCTGGATGAAACCTCGGCGCCGAAGATTTGGGAGCGCGCCAATGCTCAACTGCAGGAACTGACCGCGCAGGCGATTCTGCAAAAGTTTCATGTTGAAGTGGTCTGCACCACGGACGATCCGGCTGACGATCTGCGGCATCATCGGGCAATGGCTGCTTCGAAGTTGGCGACGCGTGTGTTTCCGGCGTTCCGTCCGGATAAGGCGCTGGCAATTGGCGGCGAGGAGTTTTTGCCATGGGTGCAGAAGCTTGGGGGCGCGGCGAATGTCGATGTGCGCAATCTGGAAAGTTTGCTGCAGGCCCTACACAAGCGTCACGATGATTTTCATACGCTAGGTTGCCGGCTCTCCGATCATGGATTGGATTATTGCTACGCCGCGCCGTGTACGGAAACCGAGGCGGCGGAGATTTTCGCCAAAGCGCGCGATGGGCGGGCGATTGGCGCGGAGGCGCGGAGCCAATTTGCAGCTTTCATGATGCTGTTCTTCGGACAGCTTGATGCCGAAAAGGTCTGGACCAAGCAATTACACCTGGGCGCGCATCGCAACGTGAATACGGCGGCCCGGCGGGCGCTCGGCGCGGATGCCGGCTATGACGCGGTCGGCGATTTTCCTCAGGGCGCGCATCTTGCGGCATATCTCGACCTGTTAGCGCGCGAAAACGCGCTGCCCCAGATGATCATTTACAACGTGAATCCGCGGGACACGTTTGCGTTCGCAACGCTAATTGGCAGTTTTCACGATGGAGGCGTGCCGGGAAAAATTCAGTACGGCAGCGCGTGGTGGTTTCTCGACCAGAAGCAAGGGATCACGGCACAACTGGATGCGCTTTCGAATGTGGGCTTGCTCTCGCGCTTCATCGGCATGGTGACCGACTCGCGGTCGTTTATGTCGTATCCGCGGCACGAATATTTCCGGCGCGTGCTTTGCGACGTGGTGGGACGTGACTTGGAACGCGGGGAGTTGCCGGACGATGATGGGCTGATCGGGCGACTCATTCACGACGTTTGCTATAGGAATGCGAAGGAGTACCTGCGGCTACCTGCAGGCCGGTAGGGAACAATCGCACCCGCCCTGATATATCAATATTTTCAATAACTTAAATAAGGATCCATTTTCCTATTCCCGTCGGGCATCTCGAACCCTCACGCATGCAACTAACAAATTAGTTGACCTTTTTGATTCATCTACGTCAAATTTGAAAGGACGTCTCAGGAGGACGCTTTGGCGCGTAGTAAGTCGGCAACTCTGACGGAAGCGGAGTTGCGCATCATGAATGTGCTGTGGGATCGGGGGGCGGCGACCGTGCATGAGGTGCTGCAGGCGCTGCCGGAAAAGCCGCCGCTGGCCTACAACTCCGTCCTGACGATCGTCCGCATCCTGGAAAAAAAGGGTTATGCGAAACACATGAAGGATCGGCGCGCGCACGTGTATTCGGCGCAGGTCGACCGCAAGGATGCGACGCGCTTTGAGGTGCGGCACCTGGTCAGCCGGTTCTTTGGTAACTCCCACGAGTTGCTGGCGTTGAACGTTTTGGAAGAGACCAGTCTCGACGCGGAAGAGTTGGCGCGGCTGCGGCAATTGCTGGAAAGGAGCAAGTGAAGACCCGATGACCTTGCCCTTTTTTGTTGCGACCAAATTCATAGCGATGAGCTTCAGTGCGATGACGCTCAACGCGATTGCCCAAAGCTCGGCGGTGCAGATGGTGGACTGCCTGGTGGAGGGGACACTCATCGCGATCTTCGCCGGAGCCGTGCTGGGCGTGGCGCGGCGGCAGAATTCCGGGACACGGTTTGCGGTGTGGTTTTCTGCGTTGGTGGCAATTGCGGCTTTGCCCTTTCTCGGCGCGATGCGCTCCAGCATTTCGGAGAGCGTCGCAGGAACGCCGGCGGTCACGCTGCCAGGTTCTTGGGCGCTGTATGCGGCTGCGATGTGGGCGGCGGTCGCAGGATGGTTTCTGGCGGGAGTGGGGCGCGGGTTGTGGCATCTGCACGTGCTGAGAAAGACTTGTGTGCCGGTGAACCCGGCGCAACTCGACGCTCGCGTGCGCGAAAATCTCGAGCGTGCGAGGCGGCGGGTTGCGCTGTGCACCTCCGATCGACTGACGGTGCCTACAGTAGTCGGATTCATGAAGCCGGTTATTCTCGTTCCGGATTGGTTGATGCAGGAACTGTCGGGGGACGAATTGAACCAGATCGTGCTGCATGAACTGGCGCACTTGCGGCGCTGGGACGATTGGACGAACCTGGCGCAGAAAATAGTGAAGGCATTGTTTTTCTTTCATCCCGCGGTGTGGTGGATTGAGCAGAAGATGTCGCTGGAGCGGGAGATGGCCTGCGACGACGCGGTGATCGCGCAAACGGAGAGTCCGCGAGCATATGCGGAATGCCTGACGCGTCTGGCGGAAAAAACTTTGATGCGGCGCGGCGTGGCGCTGGCGCAAGCGGTACTTGGGCGGATTCGGCAAACGTCGCTGCGGGTGGCGCAAATTTTGGATAAGAACCGTCCTGCGGGCGGACGCGCGTGGAAGCCGGCGACGGCTGTGGTGGCGGGATTCGCCGCGATCTGCGTAGTGGGAATTTCGCAAGCACCCAGGCTGGTGGCCTTCAGCGATAGTCGGGCCGATTCAGCGATGAGCCCCGCGATGGCGCGGTCCATGAACGATTCGCCAATCATGAATGTGCCCGTGACGAAAGCTGTGTTTCACGAACGGAGTATGGGGAGCGTGCCAACTAACTGGCGCACGGGTGGCGCGCACCGGGGGCGGAAGAATTATGAACATCCGGTTGTGATCCAGTCCGCGGCGGCGAAACAAAAACCGTGCAGCCCGCCCACGAATGTTTATAACGCTGCGGTTCGCGAGGCTGAAGTTCGCAATGCACAGGTTCATCCGACCAATGTTCGCCTGACGCAGGGCCAAGCCGCGCCGGTGGCCTTTACCGCGACGTTATTGGTTGTGTTCGAGAACGGAACGAATGGATCTGCTGAGCGTCCGGTTTTTCAGATTCAGATGTGGCGCGTTGTGGTTCTGCATCCAGTAACCGCGCCAAACAGCAACAGGATTCCCGCAAAACAAACGTAGGGAGTGAGGATGTAAGGCGCGCAGAACTTTGTTTCAAGTAACTAACGAATTAGTTGTAACGAAAATCGAAAGGATAAAACTCCAATGAATGTAGGACTGCAGTTAAAAAACAATTTCAAGCGATGGATGAGGCGGGCGGCGATGCCGGTGCTTGCGGTGGCTCTGGCGGCTTCGTTCGCAACCTATGAAAGCGTGAAACCAGCGGTGGCAAAGGCCGCGGCCACTCCGGCCGCAGCGACGCCGGCCGCGGCCCCACTGGACGATAACAGCGTGGCCGCACTCCTGTCGCTCGACAAGGCGATGGAGACCTTGGCGGCTCGCGTTACCCCGGCGGTGGTGAATGTCACCGTCACTTCAAAAGCGAAGACAGATGCCGGGGGACAGCAAGTTCCGGAAGGCATGGAACAGTTTTTCGGCGGCCAGGGCGGCCCATTCGGGCAGTTCTTTGGGCCGCACATGCGGCAGGGACAGCCCGAGATCGAGCACGGGATGGGCAGCGGCGTGGTGATCTCGCCAGACGGATACATCGTGACCAACAATCACGTGGTCGATGGCGCAGTGGATATTCACGTGACCACCAGCAATCGCCGGGTGATGAAAGCGAAGCTGATTGGAACCGATCCGCTGACCGATCTGGCAGTGCTGAAAGTGGATGCCAGCAATCTGGCGAGCGCACCGTGGGGCGACTCCAGGGAAGTGCGACCGGGAGAGACGGTACTGGCGTTCGGCAATCCGTACGGATTCAACTTTACGGTAACGCGCGGAATTGTGAGCGCAGTGAACCGCGCCAATCCTGACTCGAACCGCAGCAAGCCGGGACAGTTCATTCAGACGGATGCGGCGATCAATCCGGGCAACTCCGGCGGACCGCTGGTGGATGCGCGCGGCGAAGTGGTGGGGATCAACACGTTCCTGGTTTCTCCTTCGGGAACTTTCTCGGGAATGGGATTTGCAATTCCGACGCAGATCGTTCGGCCGACGGTGGACAGCTTGATTCGGTACGGCAAAGTCAGCCATGGCCGCATTGGAATTAGCGTTTCAGACGTGACGCCTGAGAACGCGAAGTTCTTCGATCAATCGACGGCTGCCGGAGCCGTAATCTCGCAGGTCGATGCGGACTCGCCGGGAGCGAAGGCGGGATTGCAGATCGGCGACGTGCTCACTCAAGTCGACGGACAGAAGGTGAGCGATGCGGGAGACCTGCAAGTGATGGTCGGACAGAAACAGCCCGGCACGAAAGTCGACCTGACGGTACTGCGCAATGGCAAGAGCATGTCGGTTCCGGTCACGCTGGAAGCGATGGGCAGCCACGGCGGCGCGGACAATGGCGAAGCCTCCGGCGGAGGTCAGGGTAAGATGCGCTGGGGTATTGGCCTGGGCAATTTGACGCCGGAGTTGCGCGATCAACTGCAGGCGCCGCGCGACATTCACGGCGCGGTGATCGAGCAAGTGCAGCCGGGAAGCTCCGCGGACAATGCGGGACTGCAGCAGGGAGACATTATCCTGGAAGTGAACCGTCACAAAGTGCAGAGCGCGAGTGACGTGCAGCAAGCCCTGGGAAGCGTTCCGAAGGGGCAGGATGCATTGTTGCTGGTGTGGTCGAATGGCGGGAATAGCTTCCGGGTG
>DATBEI010000052.1:0-19831 GCA_036269595.1 Candidatus Sulfotelmatobacter sp.
GCGAGTCTCACACTCGAGAGCAGCATCAGCCGCGCAATGCCCGTGCGTTGTGCCCCCAATGCCATGCGGATCGCAATCTCCTGCCGCCGCAACGAGACCGAAAACGCGACCACAGCATAAATCCCTGTCACCGCAAGCAGCAGCGCCGCCACCGCGAACGCAGAAATCAGTCCTGTGTTAAAGCGCCGCGGAGCCTCTGTGCTCGACATCAGTTCAGCCATCGGCTGCACCTGCTGTAACGCGAGAAGCGGATCAATCGCCGCCACGGTGGAACGCACGGTCTGGATCATTTGCTGAGGTGGGGTGACCGACCGCACCGCAATGTACCCGCTGGCTGCGTCCGTCAGTTTCTCTCCTGATTGATCTCCAGAAAGAAACGCAGGCTGCTCGGCCGGACTGTACCACTGATCGCCGCTGGGTTCGTCGCGCGAGCCCATCTTCGTATCGGCTACCACCCCAACTACAGTCCCCCATGGCAGATTCTTTTTCGGACCACCCGCATGCAGCCGTTTCCCGACAGCACGCTGTCCGGGCCAGCAGTGTTCAGCCATGGACTGATTCACGATCAGCACGAGCGGCGCCTTACCGCGATCCGCGGAGGTGAAATATCTTCCATCGATAAGAGGAATTCGCATGACGCGGAGGTACTCGCCGTACGTAACCGTGAACATTGCGAATTTTAGTTTCCAAGCCGCCGCAGCTTCGCCTTCCAGCGTGTATCCAGATCCTCCGGCAAGACCCGATGCTGGCAAAACATTGGTGATGCCGACCGCAACCACGCCCGCCTCATTCGAGAGCCGGTCTACTACGGCGTGGTTGAACGATTCGGCTGATGTCTCGGTGGAGTATTGCTGAAGCGGGAGTTGAAACCCCGCCACCAGCACGTGGTCGGGACGAAAGCCCGGATCGATGGCGCTCATTTTCTGCAAGCTGCGCAGGAACGCTCCTGAGATTGTGAGCAGCACCAGAGCAATCGCAATTTCCGACACCACCAGCGCCGAGCGCAACCAGGTATGGCTCGAGGCCCCGGTCCCGGTTCGCACGCCCGCCTTGAGGCTCTCGGTAAGGTTGGTGCGCAACGCGGCGAACGCAGGCGCAAGGCCGCACAGAGCGCCCGTTGCCAACGCCACCAGGATGGCGAATCCGCCGACGGTCGTGTCAATGCGGATTGAGTCGACGCGGGGCATCGAATCGGGCATAAGATTCAATGTAGTGCGAATGGCGATCGCGGCCAGCGCCAGCCCCGCGACGCCCCCGGCGATGCCGAGCAGTACCCCTTCGAGCACAGACTCGCGGACGATCATCGCCGAACCTGCTCCCAGAGCCAGTCGTACCGCATATTCGCTTTGCCGCTGGATCGCTCTCACCAGCAGCAGGCCCGCGACATTGATGCAGGCGATCAGCAGCACAACTGATACTGCCAGGAAAAACGTCCGCAACAACGGTCGAACCTCGGCGACGTCGTATTCCAGCAAAGGCGTAACCCGGCCTTCGATATGGATTGACGACTGGCTCGCCGGAAGGCTGCGCATCACTTGTTTCGCCACGCGGTCGGCATCCTGCTCGGCCTGCGACTCGGTGACGCCATCTTTCAAGCGCGCCACCATGTGATATCCCCAGAATCCGGCCCGCGCATCGGAAAGTTCTCCGGCGCTCAAACTCATCGGCACCCAGACCTGCGTCTGGTCGAGAATCGCGTTCTCGAGCGGGAAATCAAAGTCTCTCGGCATCACGCCGATGATCGTGTAGGGTTTGCGGTCCAACGAAATCGATCGGCCCAGCACGCTGCGATCCCGCTGATAACGGTTTGCCCAAAGCACATAGCTGATCACGGCGAGCGGCTGATGCGCTTTTTCTTCCTCGCGCGTGAACACTCGACCGAGGATCGGACGCACCCCGAGCGTCGAGAACACGCTGGCCGTGAAGCGAGCCGCGTTTACTTGATCCGGAACCGTTCCGCCGGAAACTTCGTAGCTGGTCGTGATGTAGCCGCCCATGCACGAAAACGCGCTGGCGGCGTCCGAATAAATTCCGATTTCGCGCGCGGTGACCGGCGTGCCCGGCCCTCCGCCCAGATGATCGCCCAACAGAACCAGTCGATCCGGATCGCGAAACGGCAACGGCCGCAGCAGAATGCCTTCCACCAGAGAAAACATCGCAGTCGTCGCGCCAATCCCGACAGCCAGAATGATGACCACCGTCAGACTGACTCCAGGCGCCTTCCACAACTGACGAAACGCATAGCGAACTTCCCGCGTGACCGAGTGCATGGGATCCCTCCTGCCTGCGCAACCATGCGATCCAGATTAGAGAACAATCAAGGAGAGGTGTTCAAGCCCGATTCTTCAAACGCGTGGCCCGTGGGGCCCGAGGATTTCCTTCGTGAACTTCGTGTCCTTGGTGGTTAAGGATTTTGGTTTGTTCTGAGTGGTTAGCCGATTTTTGCTCTGTCCCTCGTTGGGCAACTAACTGCGCAACGCCACCACAACACGGCTATGCGCCTGCCCAACCGCGCTATGCTCTTTGCCGGCGGATCCTTCGCCCTGCCATTTCCGCGCCAGCCCCTCCAATTGTGTCAGCACCTTCTCAATATCTTTCATGCGCTCGGTAATTCCATACGTCACCGCCGGCGGAATCGTTGGCTGGTAGTCGCGATACACGAATCCCTTTTCCTCCAGCGTCCGCAACCGCTCCGTCAGCACGCGCGACGAAATGCCGTCCACATTCTTCCGCAGCACTCCAAACCGCATTGGCCCATTCGTGCTCAGCGCCCACAGGATGTGCATAGTCCACGGCCGGGTCAACAGTTCCAGCAACCCGCCAATGGCACAGGGAGAAGGAGTTTTCGCAAATCGTCTCATGGCAGTTTCCAGATACTAGGTTACTACAAAGTGCCTGCTTTTAAAAGGGGCTGTAGTTATTTATTGTAACCGACGAGAACACCCTCGCATCCAAGCAGAGTGATTCAGGAGGGTCTCATGAAATTGCTTCGTATCGACTCCAGCGCACGCCGCAATTCGGTTTCGCGCCAGCTTACTGCCCACTTCACCGAGGCCTGGCAGCACGAACATCCTGAGGGCACCGTCATCGAGCGCGACCTCGCCGCCACGCCTCTTCCCCACATCACCGACGAGTGGGCGCAGGCTATTCACACGAATGTCGAGAGCCTGACCGCCGAACAGAAAGCGGTGCTCCAGCTGTCCGACACCCTGGTCGACGAACTGGTGCAATCCGACACCATCGTCATCGGCGCACCCATGTACAACTTCGCCATCGCCGCGCCGCTCAAGGCCTGGATCGATCAGGTGGTTCGCTTGGGGAAGACCGTTCTGTTCGGCGCGTCCGGACCGCAGGGAATCCTGAAAAACAAGAAGGTCTTCGTCGTCACCTCGCGCGGCGGCGCCTACCGTCCCGGCACTCCGACCGAGCGCTTCGACTACCAGGAGCCGTACCTACGCCACATATTGGCCTTCATCGGGCTCACTGACATCACCTTCATCCACGCCGAGAACCAGAAGCCGGGCGCGCAAGCGGAGACCGCTCGCTCCGCGGCCATCGCCCAACTCAGCGAACTGGCCAGCGAGACCTCGAGCTCGACCGCGCACTAACGCTGTCTTTTGGGAAGGGCAAGGCCGTGCCCTGACTATACGAACTGCGGCTTTAGCCGCCAGGGAAATCGAAACTTTAAATCAACTCGTAACAGGAGAAGACTTATGGCAACCGCTACCGTACCAACCCGCTCTCTAATCCAAGCCCCGTCCCTCGCGGGACCGATCGTCCTTCTAGGCCGCTTCTTCTTCGCGCTCATCTTTCTGATGGCCGCACCGAACCACTTCCGCGGCCAGACGATCGCCTATGCCGCGTCGCAAGGCGTGCCCCTGGCTTCCATTGCCGTGCCGTTCTCCGGCCTGATCGCCATCGTAGGCGCACTCTCTATCCTGATCGGCTACCGCGCTAAGGTCGGCGCCTGGCTCATCGCACTGTTCCTTGTCGGCGTCACGCCCATGTTGCACAACTTCTGGGCCGTCGCCGATCCCATGATGCACCAGATGCAGATGATCATGTTCCTGAAGAACCTGTCGATGCTCGGCGGCGCCCTCTTGATCTCGCAATTCGGTCCCGGCCCCTGGAGTCTCGACAACCGCCACTAATCATGCAGAGACAGCCGCTTCGGCTGTCTAGCGAAAGTCCGCCCTGAGCGAAGTCGAAAGGGGCGAAGCCGAGCGCGCCGGTGCGAGCGGCCCGGCGCCAGTTTTTGGCGGCTACGTTTGACTTAGTCCACAGACTTAGTCTATTATCGGCCATGGAAGTCAATATCCACGAAGCTAAAACCCACTTCTCCCGCCTGTTGCAGCGCGTAGCCGCCGGCGAGGAAGTCACGATCGCCCGGGCCGGCGTGCCGGTCGCCCGTTTAGTCGCAGTCGAACGAAAACAGTCGGCCCGCCCACTCGGATTCGCTCGCGGGCAGGTGTGGGTTGCCGACAATTTTGATGCCCCCTTGCCCGACGAGCTGCTCAACGGCTTTTACGGCACACCGTCCACTCCGAAATCTCGCCAGCGCAAGCGCCGATGAAGTATCTCCTCGACACCGGCGTCTGGCTCTGGAGCCTCGATGCCGTCGAACGCATCAGCAAACGCGGCCTCACCGTCTTGAGCGACAGTCACCAGGAAATCTACTTCTCGGCAGCGTCGGTGTGGGAACTTTGCATCAAAGCTCGCCTTCAGAAACTCAGGCTCCCCGGCCCTCCGGCCGATTGCGTTCCGGCGTTCCTCGCGAAGCAGGGCCTTCGCGCCCTTCCCGTGAATCACATTCATGCGCTTAAGGTATACGACCTTCCCTTCCACCATCGCGATCCCTTTGACCGTCTTCTTATCGCCCAAGCCGTTGTTGAAGAGTTGACAATCTTGACCGCGGATCGCGCCTTTGCAAAATATCCCGTGGACGTTGTGTGGTGCGGAACATGAGCGACCGCCGCAATAACAAAAGCCGCCTCGCGAGAGGCGGCCACAGTCTTGAATGACACCAATCTACGCCGCGGTCTCAACCGCCTCTCGCACCGGCGGCTGGAACGGTTCATCGTAACTTCCGCCATAGATCGACGGGCACTTCGCCCCCATCGGCCGCAGATAAGTCGCCAGCTCGCCGCGATGATGGATGCTGTGGTTGTTGAGAAATCCCAGGTACAGCGCCGCCGGCAAATTGAATACGCCGAAGAACTCGACCGGCGTCAGCAGTTGCTCCGCCGTCATCGCCGCAATTTGCGCCACGCCGCGCTGCACATTCTGGTCGTACCAGGCCACCACTTCCGCCGACGTCTGCGGCTTCTGCTCTGGCGTTTCCATGTTGAACTTCAGGTCGGCAATTCCATTGAGAAACTGAACGTCCGTATTCGCTATGTGCCACGCCAGTTCCTTGGCTGTGCGAGCGTTCGGATCAGGCCTGTAGCTCGAGGCCGCGTCGGGCACGGCTGCAATGACTTTCTTCGTGACTTCTGCTTCACGCGTGATGCCATCGAGCATCATGGCGCGATAGCCGAGGACAAATTCCGGGGTCAGACCTTGGGACATTGTTTCCTCCTTGGGTGAGTGTTTCGTTCTGGCATGCAAGGGACGAAAGAGGGCGCGTGTCGCGCCCTCTCAATTTGTGCGAACTTGAATTCGAACGAGGCTGAATTATACGCCGACCGGCTGCTTGGTTCCCGCCTTGCTTCCCACTGGGACGGGCGTGAGCCAATTGTGCCGGTCGCTCTTCTCTCCGCGCACGATCGCGTAGAACTCTTTCTGCAGCGCCTTCGTAACCGGCCCAACGCCGCCCTTGCCAACCTTGATCTTGTCGACCGAACGGATCGCCGTTACCTCCGCCGCTGTTCCGGTGAAGAACGCTTCATCGGCAATGTAGAGCATTTCGCGCGGAATCATCTGCTCCACGATCGGAATGTTCAGGTCGCGCGCGATCTGCAGCACCGAGTCGCGCGTGATTCCCGGCAGCACCGAGTTGCCCAGCGGCGCCGTGATCAGCTTGTCGTGATGCACCAGGAACAGATTCTCGCCCGAGCCCTCGCTCACAAACCCGCTGGCGTCGAGCGCAATGCCCTCCGCGTAGCCGTTCACGATCGCTTCCATCTTGATGAGCTGCGAGTTCATGTAGTTCGCGCCAGCCTTGGCCATGGCGGGCAGCGTATTGGGCGCCAGCCGCGTCCACGACGAGACACACACGTCGCAGCCTTCGTGCTCGCCGCTCAGATACTTTCCCCACGGATAGTTGATGATGTAGACCTCGGTCGGCGAGTTGAACGGGTTCACACCCGCCTCGCCATATCCGCGTAGCACGATAGGACGAATGTAGCAAGGCCACGCGCCGTTGTGCGCGATGGTGTCGACCATGCCCTTGACCAGCTGTTCGCGCGTGTAGTCCACGTCGATGCGGTACACCCTGGCGGAATCGAGCAGCCGCTGCATGTGCTCCTGCGCACGGAAGATCGCGGGCCCGCTGGGCAGTTCGTAGCAGCGCACGCCTTCGAAGACCGAAGAACCGTAGTGAATGACGTGCGACATCACATGAATGGTCGCGTCGTCCCAGTTGATAAGCTTCCCGTTGTGCCAGATCTTGTCGGTCTTCTGAATCGCCATGCGGACTCCTTGAAGTCTACTTCGTTCCCCACCAATTATATCCGAGCCGTTTACCTGGACGTGCCCGTGTATGGACTTGTGTGGGGACGCATTCTGGGCTCGTGTGGGGACGGACGCATTCGTCCGTCCAGGCGGCCCAGGTTCATCGGGCCGCAGCCGGCCCGCACTCCCAATCGTCCAACGGCGTAATCGGACCCACAACATCCCCGACGATCTTCGCCTTGCCCGCCATGTAACCGAAAATATCGTCACCAACCCCCCTCGCCGAAGTTAATTCAGCCGGAGATTTCTCGTCACGTTCCATCTCATCACCCAAGAGTTGTGTCACGCCAATTCTACATTTCCGCCTAAAGACTTCTTGTCATTCCGAACCGGGCGCTAAGCCCGGTGAGGAATCTGCTCTTGCCGATACCGTCATCACCGCCGCCCCACCCCAGCCCTCCGCCAAATCCCGCTTGTCATTCCGAATCGGGCGCTAAGCCCGGTGAGGAATCTGCTTTTGCTGACACCGTCATCACCGCCGCCCCACCCCAGCCCTCGGCCAAATCCTCCCATGTCGGATTCCGCTCCTCAATCAGCGCCACTTTCTTCTCCCGTCGCCACTTCTTGATCTGCGTCTCGCGTGCAATGGCGTCGCCCACATTGCGAAACGACGCAAAATAAACCAGCCGATGCACCTCGTACCTGCGCGTGAACTGCCCGCCATCGCCCGCTCTATGCCGCAGCACCCTTGCCATTAGAAATCCCGTAACGCCCACGTAAATAACGCGTCCCTTGCTAGCCATGATGTAAACGTAATAGGTCCTCTCGCGCGCCATATCCGCTCCTTCCTCGTCATTCCGACCGAGTCATTCCTCGCAGGCGGCCATCCCATTTGTCATTCCGACGCCTGAGCGCAGTGAAGAAGGAGGAATCCGCTGTCCCTCCCCCCTCCCGCCCCACCCAGCGACAGCAGATTCCTCCGGGCAAAAGCCCCCGCTCGGAATGACAAAATCTTATGGGTTACGGCCAAGAAGCGCAGCGTCATCCGTCACATCCCCCGCCAAGCGTCTGTGCAAAATCCCCAAAATCTCTATCTTTTGTCATTCCGACGCCTGAGCGCAGCGAAGAAGGAGGAATCTGCTGTCCCTCCTCCCTCCCGCTGCCCACCCAGCGACAGCAGATTCCTCCGGGCAAAAGCCCCCGTTCGGAATGACAAAATCTTATGGATTACGGCCAAGAAGCGCAGCGTCATCCTTCACATCCCCCGCCAAGCGTCTGTGCAAAATCCCCAAAATCTTTATCTTTTGTCATTCCAACGCCTGAGCGCAGCGAAGAAGGAGGAATCCGCTATCCCAAAATTCTTCTCGAACTGTTTGCGAGAGGGCGGGGAGCTTCTCCCTAACTTTTTCCACACTTTCCACTAACAAATATTTCGTTCTTGTGACGTACGACCTTTACTGAGAAATCTCAACAGGCCAAATTGGGAATATGCACCAAGCGACACCCAAACCTATTTCGACAAGGCGGAGGCCGAAGTCTCTCACCCGGAAACCTATCCTCGAGACAAATACTTTCCCAAATGTAGCCTCTAAACCATTTGTTATTAGGATTTTACCGGCAACTCCTGCGTTTCCAAGATTTTTACACGGCTCTCCATAGGATCGTTCCGCTAACTTCAATGAATCCAAGATCTTACATCCAGGGCACAAAAAAAATATTGGGAGTATCCGGTACCGACCCTTGAGCCCACGGTTCGTCAGACGGACAGCCGCCTGCTTCGACCAGAGCCCCACGGGGTATCGGCGTTTAGACAAAAACCTGGACGGACGAATGCGCCCGTCCCCACGTAGGCTATCTCGACGGGCTCATTTTGCCGGGGTTAAGGCGGCTTGGGTTGTGGTGGTGGGGAGTTCGTCGCCGCGGAAGTATTTTGGGGTCGGGCCCGATTTCTGGTTCGCGGACTTCATTTCGGGCATGGCCTCGTAGGGCTTGGAGTAATCGTTGGCGGCATTCCAGAACAAAAATCCGATACCGCCTTTGGTCTTGGCGGTCTCCACCTGCAGCTTGATGTATTCGGGCGAGTAGGTCTTGGTGCGCCAGTGGAAGGCTTGCAGCCACGGGCGGATCACGACACCACTGCCTTTGGTGATGAGTTCGAAGCGGTCCATCGACTCGCCGATGAAGTGGGCGGGCTCGTCGCCGGGGCGGGCGATGCCGTCCATGCCGAAGAAGTGCGAGGGATAGATCATGGGGCTGAGCACGTCGCAGTAGTGAGCCATGCCGACGATGTCCTGCCCGGTGTGGGAAAGGTCAACCTGGCGCTGCCAGGCCATCACGCCGAACACGTCGAGCGAGAGCAGCACGCCGGTGGGATGGAGTTCGGCATAGGCCTTCTTCAGGAAGGCGGTGATGACGTCGGTGCGTTGCGGGCCGCGGGGCGCCGCTTTCGCGACGACTGGACACGGGCCCTTTTGAACCTGCGGCGCGTCATCGGCCTCGGTTGCACCCTTCTTCTTGTGGCGCTTCCGGACTGGGATCGCGCACGTGGAGTCGTTGCTCACCGCTGGTTGTGCCGCTTGAGTTTCCTGAGTTGGTTCCGGCTGCCCGTTCTGGTAGACGAACTGGGCGTCCTTCTGGTCGCCTTCGGCGGGGAAGCGGACGTAGTCGAACTGGATTTCGTCGGCGCCGAGCTGGGCTACGTGCTTAGCCAGGGCGATGTTGTAGTCCTGCACCTTGGGCTGGCTGGGATCGGTCCAGACCAGCTTGCCGTTTTCGCGCCACGCGGTGTGGTTGCGGCGGGATTGGACGGCGAGTTCCGGATGTTGCTTGACCAGGCGCTCGTCGCGGAAGATGGCGATGCGGGCGATGGCGTGCATGTTCTGCTGGTGCAGGAAGTGAACGAGCTTGGGAACGTCGTGGAGGTAGACCTGGTGCTGGCCGAGCAGCGGGTGCTCGTAGGGGATGGTGACGCTGCCGTCGGAGTCCTTGATGTCGAAGACCACGGCATTGCCGCCGACTTCGCGCCAGTGCCGGATGATGCGCAGGCCGTGGTCGCTGCCCGCCATGATACCGGTCAGGTAAATGGCACGGACTTCAAAGTCTTTGGGCACGGCGATGGTCTTCTCGGTGACGGGGGCGGAGAGGATTCCGGGGATGACGATGTTTTCGTTCGCCTTAAGAATGTTGGCGGTGCGGTCGCCGTTGATATGTCGGATGGCGTCGGCCAATTCGGCGGACGTCAGGTAAGAAGTGCGGCCGAGATAACGGCGGGCGATGGTCGGAATGGCTTCGCCACGCTTGGCGGTATAGACCTCCGTGCCGGGAACGGCCAGCGGAATTGTGGGCTTCGCCGGGTTGGGGATGGTGGTGCTGGTGGTGTGCAGCTCCGCGGCGGTCGCAGGCTTCGCGGTTTGCGCCTCGGCGGTAAAGTTGGACGAAGAATGAGAGCCTACGCGCCATGCGGCGGCGGCGAAAAAGAGACAGGAAATTCCTGTGATGATGCGAGCTGACGAAAGGCGCAAGCGATCCTCCGCGATACCTACCCGATTGCGATAGTAGAGGCGGGTTGTAAGACCCGCTAGTTACGTGTGGAGTACGACGGGCGGGTTGGGAGCTAGTTGGGAGATGCGAGCACCGAGGAACGGGGCCTCAGTTTCGAAGCAGTGGCCGATTATCTATGCCTCCGGCTTCCGTGCTCGTTGAGCTCGGCTTCGCCTTCGCACGACGGTCGAATGCGACCGTCGCCACACGGGTTGCGGAACGGCAACGGGGACCCGGAGGCGGCTGTCGCTACGTGGGCAAAGCTGACACCTGTGACGTGATGCCGTCACGGCGTGCGGGTTCCTTTCCGCCTTGGTGCAAAGTATTTCTCTTCAGGTTCGGGTGAAGGGTGGGTCGGGGCTTTAGATTCGGCGTGAGTTAACGCTAAAGCTCCGTGGATGCAGGAGTTCCAGATAACGCCGAACGGAATGGAAACGTGGCCAGCGGGTTGCTATTCCCTTGGCAACCGCTGGCGCTCGCGGTGAAACAGAAGTAGGCGCTTTGGGGAAACGGGAGTGGGTAGAAAGCGAGCCGACAAAAGTCGGAAATAAATAGAGAAGAGCCGAAAAAAACGGCCACGAAAGGGAGAAAGTCCGGTAATCTCGGGCAAGCACTTTATGAGAACGAACTTGGCAACAGTGCTCGATCCAAACCGCCGCAGCAACGATGCCGGAGAATTTGACGGGGCGTTGCGCCGCCGCATCGTGGGGCAGGACCAGGCGATCGAAAAGGTCGTCGAGATCTACCAGATGTTCCTGGCGGGGCTGAATGCGCCGGGGCGTCCGGTGGGGAACCTGCTGTTTCTGGGGCCGACAGGATCGGGAAAGACGAGAGTGGTCGAAGCCATGGCCGAGGCGCTGTTTGGGGACGCGAGGGCCTGTATCAAGATCGACTGCGCCGAGTTCCAGCATTCGCACGAGATTGCCAAGCTGATTGGCTCGCCTCCGGGATATCTGGGACACCGGGAAACGCATCCGCTGCTCACGCAGGAAGCGCTCAACCAGTGGTATACGGAGAAGCTGAAGCTCTCGATTCTGCTGTTTGACGAGATCGAGAAGGCGTCGGACTCACTGTGGCAGCTGCTGCTGGGAATTCTGGACAAAGCGACGCTCACGCTGGGCGACAACCGGCGGGTGGATCTGTCGCAGTGCATCATCATTATGACTTCGAACCTGGGCGCGAGCGAGATGACGGCGCTTGTCGACGGCGGGTTCGGATTCGCGCCGAAGGCGGTCGAGGTCGATCAGTCGTTCGATGACAAGATTCAGCGGACGGCGGTAGAGGCGGCGCGGCGCAAGTTTACGCCGGAGTTCATGAACCGCATCGACAAAACGGTGGTCTTCAAGACGCTGCGCGACGAGCACCTGGCGCAGATTCTGGACATTGAACTCGGGATGGTGCAGCAGCGCGTTTTGATGGCGGCGGGCACAAACCAGTTTGTATTCAACTGCACGGGGGCGGTGAAGGAATATCTGCTGAAGGAAGGAACCGATCCGCGCTACGGGGCGCGGCACTTGAAGCGCGCGATCGAGCGCAACCTCGTATTCCCGCTGGCGAACCTGGTCGCGACCGGGCAGGTGAAGCTGGGCGATTTTGTGCGCATCGACATGGCTTCGGAGAACCGGATGATCTTCGTGAAGGAAGCGGAGAATACCATGGCTCCGGTTATGCTGGAACGGTACGGAGCAGCGGCGGCGAACCAGACCAACGTCCGGGCTGCGCGCACGGCCGCCAATAATCGACGGGACTTCGGGACGAGCCCCTCGGTGGCGGAGAGTAAATAGAAGCTATTAGCTATTAGCCATTAGCTCAAAGCCGAAAAAGATTCTCGCTTGAACGCATCTCGCGAGTCGTACCGCTTGCTTGGCGCCGGTTACCCTTCCGGCGCCTTTTTTCTGCTGAGGCAATAATTCTTTTGTGCTCAGAGATCATTTTTCTGCTTTACTATCACTACTTACTTATATAACCTGTAACTTATCAATGACAGGCGCCCAAGCCAACCTGAATGCCGCTTTTGCTGCCCTGGCTGATCCCACGCGTCGCGCCATTCTGGCGCGGCTGTCTACAGGAGAAGCTACGGTAAGCGAATTAGCTCAGCCGTTCGAGATGACGCAACCGGCGATCTCACAACATTTGAAAGTGCTGGAAGACGCGGGCCTGATTGTCACTCGGGTGGAGGGCACGAAGCGGCCTCGGCGATTGGCGAAGGCGGGCATCGCTGCGATGGATCAATGGCTCGCCATGCTGCGAAAAGCTCTGGAAAAAAATTACGACCGGCTGGACGAAGTTCTCGCCGAAATGGAATCCAACAAAAAAGGAGAGAAACGATGAATGCCACGATGAGCAAGATGACGTTGAAGACGGAAGGCGATACCCATGTAGTGGTGACCCGGCATTTCGATGCGCCACCCGAGGCCGTTTACCGCGCGCACACGGATCCGAAACTGTTGCAGAAATGGCTGCTCGGTCCGGAGGGTTGGACGATGCCCGTCTGCATCAACGAGGCGAGGCCGGGCGGCAAGATCCGCTACGAATGGACCAATGGCAAAGCCGGATTTTATCTGACCGGGGAATTTGTGGAACTCGAGCCTTTCAGCCGGATTGTTCATGTGGAGCGCATGCATCTGCCGGATCCCACACGAGACAATCATATTGAAACGCGATTTACTCCCGACGGGACGGGCACATTGATGACGATGCGCATGACATTGCCCGATTCGAAGACGAGGAGCATGATGCTGGCGTCAGGCATGGAGCATGGAATGGAAGCGAGCTACGTGCGGCTGGAAAGTATGATTTGATTCGACAAGCGACATTTTACCGGAGCGTGGCCAGCCCCGCGGCATCCCGCGCTCCGGTCGCTTTTTTCCGGATCGCTGCGGTTTTACTTTTTCCAGCAGTTGCCTGTCGAGTTTTGCGGCTGCTCACGACATCGGCGATCGTCGTATTCTCCAGAATCTTCGCGGCCGCATCGCGCACAGCGAGAAACACCTCGTAGAGCGCGCGATGATCTCCGCCTTTTGCGATCAGGCCGCGCAGTTGCTCTGCGTCGCCCATGGGCGCGAGCGGCCCATCGACCAGGCGGATAATATCGCTCAACGGAAGTTCTGCCGGATCGCGGCGAAGCCGATAGCCGCCGCGGGCGCCGCGCACACTGTCGACGATGCGCGCATTTTTCAGCTCCAGCAGAATGAGTTCCAGGAACTTTTCTGGCAAATCGCTGTCGGCGGCGATTTCGCGAATTTTGATCGCGCCCTGGTCATGTTTGCGCGCCAGCGTCATCATTGCCTGCAGCGCATACAGTCCTTTTTGCGAAATCTTCAATTCGTCTGACCCTCCGCCTGATTGTGCCCCATTTCTGGCCGCCTGCCTACTGCAAGTTTAAATGTCAGGACATTCGTCTTCGAAGATCGCGAGAGTCGTATCGAAGCTGTCAAAAACTCAGGTAGTGGCAGCGTCCAAAATGCTATGGCTTGAGACGGGCAAACTCGACAGGCAGGTTTCGTAGGCTTCATACATCCCTTCAAAAATGCGATCCCATGAAGTGGTTTCCGCCTGGGCTCGTGCGGCGATGCGCATGGCAGAAAGCAAATCCGGTTCGGAAATCAGACGAGCCGTGTAGCTCACAAACTCCTCAAAGTTGCGAGCGACATATCCGGAACTGCCGTGGCGCACGGTATATTGTGGGCCGCCGCGATCGGTGACCACAGCGGGAACTCCAGAAGCTAGCGCCTCTAGCACGACAAGTCCGAAGGTGTCAGTTTCCGAGGGAAAAGCAAGGACATCGAAATTGGCGAAGGTTCGAGAAAGGTTGTCGCCCGTCAAAACTCCGGTGAACTGAGCCTGGCGCATGTGGCTGCGGAGCCATTGCGCTTCCGCGCCTTCTCCCACAATTACGAAATGAAACTTCCGCAGGCCCCGGTCGAGCAACGCCTGCTCCAGGCGGGCCAGCACGCGCACATTTTTCTCGGGCGTGAGCCTGCCGACGTAGCCGATCTGGAACGGACGCTTCTGCCGGTCGCGAAGTTCTGGCCGAAATGTGGCCGTGTCGACAGCGTGGGACATGAGATAGCACGGCTTGCCCGTCGCGGCCTCGAGTACGCGAATCATTTCCGGGTTGGGCGCAAAGAGAAGCCGCGGGATTTTGTAGAAGCGCGCCGTGGCGCGAAAACTCCAGTGCTCCGCAGCATCGGCGATTTTGCCGGAAATGGCCTTCGGTAGAAAAGACATCGCGGCCGCCGTGCGCCGGCGCGCGTACTGATGAAGATTGGTCTGCCACGAAGCGGCGAGCGGAATATTCATCTTCCAGGCCACGTATGCCCCCAGCGTTCCCACGTCACTAGGGCCCGTGATCTGTACCAAGTCGGGGCGGAAGTCGCGCAACCTCGGCTCCAGCTTTCGAAAATGCCGGAGAAAAAGAAGGTCGTAGTCGTGAGCCCGGTCGAGGGGAAATTTCACTGGGCTGCGCGGCAGTTGCAGGCGCGTGACTGGGCCCGCAACCTTGATTTCGCGCCGCGGACCGGCGTGCACCATGAAGAAAGGAATTTCTTGGCGCTGGGCGAACGCCTCAAATTCCCGGCTGGTTTTCGCGACGCCGTCTATTTCATGATAGACGCAGGGGAAAAACGCAACGCGGACAGAATTCTTTTTCACGACAGCGCCTCAGTGGAAACCGCTTCGGAAGACAGAATCTCTGCGGGAATTAACTCTTCCACCATTTCCATGGGCATTTCAGGAACTACTGCCAACGGGAAAACACTCTGCATCGCTCGCTGCACGGCGACGTTTTCGAAGATGCGAATGCAGGACAATATTTTTTCCACGTAGGCGGGCGGAGCGTTCCAGAGCGCGGAGATAGGCCGGTCAGGACCGCCGTTGGCGTCGGGATGAAAAATGCGATCGTCCCAGCGCCGCGAACCCATGGGAAATTCCGGATAGTTGCGAATCACGTCGAGCAGGGTGCGCGTGGTGCGCACGCTGACCGGCTCAGAATATTGCGGCATCAGCAGCACGTGACTGCGCCGGTCGAGCCGGATTTCGCTGACAAATTCCGAAAATGTTTCTGCTCCGGTCAAATTCAGCGCGCCACTGGCCACGCAGCCGTGACGATCTCCACCGGACACCAGCGGCCGCTGCCAGCGCTCGGCCAATTCGCCAACACGATTGTTTTCTTTGCGGCTGCGCGTGGCGTTGATTTCGAAGGCATGGAGGAATTGACCGGCGCAATCCAAAAATCGCCCCAAATCGTCGCTGCCGCGCTTCACGCCAACGCAGGCTTGCGTCCACAGCGGATGATTGAAAACTACGAGCACGTCCGCCATTTCATCGAGTAAAGCCAATAATTCACGCAGGCGTTGATCGTTTGGTCTTTGGGTATAAGCGTTGAGTTCGTCGACGATCGACTGCGCGCGCACGCCTGGCAAGTTATGCAGGCCCAGATGAAAAATAGTTCCGGCAAACGGCACGCTCCACTCCAGGGATATGGGGGTGTGAACTGTGCCGGGCAAAGCGCGCAACCAGAGCGGGGCTTCGATGGTGTCGTGGTCGGTCAGAGAAACGATAGCTTTGCGTCCCAGAACACTTTCGATCTGATCCTTCTCGGTTTCGTACGCCAACTCCGGCGTCAGTGGCGGAGTCCAGTAGGCACGGGAAAAATCCACCGGAATGCGGGATCTGCGGCATTGCTTTTGCAATGCCTGATGCAGCATCGGTCCGCGACGGGCCAACTCCGGAATAAGTTGCAGACTTTCCTTGGATCGGTTGGTGTGACCATGAAGGGAAACCGCGGTCTTCGAGTAGCCAGGGTCCGGTCCATGCCAGAAGCACGAGAGTTTTGTCTCAGCCATTCAATATTTGTATTTCGGGGTGCCCAATTCTAGCGTAGGACGACTTGATTAGCGACCATTCTTTCAGGTCGAGTCCCAAACCAGTTAGATGCGGGCTGCTCCGGGTTTCAGAGTACATGGCGATAGAAATCTTCGCGCAGTTCGGTGGAGGAACCGTGGGTACCGACGTAACCAAGCCGAAAGTGAGCCCGTGCTATAATGTTCTCGACGCTTTTTCCACGGTTTGCTCGTGACGCGGTGGTCCCTCGTTGGATCAGATTCATCTCCGCCTTTCCTGCCCGCCGTTTAGTTCCAGCGTTAAATCAAAAATTGAATGCGAGCGGCATGGAAGCTTTAGGTGTATCTCTAAGTCAGGACAAGTGTATCGACCTGTATCCCGGCCCCTCCAGAAAGAACAATCTCGAATGACCACATTTACCGAACTGCCCCTGTCTGCGGCTTTGCAGCAGAAACTGGCGGCAGCTCAATTCATTACCTTAACGCCGATTCAGGAGCGCGCGATTCAGCCTGCGCTTGATGGAAAAGATGTAATCGGCACCGCTCAGACCGGTACTGGCAAAACGCTAGCCTTTCTGATTCCAGCCATCGAAATGCTGCGTCGCGAAACCTCGACGCACGCGACGGCGTTGGTGCTATTGCCGACGCGCGAACTGGCGATGCAAGTCCACGAACAATACGAACAATTGCGAAGCAAGGCCATGCCGAAGGCAGCACTTGTAATCGGCGGAGTTTCCGAAAAAGGTCAAATCCAGGGCTTGCGTGCTGGATCGTCGCTGATCATCGCGACTCCCGGACGCTTGCAGGATCTGACGGATCGCCGGTTTGCCGATCTGCGCCACATTAAGATGCTGGTGCTCGACGAAGCCGACCGCATGCTGGACATGGGATTCCTGCCCGCCATCCGGCGGATTCTGGCGATCTTGCCGAAGACGCGCCAGACACTGTGCTTCTCGGCCACTCTCGAACAATCAGTCGCCGGACTGGTGCATGAATACATGCGCGATCCGGTGCGGGTTGCGCTGGGTTCAGTGCTGAAGCCGGCAGAAAGCGTGGAGCTGAAAGCGTACGAAGTTCGGCCCGGCGAAAAGATTGATGTTCTGCGGCAATTGCTTTATGCAGAAAAAGGACAGACTTTGATCTTCACGCGCACCAAGCGCGGCGCGCAACGACTCGCGCAAGAACTGGTGCGGGATGGATTTACTGCGACCATGATTCACGGCGATCGTTCGCAATCGCAGCGCAACGGCGCGCTGAGCGGATTTCAAGAAGGCCGCTTTCAGGTACTGGTCGCGACCGACATCGCTTCGCGCGGATTGCATTGCGACGATGTGGCTCACGTCATCAACTACGACCTGCCCAAGATGGCGGAGGACTTCATTCACCGCGTCGGACGCACGGGAAGGGCGGGGTTAACCGGCCGCGCCACGACTCTCGCTGCGGGCGTGGAAGTGGTGGAACTGCGCAACATCGAACGCACCTTGAAGCTGCGCATTGAACGGATGCAGATGGATCCCTCCGGCGATGCACGGCCCAAGCGTTTCGTACAGAACACGCTGGCATCAAGGACGCTGACGGCGTTACCCGGGGAAGTTTTCGTATAAGGGTAAAGCAAAACGAAAGCCCCATTTCTCAGTCGAGAAATGGGGCTTTTTGTTTGAAGTTACTAGCGGCCGAATTTGTCGCCGGGCGTAAACACTTCCGGAGAATTCGGTTCGTCTTCTGAGCCGACGCGAAACAGGGCGGCCTGGGCTGCCGCGTGTTCGCGCAGTTCCTGCATCTCGTCGACGACAACACCTTCCGGCTTGTCCTGCTTGCGCTGGACCCTGCGCTCTGCCTTGTCGCGCTGTTTCTGCTGTCGCGTCTGTTCTTTCTGGCGTTTATTAAAAGTTGATCGTCCTCGTGGCATTCACAATTCCTCCCTTAGTTTTTTTGCTAGCGGTGCCGGCTCGCAGGGCGTCCGGCTGTTTCCAGGAAACAAGAAAACTACCAGCGCGGTTCGCGTGGCTGGCGAGCGTGACCCTGATAGTCGTCGCGCCCACGTCCACCGCCGCCGCCCCCACCGCCAAACCGTTTTCCGCCGCCGCCGCCGCCCTTGGGGCGGTCGGCCTTGGGTTGCGCTTCATTGATTTTCAAGGCGCGGCCGCCCAACTCACTGCCATTGAGTGCGGCAATGGCCTTGTCAGCCTCGGCGGGATTGGTCATTTCCACGAATCCGAAACCGCGGGCGCGGCCGGTTTCGCGATCGGTCACGATGCTCACTTTTTCGACGGCGCCGTGAGCCTCGAAAACAGTTCGCAGCTCAGACTCGGTTGTGCTGTGGGGCAAATTTCCTACGTAAAGGTTCTTCATGACAATTCCTCTTTCCGTACATCAGCTAAAACTTCTGGATTCCGGCTGCGACCTGGCTGAATTCGTGGCTTGCAAGATCGGATTCGAACGGTATCCCGGTGCGCGGCGAACTCAACCTCTCGCCGACGTCTTGTCGGGAGTCGATAGCGCGGGCTTGCCCTGCGACGCCGCGGCTTTGTACATTTTGCGATTTCGAATGCGACGCGCCAACTTCTGTCTGCGGATTCGGTTGAATCGTGATTTGTCGCCATTAACTCCAGACATAAACACCTCCTGGCTTTCGGCCCGTAGACGACCGGCCGGGACTAAACGCTGTGGGAATACTAGTGGATGTGGTCGTACCTACACCCGCGTACGAAGGTACGTCCTGGAATCGAGTAAACGGCTCGCTTCGCACAGTGCGAGACTGGACACCTGTTGTTGCGAAAGGACGCCTCTCGATCTCTCAATCGCGAAGGCGCAAATAGACGTGGTCTTCGAGGTTAAGTAGGTACCAGTATACGCTGTTTGGGATCATCTTGCTGCGGTGGCTGCGGGGCGAGAAGAACTCGGGCGCATACATTCCGCTTGCCAATTCCCAGTCTTTCGGGTAAGGTAAAGACCGTACGTTGTCCGAATCGGACGTGAGCAGTTTCTGCCTCAACACCAGTAACCTCTCGCAGTACCTCCGAATCTCTCCAGCGTAAATCGATTGACTAAAGGAACACCTAACACCATGGCAGAACAAGGAACAGTGAAGTGGTTTAACGACGCCAAGGGCTACGGCTTTATCAGCCGCCAGTCGGGCGAAGATGTATTCGTGCATTTTTCGGCGATTCAAGCGGGCGGCTTCCGAAGCCTGCAAGAGGGCCAAACCGTGCAGTTCGACGTGACCAAGGGCCCCAAGGGCTGGCAAGCTGAGAACGTCCAGCCGCTGTAGACCATACCCCTTATTGCAAAAAGGCGATCTCTAACCGGAGATCGCCTTTTTCACGTTTGCACGGAAAATTGTCGATTGTTGGATTTTTGATTGTCGATTGAAAAGCCCCTACGGCTTCAATCAACAATCAGCAATCACAAATCAACAATTTAATCTTGGTGCCATCGAAGGGACTCGAACCCCCACACCCTTGCGAGTACATGGACCTGAACCATGCGCGTCTGCCAATTCCGCCACGATGGCAAGTGGACTTTCATTGCAGCGTCGGCCATGTGGCCGCCGTATCCGGAAGAAGCTACATTGGTATTCTACAGGCACGCCGTCACGTGTCAAACGAAGCGGTTTCCGGTGATCAAAACCAAAAGCATCGACCACGAAGGACACGAAGGTTCACGAAGGAAGCGGAAGCGGATGAACCGCTTCTCTATCCCAGCTTCGCATTCATCGTGATCTTTGCGTTCAGGACTTTCGATACGGGACATCCCTTCTCGGCAGCCTCCGCGTACTTCTGAAATGTGGCCGCGTCCGCGCCCGGGACTTTCCCGACGACGTCAATGTGGCTGGC
>DATBEI010000147.1:0-5958 GCA_036269595.1 Candidatus Sulfotelmatobacter sp.
GCCGCCGTGCCCGATCTGGAGCGTGCCGTCCACTCTGATCCCGATTACGACTTCCACCGTGCCAAGGGTCTGCTGGCCTGGGCCTATGCGCAGACCGGACAGGCGGAGAAGGCCGACGCGCTATTCCGCGACACGGTTCGCATCTCGACTATTTCCGAAACCTATTATCACTACGCGCTATTTCTGGAATCGCAGGGACGCGCCGCGGAAGCTCGCGAGTGGGCTCGCAAGATTCTGGAAAAGAAGCCGACGATGCCCGTTTATCTGCGGCGTCGCGAACGCCCGTGGTTTCGCCGTGCCAGTAGCCTGCTCTCACGACTTCCCGCAACGTAACGAGGATAGGTTATTTGGGGGCGGCCGCCCCGGCTTTCCAGGCGAGCGAAGCTCGATTCATGGCCGATGGTAAAATCAACAGAAGTGAAGATCTCCAAGTCCCCGATTCGACTGCTGGCGACCGACATCGACGGCACGCTGCTCAATCCACAATTTCAGGTGTCTGAGGGCGACCTCACGGCGCTGCGCCGCGCGCATGCCGCCGGCATCGAAATTGTGCTGGTCACGGGGCGGCGGCACGCTTTCGCCCTGCCCATCGCGCAACAACTGGGCTTCGATTTGTGGCTGATTAGCTCCAACGGCGCGGTCACGCGCTCTTTGGCGGGAGAGACATTTCACCGCGACCTGATGCCCGCCGCTGTCTGCCGGCGGCTTTGCGGCGCGATGCAAGAGTTCCGCGGCAACACCGTTCTAACCTTCGACAAAGAGACCAAGGGCGCAATCGTGCTCGAGCATCTCGACGAACTCGGCCCCAGCATCCGGCGATGGCTGGAGAAGAATATGGAGTACATCGAGTTCGTCGTTCCGATCGAAGACGCGCTGCTGAGCGATCCGGTTCAGTCCATGTTTTGCGGAACCATGAGCCGCATGAGCCGGGCGTTGTGCGCTCTTGAGGGCGCCGGGATGAATGGTTCGATTACCGTCTTGCGCACGGAGTATCCGGCGCGGGATTTGTCGATGATCGACGTGTTGCGCACCGGGTGCTCCAAAGGTCACGCGCTCCAGCGCTGGGCGGCACACCGCGGCTTTCGCCGGGAAGAGGTCATGGCCATCGGTGACAATCACAATGACGTCGAGATGCTTGAGTTTGCCGGGCATCCGGTTATCATGGGAAATGCCTGCGCCGAACTGCGCGGACGGGGATGGACCGTGACCCGGGGTAATGACGCCTGCGGGATTGCTGGAGCCGTGGAGATGGCGCTGGGGGCGGAAACGGTCGTTGGTCGGTAGTCGTTGAAAAATGCGAACTCTGAATTCATTTGCGCGTCTCGCGGGGCTTGCGGCTTTGGCCTTGGCGGCA
Source organism: Candidatus Sulfotelmatobacter sp. (assembly GCA_036269595.1). Lineage (GTDB taxonomy): Bacteria > Acidobacteriota > Terriglobia > Terriglobales > Acidobacteriaceae > Sulfotelmatobacter. The sequence continues at coordinate 1,355 of DATBEI010000147.1, forward strand.
CTTCCCTGCCTGGCCGGCGAAGTCGCGGTATTGCGCAATGGATTCTCCATTCGGCACGAGCGCCGCGCAGTGGTCGGCGATATGACGCGGCTTTACGTCACCGCGGACGGCTCGAGTTTTGTGGATGTTCCTACCGCTGAAATTGAACATTTTGAGGCCGCTCCAGACTTGGCTGCGGTGACTTCGGGCTCCCGGATGCCGGCCTCTGCAAACCCTGTCTCGCACACTTCTCCATTCGCCAGGGGCGCTACGCATGCACCGCCCGTGTTGGATTTGAATGAGGTGGTGACTTCGGCGAGCGGGCGGTATCGATTGGATCCGGACCTCGTGAACAGCGTGATCAAGGCGGAAAGTGGATTCAATTCGCATGCGGTGTCACCTAAGGGCGCGCAAGGGTTGATGCAACTGATGCCGGGAACGGCATCGCAGCTCGGCGTTCCTAACGCGTTCGATCCGCAGGCCAATGTAGAAGGCGGAACGAAATATTTGCGGGAACTGCTGGAGCGCTACAACTTTGATATCGTCAAAGCTCTCGCGGCCTATAATGCGGGCCCGCAACGGGTTGAACAGTTTGGCGGCGTCCCTCCTTTTTATGAGACCCGAGCCTATGTCGCCCGCGTGGTAAAGGATTTCAACAAGAAGAAGATGGCGCAGCAAAAAGGAAGCGCCGGTTCTGTGGCGAAGTCCGCGCCTGCCAAACGAACTACTCAGCCTTCTACTGGGGCTCGCAAGTCGCAGAGCTCCGATCTGGTTCAAGCAAAGATAAACTCGGGCCAAACGCGCGAGTAAGATCGCTCTGCCGCACGTCTCTCATTACTTCATTTTGGGCAGCTCGTGGTTTGACCCCTTTGCCTTGGTCATTTACCTTGGAACAGCCGTTTCCCACTTCGCGTCGAGGGCTGCGGCGCGGAGTCTTCCCCATTCATGGATAAGAAGCGCATTCTGGCCAGCGTCGTAGTGTTCCTGATTCTGGCAGGCCTTGTTTATTTGCAATACCGCCACTGGCGGAGCTTCGACTGGGGAACATTTTGGAGCCAGATTCATCGCATCAAGAAGATTCACGTGCTGCACGCGATCATTCTGGTATATGCCGCCTATGTATTGCGAGCGCTACGCTGGAAGATTTTTCTGAGGCCAGTGCGCCCCAAGGTGAGGACCGTTGAACTGATCGCGCCCATGATGATCGGCTTTACCGGGCTGGCGTTGCTGGGGCGGGCGGGGGAATTTATCCGGCCGTACCTGGTGGCGCGGCGCGCCGATCTTTCGTTCTCATCGCAGTTAGGCGTCTGGGCCGTGGAGCGCGTGTTTGACGTGGGCGCTTTCGCGGTGTTGATTGTGCTCGCAATTTTCCTGCCGAGCGCCTTGCAATCGATTCCACATCCCGAATACTACCGGCAGTTTCGCGACGCGGGCTTTGTGCTGGTGGTGGGAGTAACCACGGCGGCGGGGATCGCGGTGATGATCAGCCGCAACGGGGAGGCCATCGCGCTGTGGATCGAGAAACGATTCTCTCATCTCTCCTCCGGCTTCGGGCACCGCCTCGCGCAGCGAGTGCGCGAGTTTGGGAGCGGCCTCCACACCATTCATGGACCCTGGTACCTGATTTCGCTGGCGCTGCTGTCGATGGTGATTTGGTATGTAACGGCGCTGGCGTACAAGGAAGTCACGCACTCCTATGGAGTAGATGCGCTGGAGATTCCCGTCTCGCAGTTGCTGATTCTGATGGGGGCCAGCATGGCGGGATCGATGCTGCAGTTACCCGCGGTTGGCGGCGGCTCGCAGATGGCGACGATTGCAACCCTCTCTGCCGTGTTTGACGTACCTCCGGAGATGGCCGCCAGTTGCGGCATCCTGCTTTGGCTGGTGACCTTCGCCTCGGTCGTCCCCACGGGCCTGATCCTGGCGCATCACGAGAGATTGTCCCTGCGCAAGTTGTCGGTGGAAAGCCATCGCGCCGAGGACGACGAAACCACTCCGCCCCCAATCGCCTAATTTACTCGCTTCACTCACGGCTAATCCTTTAAGGCCGTCTTACAAGTTCGCTTTCTGCGTATGAATATTTATTCAATGGTGGCCCCGGCGTGAGTCGAACACGCGACCTTCGGTTTAGGAAACCGCTGCTCTATCCATCTGAGCTACGGGGCCACGCGGCGTGGTCCCATAATTTTACACTGCGCGCTGAATTATCCCGTCTGGCCCTGACTGCCTTGGAGTCCTGCAGCCAGGGCATTACATGAGCAATGGCGCGCCGCGAAACGCGGAGAGGCGAGAATCTAGTTGTTGTCAATCCCGCCGAATGTGCGTTGCAGCCGCATCACGATTGAATCGAACCAATTCTCGGGAAGTTGGATTGCGCTCGGCGCGCGCAATCTGGAAATCGTTCTCCGAACGTAGCACTGCTCATGCACTCCCTTTCCATGCTCGTCGGTTCGGCTGGTTTCGAGTGGAAGCGGGACGCTGCAAATGGAACAAACGACGCTGTGTCGAAATGTGTGCTGGATGTTGCCTGTCATGACTTGTCCTCCTTGCGGACTACGGGATCACCAGGCTCTTAGCAGAATTCGAATACGATACGAAGGGTGATTTGCAATTCGGTCACCAAATGCCTTAAAGCCACGCTGACAAAGAGTTACGTGACTGTGGAAAGCGGAGACACTCACTTTTCGCGCGCAACCCCGCATTTCTTACCTGTCGCCGGCCAATAAAAACACGAAGCTTCGGGTCCATTTCTAGAATCTGTTTTTCAGGATGTTTATTACGGTGACGAAAAGGAGCGCAACATGAAAATCGGAATCATTGGAGCAGGACACATTGGTGGAACCCTGACGCGGCGATTTGCGGCACTCGGCCACAAAGTATTTGTGGCGAATTCTCGCGGCCCTGAGACGCTTCGCCAACTGGCGGCCGAGAGCGGCGCGAGGGCAGTTACAGTTGAGGAAGCGGCTCGCAGCGGCGATGTCGTGGTGGTAACAATTCCGATGAAGAACCTGCCGAGTTTGCCTCGCAACTTATTCAAGAGTGTGAGCGATCGTGTGGTTGTCGTGGACACGTGCAACTATTATCCGCAACAGCGGGACGGGCGCATCGATGCGATTGAGCACGGGATGCCCGAGAGTCGTTACGTCGAGCAACAGATTGGGCATGCGGTGATCAAGGCGTTTAACAATATCTACGCGCAGCATCTGATGGAGCTTGGCCAGCCCGAGGGATCGCCGCGGCGCATTGCGCTGCCGGTTGCAGGCGATGACAAAGCGGCGAAAGCCATTGTGCTCGGGCTGGTGGATGAGTTGGGATTCGACGGCGTGGATGCCGGCGGCCTCGATGAGTCGTGGAGACAACAACCGGGTACTCCAGTGTATGCGCAGGATTTCGATGCCGCGGGTGTACGGCGTGCGCTGTCGGAGGCGAGTAGAGAGCGCAAGCCTGAATGGCGAGCCAAGAGCGGCCTTGGCGACTTGGCCAAGCCCGCTTAAAATCGGCGGTAAGGAGAGCGCGCATGGTTCTCAACCGATTGTTCTTGTTCATGCTGGTGGCGACACTTCTGGGCTTCGCAGCGGCCGGAACGCTGAATGTCCAGATTCATGAATACGAAGTGCCAACCCCGAAGTCGCGACCGCACGATCCTGCGGTCGCGCCCGACGGCTCGCTGTGGTACACCGGGCAGGGCGCGAACAAACTCGGCCGTCTCGATCCGAAGACTGGCGAGTTTAAAGAATATGCGCTGAAGACGCCGAACTCCGGGGCGCACGGGCTGACCGCCGACAAAGACGGCAATATCTGGTTCACCGCAATTTCTGCGGGCTATATTGGCAAGCTGAATCCAAAGACGAGCGAGATCGTGGAGTATCGCCCGGATAATGGCGTGGAGATCGATCCGCACACGCCTGTCTTTGATCATGACGGCATTTTGTGGTTCACCAATGAACAGACAAATCATATCGGCCGTCTCGACCCGAAAACCGCCAAGATGACGCTGGCGGACGTACCCACGCAGCACGCGGTGCCTTACGGGATCGTGATCCTGCCGAACAACACGCCGCTGTTTTGCGAATTCGGAGCGAACAAACTCGCCAGCGTCGATCCGCATACGATGAAGATTCGCGAATACACATTGCCCGCAGCAGGAGCTCGGCCGCGGCGGATTGCGCTCGCACCTGATGGCACGGTTTACTACTCCGATTACGCGCGCGGCTATCTCGGGCATTTCGATCCTGCGTCCGGGAAACTGTTGAAAGAGTGGCCGTCGCCGGGAGGAGCGGAATCAAAACCGTATGGCATCGCGATTACTGCGGATGGTCAAGTGTGGTACAGCGAGTCGGGCGTGAATCCGAACACCCTCGTCCACTTCGATCCGAAGTCGGAGAGTTTCAGCAGCGAGACCATTCCGTCTGGCGGCGGAGTGGTGCGCAACATGGTGGCAACGGGCGACCATCATTTGTACCTGGCTTGCAGCGGCGTGAATAAAGTTGCAATAGTCAGCCTGAACCAATGACAAATCGTGCTAACTACGAATCAGGGACGCTGATTGTGGCGTTGCACTGATTAGCAGCGTCGCGGATCTGGTTCACTTCTCATTTCAGACTTGCGCCGAGGAAGCACATGGC
>DATBEI010000172.1:0-34275 GCA_036269595.1 Candidatus Sulfotelmatobacter sp.
TAGCGCTCGCGGGCACGTATTCGGTGGCGGAGGTCAGCTCCAGGGAGGTGGCGAAGTGGGAGCCGATGCCGGTGGCTTTTTCGGCGGCCGTGACCATCCACTGATTGAGGGCGTTGCAGATGGTGCGGCGCTGGCATTGATCGTCGATAACGACGAAGCGAACGAAATAGCGGCCGGACACGAGGCGTGCTCGCATGGGGTTCTGGGTCGAGAGCATGCGGTCGAGGACGAATGCCATGTCGTCGTCTTCGAAGAACTGGGTGACGGCTAGCATGCGGCGGGGTTCGGGGTTGCGGGTGGCGGATTCCGGGAGGGGGCCGCTGCCCTTCGCTTCGCTCAGGGTTCGCGGGACAGCCCCTTCGACTGCGCTCAGGGCGGGCTTAGCGGCTGTCGCTGCATGAGAGTCGATATGGAGGCGCTCTCCTTCGCTTCGCTCAGGAGTTGCCGGACGGACGAATGCGTCCGTCCCCACACGAGCCGTCGCCACAGGAGCCGTTTCCACATGAGCTATGGGGGTGTCCAGGTCCATGATTTCTTCGGCTAGGGCGAAGACGCCCGGCTTGCTGGGGACAAACAGGAGGCTGTGATGGGATTCGCAGCGGAACCAGCGCGACCAGTGAAGACGACGATAGTCAAGGGGACGATCGAAGCCGTGGCGCGCCAAAGATTCGGAGACGAGTCGAGTCAAACCTTCCATTGCGGGCTCCTGCGTTTTAACCGCACTGGAGAAAGGAGTTCCCTTATCTGCCAGTCGCGGGGGATGCGTACTGAACTTTCGGAGTCGTACCCGGGGGAGGGGTCGGGGACGATCACCGCACTTCTTTCGACTTCCGGCTTCCGGAAAACCAAGCCGTATTGCTAGAGGTTTGGGGCGCCGGGTTAACGGATCGGAAAACCCGGACGCCTTAGCCTGTTGCTGGAGGAAAGCGCCAAGTCACCTCTGGCTGGGCGCGGTCCGCCTGGTTATTAAGTAATGCTTGTCATTCCCGCTCCATTCCCGTGAAGCGGAAATTTGTGTGCTTGGGATTGCAAAGTTACTCCCGCCAGTTGTGCCTGTCAAGAGAGAAACACAATAGGTTGTATCCCTAACAATGACGGGCTTGATGCGGGGTTCAAGTCCTGGTTTTCCACATTGAGGAAAGCTGCAGGAGCCGAGGTTTCGTTGTGTGTCGATAAAAATTCCCTTTTTGGGACTATTTTCCGCGGCAGGGGCTGGGGTTGCCGCGAGAAAATTCGTCTTCGTCTGGCTATAATCGCAAGGCTTAAAACCACTTGCTGATCACCGGCTGCGAATCACATCAAGCGCATGCGCTCGACCGAACTGCGCCGGTCGGGCTGAGGGAGCTTCCGACGCTGGTCGGTTCCATCGCCGCGATTTGCTCCGGTTCGGGCAGGCGGCTTAGGAAAGTTCACCCGCTCGATCTCGAGAGCCTCTACGTTGAGGCGATCGAGAGAACTATGGGCAAACTTGGATACGTCGATGTCGGGCTCGCTGGCAGAAGGCATGTGAACGTAGATGTCCTCAAAGATGTGACGTGGCGCGATGCTGATGACTCCGTCGGAGGATTCGACTAAGTAGTCGCCCTTGCGGCCGCGATGCTGGCGTCCCAGGTGGTCGACGAAGCTGAGGGCGGAGCTGAGTTGCTTGGCATTGACTAAGAAGCGGGTGCGATACGTCTTCCATTCTTCTGATTTCATGGTGCCGTCCTGAGAATTCTTATTGCGGTAGAGTCCGGTTTGAGGCCGGGGAGAATGTAGAAAAAATTTATGAGAGCGAAAGAGAATGTACGAGTGAAATGGGCGCGGGTCAATTCAGTATTTTTGGTGCAATTGAGGAAAAGACTGGCCACGGATTTTCGCGGATACGCACGGATGATGCAACGACTGAGATATGTGCGATTGTGCCATTGAATGGCGCAGTTTTTCGTACGCGCGCTGCGAGGCGAGAAAAATCTGGTAGAGTGGGCAGCCGGAATGTCCACAGGGCGTGCACAGGAAATGCAGAAGGACAGTGGGCAGTGGCCAGTTGCTCGTTCTCAGTTCTCAGTTCTCAGTTCTCAGTTCTCAGTTCTCAGTTCGCGAGGAGGGTGCTTGACTCGAAAGGTTGCTTGCGGTTTCTTGTTGATCTGCTTTGGCTCTTTGCTGTTTGGGCAGGCTGCTACTGCGAACAAAGTTATCGCGCTGCGCTGCGGAAGCTTGTTTGACGGCCGCGGAGATTCGCTGCTTAAGAATGTTGTGATTGTGATCGAGGGCGAGAAGATTAAAGACGTTGTCGCCAGCGCGCCGGCGGGAGCGGAGGTGATCGATTTGTCGCGCGACACTTGTTTGCCGGGGCTGATCGACACCCACACCCACATTTTGCTGCAGGGAGACATTACGGCGGCGGATTATGACGAGCAGTTGCTAAAGCAGTCGCCGGAGTATCGCACGATTCTGGCGACGGTGAATGCGCGGCGGGCGCTGGAGTACGGGTTCACTTCGATTCGCGATGTCGAAACAGAAGGCGCGGGCTATGCTGATGCGGACGTGAAGAAGGCGATCAATCAGGGAGTGATTCCGGGGCCGCGCATGCAGGTGGCGACGCGGGCGCTCGATGTGACCGGGGCGTATCCGCTGCAGGGGTATGCGCCGAATGTGGTGGTGCCGCATGGAGTGCAGTTGGTAGATGGGGCGGACAACGCGCGGCAGGCCGTGCGGGAACAGATCAGCCATGGCGCGGATTGGATCAAGGTTTATAGCGACCGGTCTTATCGGGTACGGGAAGATGGAGTTCTCGATGATATCCCGACGTTCACGCTGGAAGAGCTGCGAGCGATTGTGGACGAGGCGCATCGCGAGAGGCACAAAGTTGCGTCGCACGCGATGGCACTGAACGGCGTGCACAACTCGGTGCAGGCGGGAGTGGATACGATCGAACACGGGAACTACATTGCGGAAGAAGATTTGAAGACCATGGCGGCGCGAGGAATTTTCTACGTGCCGACAATTTTCGTGGGGGAATACGTGGCGCAGGGACGGGCGGCGGAAGGGGCTCCGGTGTGGGTGAAGATGATCCAGATTCATGAAGACACTTTTCGGCGGGCGATGAAGGCAGGAGTGAAGATCGCGTTTGGGACCGACGCTGGTGGATTTGACTGGAAGGTGAATCCGGCGAAGGAATTTTCGTCGATGGTGAAGTTTGGGATGACTCCGGCGCAGGCGATTCGGGCGGCGACGGTGACGGCTGCGGAACTGCTGGGGATGAAGGATTCGCTGGGAACAGTGGAGGCAGGGAAGTTGGCGGATGTGGTGGCGGTGCCGGGGGATCCGTTGAGCGATGTGTCGATGATGGAAAAAGTGGAGTTCGTGATGAAGGCGGGAGAGGTGTGCCGGAAGCCGTGAACGGATCGTGTAGCGGCGGACGCATTCGTCCGCCGCCCGGGGCGGATTCGACAAATGCGCAGCGCTAAGTGATTGCGAAGTCAAAATCCCCACCCCTTCGACTTCGCTCAGGGCAGGCTCTGTCGCAAAAAGCTCGACAATCGTGGCACCCGACGAAACGACGAAAGCGGTCCCCGGACGAATGCGTCCGGGGCTATGCGGGTTGGATTAGAACGCGAGTCAAAATCCCCACCCTGTCCCAAACTGCGGGACAAGGGTGGGGCACCCTGCGCGTCGCATCGTGCATCGCAGAAGCGCCTGACTACGGGAATTACCCGAGCGATATTTTTGGGGCGGGGCGAGACAATTTATTTATCGGAAGCAAATTCATAACGGGAGAGTGACACGTATGACGAAAGACCCGGTTTGTGGAATGAATGTGGACGAGAATACTTCTCAATATCAGACGCAGTACGGCGGCAAGAAATTTAACTTCTGCTCGGAACAATGCAAGAAGAAGTTCGACCAGCAGCCGGAACAGTACGCGCGGTCGGCGGCTTAGAAGGGCAGGCGGCGATCGCTGCCCCGGTCGCCGCTTTATTTTGATTTCACGTCGCTTAACCGATCCTAGAAAAAACGGCCCCGGACGAATGCGTCCGGGGCCACGTGTTTATCGGTGATTTCTAGCGGTGGGCTAGTTCGGGTTCGTGAACTGCTTTGCCGGATTTGAAGGCGGCATAGCGCTTGTTGATTTCGTCCCAGTTGACCACGCTCCACCACGCGGAGAGATATTCGGGTCGACGGTTGTTGTATTTCAGGTAGTAGGCGTGCTCCCAAACGTCGTTGCCAAAGATGGGAAACAGTCCTTGCGAGATGGGATTGTCCTGATTGGGCGTGGTGACAATTTGCACTTCGCCGCCGGATTTGCCGGCGAGCCAGACCCACCCGCTGCCGAATTGCTTGGCGCCGGCGTCGTTAAATTTGGTCTGGAAATCCTTGAAGTTGCCGAAGGTTTTTTTGATGACTTCGGCGATATCGCCGTTGGGATCGCCTCCGCCCTTGGGCTTCATGATCTTCCAGAACATGGTGTGGTTGACGTGGCCTCCGCCGTTGTTGCGAACGGTGGCGCGGATGTCCTCGGGGACGGCGTTGAGATTGCGAATTAAATCTTCGGCAGATTTGCTGGCCAAGTCGGGATGCTTCTCGATGGCGGCATTCAGATTTTTCACGTACGCGCCGTGGTGCATGTCGTGATGCAGGGTCATCGTCTGCTTATCGATGGTCGGTTCGAGGGCGTCGTACCCGTAGGGAAGCGCTGGTAGTTCGTGAGCCATGATTAATCCTCCAGACTTTTCTGATGACGGAAAGCGGTGATTCGATGCAAGGGAAAATTATATCGCCGGGGAAAGAGGTTTTACCATGTAAGGACGCGAAGGTTCACGATGGGAAACCTTTTTTGGACGTGTGAGCGTTCGGCTGCGCCTTTGCTGGACAGCGGAGGCGGCTGTCGCTAAGCGGGTTCTTCATGAAGCGCTCGGCTGCGCCTTCGCGGGACGGACGAATGCGTCCGTCCCCACACGAGCAATCCCACACGAGCAATCCCACACGAGCATTGTCCCCACACGAGGATTTCCACACGAGCATTCCGGCGCGAGCAACGTCTCTACAGGCCTGCGCCGTAGACGGGGATGGCGGCTCCGGTTACGTCTTTTCCGGCGTCGCTGGCTAGCCAGAGGATCAGGCTGGCGATGGAAGCGGGTTGCACCCATGTGCTGGTGTCGGCGCCGGACATGGCTTTGCGGTTGGCGGGCGTGTCGATGGTGCCAGGCAGAATTGTGTTGGCGGTGATGCCGGCGTCCTTGTTTTCGAGCGCGACGGTGCGGATCAGCGAGACCAGCGCGGCTTTGGACGCGCTGTAGGCTCCGACGGTGGGGCCGGGATTTTCGGCAGCGCGGCTCCCGATGGCGACGATGCGTCCGGCTTTTGCGTTGCGCATGTGCGGCAGCACCGCGCGCAAGATGTGAAATGAGCTGTTCAGGTTCATGTCGAACATGCGCTGGAATGTGGCGTCGTCGGTGTCGGCGACGGTCTGGCCTCCGGCGAATCCGCCGACGGTGTGGACCAGCACGTCAATTTTTGCGAAGCGGGCAATGACCGAGGCGACGGCTTTTTTCGCGGCGTCGAGGCTGTCGAGCGCGGCGGGGAGCGGCGTGAAGTTGGCGTGGTTAATGTCGGATTGCAGGATTTTCGGGGCGAGGCCGACTACGGAGAATCCGGCGTCGAGGAAGGCGCGGGTGACGTGGATTCCGAGGCCGCCGTTGGCTCCGGTGACGAGCGCTGTTTTTTCGGGCATGCGCAAGAACTCCTGGTTTGGAACTCATCATAAATGCCCGGCCTCCGGTTGTGTGAGGGCGACTCGCGGCGGTGCGGGGTGGAGATTCCGGCAGAATTTTTATTTCGAAATATCTGATCCCTCCGGTTCGAATTTGTTCCGCGATCCGGGGGGATGCTTCTCGAAGGGATAGTGAGAGTAAGCAGGCGCGCGTTTCGCGCCAGGGTGGACGGGTTGAAAAAAGATTTGTTATTGGTCTTCTTGTGATCGCGGTGCGGAACCAGAATCAGGTCCGTGGATGGGCGCTCGGCTTCGCCTTCGCGGGACGGACGAATGCGTCCGTCCCCACACGAGTAATGCCCACCCGGGCATTTCCTACACGGTGCTTGCTAGTTTGGGGGCTGGAGGATTTTTACCTGCCAGGGGATGATTACTTGCTTGAAGATCAAGGGGTCGGGCCAAACGCCTACCTGGCGGCCTAAGTGACCGCCGTGGGGATTGATCCAGGCTTCTTTGGGGACGTCGCCCTTGCTCAGCAGAAGGTATTCGTCGTCGATGGGGACCTGCGTGTCGAGAACTCCGGCAATGACTAGCATCGGTGCCATGGGCTTGCCGAGCAGGCCTTGATGGACCAGTGAAATTTTCGGCAGGTACTCGCCCATTTCGTCGAGCGAGTGAACGCCTTCGAGAATATTCATGAGAGCGGGGACTTGGTCGAAAAGATATTCGCGATTGCCCAGCAGCGAGTTCATCAGAAAATCTTTCTGGAAAAATTTGTCGACGGGCGGGGATTGGGCGCTGCAACCGCGCAGGCGGCCGCGCTCCACGATCGCCATTTTTGTGGCCCAGTAGGCGCCCCAACTCACGCCGTGCATGGAGATCCGATTCTTGTCGATCTCGGGGCGGGACTGCGCGTAGTCGATGACTTTGGAAAGCATGCGGTCGGAGGTCTCGCTAACTTTGATGGGAGCTTGCCCGGTGCCGGGGCCGTCGACGGCGAGGTATCCGATGCCGAAGGGAAGAATGGCGCTAAAACTTTCGGTCAGATCTTCCTTGCGGCTATCGAGGCCATTGATCGCGATCACGAGCGGCACGGGGCCTTTGGCATTTTTGGGAAGGCGAAGGTAGCCGATGATTTCTTTGCCTTCGAAGGGAATGCGAACGATTTCGAGCGGCGGATCGTAAAACTTCGCGTGATCGAGAAAAGCTTCGAGCGCTTTTTCGTAGGAGCGCTGCTTTCCGGGAGAGGAAGGGATGGGCCAGCGTCCGAAGGAATAAATGCGCCAGGCGCGAATGTAGTCGGCGTTGGCCTTAGTGGGATCGGATTTCTCGAGCGATTTCGCTTCGTTGAAATAGCGATCGCCGACGTGCATGAAGGCGGCGGCCCATTCGTCCTTGTCGGCGGTGTGAATGTTCTCGAAGGCTTCCTTCACGTCGGCGGGATCGAGGCCGATCAGCGGGTACTGGCCAACTTCGGCGCGGTGAATGGCTTCGGTTTTGACTTCGTCGATGGTACGCTCGCGGCGTTCCTGGGCGGAGGAGGAGAGCGACAGGAAGAGTGCAAGCGCTGCCAGCGTTAACAGAGAGAATGAGATTTCGTTGTTCATGATTTGGCCCGCATAAAAGATTTCCGTTAGAACGTGAACTTCAAACCTAACTGAATGGCGCGGCTTCCACCGGATCCGATCACTGGATTGGCCGCAGCCACGTCAGGAGTGGCGCAACCGCATCCGAAGGGCTGCACGGAAGGATCATTCAAGCCGAACCCATTTTGTCCGCCGTACGGGTTGGCGAAATTGGGATGGTTGAGAATGTTGAAGAACTCGGCGCGGAACTGCGCCCGCAGGCGTTCGCCGAAGTGCCAGTTCTTGGCAATGGAAAAATCGAAGTTCCGGAAGCCGGAGTCGGGAAACAGGTTGCGCCCCATGTTGCCGAATTGTCCAAGCGGCGGCGGAATCATAATCGAGTTGCCTTTGGCGTAACAACCGAAGGAGGAAAGAGAGGCAGTGGAAGCGCCGGCAGTTCCGCCATCGACAGCCAGAGCTTGAGCCGCGCAGGCAGAATTCGACGTGCCCGGGTAAAACGGAATTTCCGTGGGGCCGGATTTGAAGTCGGAGGGCTTGCCATAAAAACTCCAGCGGATCGGCGCGCTGGCCGGCGGGCTGACCGGTAGCGGCCCGGTTCCGGCGGCGTCGGTGCCCAGATCGATCGGGCCCCACGGCTGCGAACTTTGCAGGGTCACGATGGAGTTGAGTTCCCAGCCTTCGCGCATCTGCCATGCGCCGGAGCGGCCGGGGATGGCATAGGTGAGGGAAACGGTAACGCGATGGCGAATATCGAAGTCGCTGTTCGCGTACTCGCGGCCGAGGTGGTAGGAATCTTGCGGCAAGCCGGCGCCGTAGCCGAAGTCCCAGTTAGCGCCGACGGCGTCAAGCGCGTGCGCGTAGGTGTACCCGGCGACCATGCTCAGGCCGTGATAGTTCCGCGCATTCAACGTGAACTGCAATCCGTTGTAGTTGGAGCGGTAGACGTTGCCCATCTGAAAAATGTTGCTCAGGTAGGGAAACTTGACGTTGTAGGGGCGAGCATCCTGGTCGCAATTGGGATCGGTGTTACAAGCCGCGGAATAATCTGTGCCAACCGGCGGCTGGTTGATGTCGCGAATGCCGATGAGGTTCGAACCGTGATTGCCGACGTAGGCGAGTTCCATCGACAGATTGGGAGTGAACGAGTGCTGCAGGTTGAGATTCCAGTTCCAGACGTAGGGAGTGGTGAGCTTGCGGTCCACGCTCATGATGGGGCAAGGGGCCGCGTTCACTGGATCGCAGTTAAGCCTGGTTGTACTGACGTTGGCTCCGAAGATCGGCACACCGCTGTCCCACTGCGGCATGCCTGGAGGAATGGCGAGGTTGCCGGCGGTGATGGTGCCGCCGGCGGTGTCGCCCGCGGCATCGATAGTAGCCGCCGTGGGAACGTTGCCAAGTCCGAAGGCGTTGTTGAAAGCGAGCATCGCTTCCCAGTTGACGGTTTCGTAGACCAGGCTGGCGCCGCCGCGAAGCACTGTTGTGCCTTTGCCGTTTACGTCCCAGGCAAAGCCGAGGCGCGGGGCAAAATTGGTGTGATCGGGATTGTAGGGACCGCTGACGCCGCCGATTCCAGCCTGAATCAATCCGGTGGCGGAGTTGGGATCGAAGTTGCCGAGGCGGTTGCGAGATTCTTTGATGACGGAAGCATATTCATAGCGGACGCCAACGTTCAGCGTTAGGTTTTTGGTGGTACGCCAATCATCCTGCGCGAAGAGGCTGTACGACCAGTTGTGAATGTGCAACGTGGGATCGCCAACCTGCACGGAAGCTTTGAAGGGATCTCCGGCAAAAAAATCTTCCAGCGCGGTTGAGCCGGCACCGGCGCCGATGGCGACCCCGCCGAGGAAAGTGATGCTGCCGCGGGCATTGCCGAATGCGCCGCCGTTGAAGGCGTTGCGGTGGAGTTCGCCACCGAGTTTCAGAGAATGTTTGCCCGCGGTATACGAAACGTGATCGATGAACTGGGTGATGTAGTCGGGGCCCTGGAACTTGGGCCACTTGAAAGCGCCAAGGCCGGGGACGAAGGCGCCGGCGAATCCGATGCGCGGCAGACCGCCGGTGAAGGGTCCGCTTACGCCGGTATTGAGTCCGTAGCCGGAGGCGGGAGTGTTGATGTCGCCGGGAAATGTGGGCTGGTAAAGACGGTTGTAACCGACGCGGGCTTCGTTGACCCAGCGCGTGCCCGGAGTCCAGATCCAGTTTCCTCCGACGACTTGGGCGCGCGTGTGAATCTTGGAGCGCCAGTTGGATTGCAACTCGGGAAAGTCTTCCACGGTGCCGGAGTTATTGCCGTAGAAATACATTCCACTAACGCTGTTGCGCTGGTTGAAGTTGTAATCGACCTTGGCGAGTGCGTTGTCGACGCCAACGTTATTGGGAAATCCCTGGACGACGTTGATGCTCTGCGTGTTGTTAATAGGGAAGCCAGTGCCATTGCAGGTCACGGTGGCGCCAGAAACGCTGCAGCCGGAAATCTGTTGGCTGGCGGCGCTGATGGGAACACCGTTGGCCAGCAAGTCAGCAATCGCGTTGGGAATGCTACCGCCGCAGTCGCCGTTCACCAGCGGCGAGATGCAATTCCCCGCGCCGGGAAGCGATTGCATGGAGGGCGTCGTAACACTGTACGAGTTGCCGACGTCGTAGCGCTGGCCCTCGTAGGCGCCGAAGAAGAATGCCTTGTCTTTAATGATTGCGCCGCCCAGGCTGCCGCCGAATTGTTCCAGAGTGCGAGAAGTTTTCGCCGCGGGCGAGGCGTTGAAATAGTTGCGGGCGTCCATCGCACCGTCGCGTCCGAAGGCGAAGGCGGTGCCGTGTAGCGAGTTGGTTCCCGATTTCAATCCGACATTGATGACCGCACCCGGCTTCCATCCATATTCGGCGGGAGGGTTTTCCTGGACGTTGAATTCCTGAATGGCGTCGATCGGCAGAATGGTTGCGGAATCTCCGGCAATGCCTGCGCCGTTGATGATCCCCTGGCCGGAAAAGGGCTCGCTGTTAAACAGTCCGTCGATGAAGTAAGCATTGTCTTCGGCGCGCAAGCCGTCGGTGCTGGTAGTGGAGAAACCGCCGCCGGGATAACGCATCACGCCGGGGCGAAGTTGCAAAAGATTTTCGTAGTTGCGGCCGTTCAGAGGAAGATCGTTGATCTCTTTGTTGCTGAGCGTGCCGCCGAGCGTGGCGGAGGTCGTGTTGACCAGCGGAACTTCTTCGGTGATGGTGACGGTCTCGCTGACTTGACCGGGCTGCAGGGAAAAGTCGGCGCGAACGTCAGTGGCGACTTCAATTTGAACGCTGGTGCGCTCGACGCTTTTGAAGCCACGCGCCTCGACGTGAATTTTGTAAGTGCCGGGCTGCAGGTCGGCAGCGGCGTAGCCGCCAGATTCATCGGTGGTCAAAGTCCGCGAGGTGCCCCGCTGCACATCCGTGACGGTTACCGTAGCGCCAGCGACGGCCGCGCCGCTGGGATCAGTGAGCGTGCCGAGAATGCGTCCCGCGGTGGTCTGGGCGAGAGCGGAAACGCCAAGCAGCAGACAGGCGCCGAGCAGCCATCGTGAGATAGCAGGCCAGAGCTCGCTGGGGCGAGGCAGGGAAGTAGCAACCGTCCGGAATCGCATAGCAGCCCTCCGTAATTCTGGTCCGACAGCCATACCACTATCGGAGAAACAGTGTCAAGCAAATTCCTTTTTTGGATCGAGCGCTAGAAAGCCTATCGATGAACGGAACCTGAGGGAAGTCCATACAATGGCAACCCTGAAATCGAGGAAGACAGAAAATCGATGTTGCCAAGGGAAACTAGGTGCAGTAGATTAGTATGGTCATACCATCATACCTACATACCGGCTATGAGTGCTATCGAACAGAAGGTCCAACCGTCCGTGGATATGCGGTATAGTAGCCAGACCATAGGGTCGGGCACTCTTGCCGCATTACCTCGGGAGGGCAGAGCTGTGTACAAGTTGGTTCGCACTTCACGCCTTTACGAACAAATCGTTCAGCAAATCGAAGCCTCGATCGTCAAGGGCGATCTGAAGCCCGGCGATCAACTCCCTGCGGAACGGGACTTGGCGCAACGTTTCGGCGTGAGCCGCACCGCGGTACGCGAAGCGGTGAAGGCGTTGCGCGAAAAAGGTCTTGTCGAAGCTTACTCGGGGCGCGGCACGTTTATTACAGACGGTACCACGCAGGCGGTGCGGCAATCGCTCGACCTGATGGTGAAGATCGGCCAGCCGGAAGGTTCCACGCATCTTGCCGAGGTGCGAGCGATTCTCGAGCCGGAGATTGCGGCGCTGGCGGCGGTGCGCATCCAGGACGCGGAACTCATAACCATGCGCGACGCGGTGGCCGCGATGGATCGCGCTGGGGTGAAGGATCCCGAACTTTACATCGAAGCCGATCTTGATTTTCATCTGGCGCTGGCCGAAGGCGCGGCAAATCCGCTGATCCTCTCTCTGCTCGATTCGATTGTGGCTTTGCTGCGCGAACAGCGGATGCGCATCTTTCGAGTTCCCGGCGGACCGGAGCGCGGACAGATTCATCACAAGCGGATTCTAGACGCGGTGGAGCGGCGTGACTCGGAAAAGGCGCGGGAGGCGATGCGGGCCCATCTGGCGCAGGTAAGGGACGATAGTGAAGCGCCGGCCACAAAGCGCGCTCCCGGCAAGCACAGCCATCATTAAAATTTCTTGCGAAGATCGGGAGGTGTCAGCGGATGGCGAAATTAGGATTCATCGGCTTGGGTGTGATGGGCAGCCAGATGGTGGATCGTCTGCTCAGCAAAGGTCACACCGTGACCGGTTACAACCGCACGCGGGCCAAGGCGGAATGGCTGGTGAAGAAAGGGATGCAGTGGGCCGACTCGCCGCGCGCAGTCGCGAGCGCGTCGGATTATACCTTTGCGATGGTGACCAATGCCGCGGCGATTCAGGCTATCGCCGACGGTCCCGCGGGATTGCTCGCGGGTTTGAGTACCGGAAAAGTTTTCATCGACATGAGCACGGTAAGTCCCACGGTGAGCCGGGCGCTGGCTGCGAAAGTGCGCGCCGCCGGGGCCGACATGGTCGACGCCCCGGTATCGGGCAGCGTGATTACTTTGCAGCAAGGGAAGTTGTCGGTGATGGTGGGCGGGCGCAAAGAAACTTTCGAGGCGGTCAAACCCCTGCTGCTCGACATCGGCCCCAAGGTCACCCATGTAGGCGATAACGGGCTGGCGCTTTCCATGAAAATTGCAACTAATTTGAGCCTGGCCGTGCAGATGCTGGCGTTTTCCGAAGGCGTGCTGCTGGCGGAAAAGAGTGGCATCGCGCGCGAAGTTGCTGTGGACGTGCTCACGCACAGCGCGGTGGCGTCGCCGATGATTCAATATCGCGGGCCCTTCGTGCTGCAGCAACCGGAAGAGGCTTGGTTCGATGTGAACATGATGCAGAAAGATATGGTGCTGGCGATGGACTTGGGGCGGCAACTGGATGTGCCGCTGCCCACTACCGCCGCGAGCAATGAGATTCTTACCGCCGCGCGCGGCATGGGGCTGACGAAATACGATTTCGCCTGCATGTTCGATGTGCTGGCCACAATGTCGGGCGTGAAAACACCGCTCACTGCAGGAGGAAAGAAGTGACGACCGCTACGTCGAAGCGCGAAAACGGAAGCGAAGTGAAAACTGAGAAGGACAGGTGGCTGCACGCTTACCGTCAGATGCTGAGGATTCGCCTGTTTGAAGAGCAGGTGAACGAGCTTTATACGCGGGCGCTGATGCCGGGCCTGGCGCATCTGTACAGCGGTCAAGAAGCGGTTGCCGTCGGCATATGCGAAGCATTGACCGTCGACGATTACATTACCAGTACGCATCGCGGCCACGGCCACTGTCTGGCTAAGGGCGCGTCGCCCGATCGCATGTTTGCCGAGTTGCTGGGCAAGGAAGCGGGATATTGCCGGGGCAAAGGCGGGTCGATGCACATTGCCGATCCCGCGACGGGGAATTTAGGCGCAAACGCGATTGTGGGCGGCAGCGTCGGAATCGCGACCGGCGCGGCGTTTGCGGCGAAGCGCCTGGGGAATGGGCGCGTCGCAGTATGTTTTTTTGGTGAAGGCGCGTTGGGACAGGGATCGCTCTACGAGGTGATGAACCTTTCGCAACTGTGGAAGTTGCCGGTGATCTACGTTTGCGAAAACAATCTTTATAACGAGTACACGCATTTCTCGGAGACGACGGCGGGAACGATTCTGGGGCGCGCAGGAGCGTTCGGGCTGGAATCGGCGCTGGTCGACGGGCAGGATGTTCGCGCGGTGAACGAAGTCGCAACTCGCCTCATTAAGCGCGCGCGGGCCGGAGGCGGACCTGCGTTTCTGCAGGCCGATACCTACCGTTACAGCGGCCATCATGTGGGCGACATTAATCGTGAATACTACCGCACTAAAAAGGAAGAGCAACACTGGAAGACGGAGCGGGATCCGATCAAGCTACACGGGGCTTGGCTGGTGACGCAGGGCCATACCGATGCGGCGGCGCTTGATCAGATCACGGCCGAAGCGCGAGCGGAGATGGAAGCGGCGGTGAAGTTCGCGATTGCGGCGCCCTATCCCAGCATCGATCAGGTCGACGAGGACGTCTACGCCTGAATTGTTTATGTCGGAGCGTGAACTTACATTTGCGCAGGCGGTGCGCGAGGCGCTCGCTGAGGAGATGCGCCGCGACTCGCGGGTGTGCATCTTTGGCGAAGACGTCGCCGAGGCGGGGACGCCGTTCAAAGTGCTTTCCGGGCTCGTGGAAGAATTCGGCGCGGAGCGCGTGCTGGATACTCCGATCTCCGAAGCGGGATTTACCGGCATCGGCATTGGCGCGGCGATGACCGGATTGCGCCCGGTGGTCGATATCATGTTCGGCGATTTTTTGACGCTGACCATGGACCAGATGGTGAACCAAGCGGCGAAGGCGCACTACATGTCAGGCGGCCATTGGAAAGTTCCCATGGTGATGCGCACCACCCTGGGCGCAACCCGGCGTTCGGGGGCACAGCATTCGCAGTCGCTGCATGCGTGGTTCAGCCACGTGCCGGGATTGAAAGTCGTGCTGCCTTCGACTCCGTATGACGCGAAAGGATTGCTGAAGACGGCGATTCGCGACGAGAACCCCGTCGTCTTCTTCGAAGACAAGATGATGTACAAGCTGAAAGGTCCGGTTCCAACGGAGGATTACACGATTCCGCTGGGCGTGGCCGATGTGAAGCGCGTGGGCGAAGACATCACGCTGGTGGCGACCAGCAGCATGGTGCAGGTGGCGCTGGCCGCGGCGGGCATGCTGGAAAAAGAAGACATTAGTGCGGAGGTGGTCGATCCGCGCACGACTTGGCCGCTGGACGAAAAAACAATCATCGATTCGGCGAAGAAAACCTCACGAGTAATTGTGCTGGATGAAGGCTACGGGCGTTACGGAGTGACGGCGGAGCTGGCGGCGGTGATCGCCGAAGGCGCGTTTTATGATCTGGACGCTCCGGTAAAGCGCATGGGAGCGATGCATGTGCCCATTCCGTTTTCTCCGCCGCTGGAAGATGTGACCGTGCCGACGGACGAAACGGTTTTCGAGGCGGCGCGGACGATGTGCGGGAAAACGTAAACCACGAAGGACACGAAGTAAAAAGAACCATTGAACCACGAAGGACACGAAGGTTCACGAAGGAAACCCGAACATTACTTGCCGGCAGCCGGTGGTTCAATGACTTTTTTCCTTCGTGATACTTCGTGTCCTTCGTGGTGGAGGAGTTTTATATGGGATTAAAAACTCACGGAACGATGGCGGTGGATTGGGAGAACCGAATCGACTTCGATCGTCTGCGCCGCGAGCGTCTGCAAAAGGCGAAAGATCTGCTGGCCAAATCGTCGATGGGATCGTTGCTCTGCTTCGACATGAACAACGTGCGCTACCTGACCGCGACGCACATCGGCACGTGGGCGCAGGACAAGGCCAATCGCTTCACGCTGCTGCCGCAAAATGACGAGCCCATCTTGTGGGATTTCGGATCGGCGGCGAAGCATCATGCGCTGAATTGTCCTTGGCTCGGACCGGAGCGCTCGCGTCCGGGAATTTCGATGCTGCGGGGCGCGATGACGCCGGAGATGGGCCGCGCCGAAGACGTCGCCAAAAAGATTCGTATCGAACTGGAGATGCGCGGGCTGCACAAAGAACCGGTGGGCATCGACATTATTGAACTGCCTGTGTTGTTCGCGCTGCAGCGCGTAGGCATTGAAGTGGTCGACGGGCAGGCGTTGATGTCGGAGTGTCGCGTCATCAAGACGCAGGACGAGATTTCACTCCTAAACACTTCGGCGATGATGGTCGACGCGGCCTACGACGAACTCTACCGCGCGATGAAGCCGGGGCTGCGCGAGAACGAAGCGGTTGGTCTGGTCAGCAAAGTTCTCTACGATCTGGGATCGGAATATGTGGAGGCGGTGAACGCAATTTCGGGTGAGCGTTGCAATCCGCATCCGCACGTGTTTTCCGATCGTGTGTTGCGGCCGGGCGATCCCGTGTACTACGACATTCTGCATTCTTACATGGGATACCGCACGTGCTACTACCGCTGCTTCACGGTGGGCTACGCCTCGCATGCCATGGTGGATGCCTACAAGCGCTGCCGCGAATATCTTGACGCTGCGATTGAGTTGGTGCGCCCCGGACGCACCACGGCCGAGATCGCGGCGGTATGGCCGAAAGCCCAGGAGTTTGGATTCCCCAACGAAGAAGCCGCGTTCGCGCTGCAATACGGGCACGGCATTGGGCTTGCCATCTGGGAGAAGCCGGTGATCAGCCGATTGGTTTCGTTCGAGCATCCGGTGGAGATCAAGCCGGGGATGGTGTTTGCGCTCGAAACTTTCTGGCCATCGACCGATGGGTGGAGCGCAGCGCGCATTGAAGAAGAGATCGTGGTGACGCCCACCGGGCATGAGGTGATTACGCGCTTCCCGGCGGAACAGCTTCTGGTAGCGGGCGCGCATTATTACACGGTAAACGGACCGCTGCCGACCACGCGGGAAACCGAATCTTCGCCCAGCGAACGTGTTCTGGAGATGATCGAGACCAGCGCGAAAACGGAGCGCGTCGAAGTTTCGGATTAAGGAGAAACCCGTTAGGGACAAACGCCGGACGCCGTCATCGGCTAAGCGCAACCCGTCTTGGCTTAAGCAACAACCTCGTCATGGGCTTAAGCAACAATCTCGTGATGGGCTTAAGCAACAACCTCGTCATGGGCTAAGCGCAACCCCGAGTTGATCGCAGCCCCTTCACGGGTCAATCGCAGCCACAGCCCCGAAGGGGCGAAATTCGTTAGCCCCGGACGTAAGTCCGGGGTGCAAGCAGCAAAGACGAACGAGTCCCGTAGGGACGGCACTCGTCTAGGACCAGCAACCCACATCTATGGCCTTCAGCGTCGTAATGCCCGCTCTCGAGATGGCGCAGGAAACCGGCAAGCTCCTCGCTTGGCGGAAGCAGGAAGGGGACCGCGTGAACAAGGGTGATCCTCTCCTCGAAATCGAAACCGATAAAGCCGTGGTCGAGGTGGAAGCGCCCGCCGATGGGATCCTCGCGGGCATCAAGGCCGCCGAGGGCGAAGATATTCCCGTGGGGCAAACGATTGCGTGGATTGTTGCCCCCGGGGAAGAGCCTCCGGCAGAAAGCGCCGCGGCACCGCCCGTGGCCCGCGCTTCCTCACACCCTAAAACTGAAAAGCTCCACGCGGCGCCAGCCGGCGGTTCGCCGCAAACCGCTACTGCTGCCGCGAAGATTTCTCCCAAAGCTCGGCGTCTCGCCAAAGAGTTAGGTGTCGATTTGGCCAGCGTGCGGGGATCAGGTCCGGGAGGAGAAATTCTTGCCTCCGATGTGCAGGCCACCGCCGCGCCCAGCACCTCAAGCGAGAAAAAATCCGGCAACCTGGAAGTGCCCGGTTCTCTGGGCCGCATCATGGCCGAGCGCACCACGCAGAGTTGGACAACGGTTCCACATTTTTTTGTGAGCCGCGACATCGAGGCAACGGAACTGAATAAATATCGCGATCACAGTGCGGCAAAGATCGAACTCTCGCATCAGATCCGCATCACGCACACCGATTTGCTGGTTGCGCTGGCGGCGCGAGTGCTGCTGAAACATCCGCGGTTGAACGCGAGTTGGAGCGCGGAAGGCATCCGCCTGCACGACCACGTGAACATGGGTGTCGCCATCGCAGTCCGCGACGGAGTGGTCGCCGCAGTCATTCCCAACGCGCACAGCGCCACCCTGGCCGACATTTCCCAGCAGCGGCGCGCTGTTGCCGAGCGCGCGCGCGCCGGGAAGTTGCGTCCAGCCGATATCGCGGACGCAACCTTTACGATCAGCAACCTTGGCATGTATCAGGTGGATCGGTTCAGCGCGATCATCACGCCGCCGCAGGCCGCAATTCTCGCGGTGGGCACGATTGCCGACCGCGTGGTTGCCGTGCTCGGCCAGCCTGCAGTTCGCCCGATGATGACGGTTACCCTGTCGTGCGACCATCGCGTGGCCGATGGCGCCCGCGCCGCGCGGTTTCTCAGCGACTTGGCCGAAGCGATCTACGATCCGGCGAAACTTCTGCAATAAATCTCACCGTCGAAGCTGTCCGATAGTAACTTTCGGCACTGAGGTCCCATGACTGCGGTTACCTGTGTTTCGCCCGGTTTGCCCTCTACTATCCCCAAAGTCCCACGAGGTTGCCAGCAGGCATGGACCGGCGCCGCCAGCAGCGAGTTTCCGTCGAACTTCCAGTCGTCATCTGGGGAGTGGACCTTCACGGCCGCCCTTTCACGCAGCCCGCGACGGTTCGCACGGTCAGCAGCCGTGGCGGGACGCTGCAGGGCGTTTGCGCGCAACTCAAGCCGGGCGATGTTTTCGACTTGCAATATCAAGGAGTGAAGACGCAGTTTCGCGTTGTCTGGCTGGGCAAGCACGGCAGCGACATGGAAGGCGAGGTCGGAATCGAAACCCTGGCCAGCGGCATCCACGTCTGGGACTTCGACCCCATGCGCTGCACCGCCGCCGCCGGCCGCGGATAAACAAATCTCATAGCGGATCGCGCGACGCGAACAGTTGATGCGCTTTCCAATTTCGGCAACCCTACCAGCGCACGCCGACCGTGATGGGCCGCAGGTCCGTGGTAATGCCGCTGTGAGTGCCGTGCAGGTAGCGGAACTCGGCATAAATCTCAGCGCTGCCGCCAACTTTACGCGCGACACCGCCGCCAAAGTTTTCCCCAGCCTCATTCTGATGAGCCGAGAAAAAATTTCCGTTCAAGGGCAGGCTGGAATTAAAGCAATTGCCCCACCAGGTGAAGAAGCCATTGCAGGCTGATCCGGGAAGGGCGGTCGAATAGTCCAGCTTTCCGGAGCGATGAAAGTAGCTGGCGCCGGCCACGATATATCCGCTCCATAGTTTGGTGACCTGGAAATTAATGATGGGATCGAGCATGACCGAGTAGACATGACTGGTGGCGCCCGTGGTCTGCCCGAGTATGAGGGCGGACGTGCGCAAGGGCAGATTGTCGTATTGAAAATCGAAGCGGATGCCGAAATATTTGCTGTAGTTGCGGGCCACGCCGGCGGCGGCGATCAGGCCTCCGCTGCGAACGTAAGTATGCGTGGTGCCGCTGGTCATGCTAGCGCCGCCGCCAACATTGAAACTCCATTTGTTAAACTCGGGTGCTTTTGGCTTGCGAACCGGGATCTCTTCCGGCGTCGCCTCCTGATTGGCCGATTGGTCAGCGGGTTGCTGTGCGGCGGGCTGCTGCTGGGCCGGAGCCTGTTGATCGGGCGGTGACGGTGGTGCGGCAGGAACTTGTTGGGCGTGAATGGTTGTGGCTCCCGCCAGGATCGCCGTCACGATAAAAGCCAGGGCGATCCTGAAGCTGGAAACCCTCGCGAACTTTCGACTCATTCATTCTCCTCCCGCTGCCGGGCATGGTTGCGGACCGTCGCGCTCGGCCCATATTGCGGCCCATACCTCGGTAAAGAGAGGCGCTTGCGAAAAGAACGTATCCGCGATGCTCCCGCCGAAATTGCACATCGCAGCAGGTCAGGCACCATATTATCAACTTTGATGCTGATTCTGCCTGCGTAGCCGCCCCGCGCCCTTTGCAGTTTCCGGGAACCGCGCGGCGCACGTATGATAAGGCATCCTTTTTTGAGCGAGAGTGAATCTTTGGCGAAGCGCATTGCAAAACCGGCGGCGAAAGCGTCTGCACGCGAGGGCCCGGCTCCTGCTCGCGTGGCCCTGATTGGCTTTGGAACGGTGGGCCGGGCCGTGGCCAAAATTTTGTGCGAGAACGGCAACCGCACAGTGCGTCTTACCCACATCTCCAACCGCAACGTGGAAAGAAAAAAGCAGGCGTGGGTTCCGAGCGATGTCACATGGACCGATGATGTCGAGTCGGTGCTGAACTCCGACGTCGACATCGTGATCGAGTTGATTGGCGGCCTCACGCCCGCCGAACAGATTGTGCGCCGGGCGCTCGAGGCAGGGAAGTCGGTGGTAACTGCGAACAAGCAGTTGATTGCTCGGCACGGGTCGGAGCTTCTGCAACTGGCAAGCAGCCACGGAGGTCAGCTCGAATTCGGCGCGTCAGTCGCGGGAGGCGTTCCGGTTCTTCCGGCGCTACGCACCGGGCTGAGTGGAGACCGGCTGCACGGCATTGCGGGAATTCTGAACGGAACGTGCAACTACATTCTCAGCCGCATCGAAAACGCCCGCATCCCTTTTAGCGAAGCGCTGGAAGAGGCGCAGGCTCGAGGATATGCGGAGGCCGACGCGTCAGAAGATTTGGACGGCGGCGATGCGCGCGCCAAACTGGCGATTTTGGCGCTGGCCGGATTGCACACGCAGGTGGCTCCGGAATCGGTGCGCGCGCGCACCATCCGCGCAGTCGATGCGGTCGATTTCGATTATGCCGCGGAATTGGGTTGCACCATCCGTCAGATTTCGCGCGCCGTGCTGAAGGACAATGTCCTGTTCGCCGAGGTCGGCCCCTGCCTGGTTCCGACTGACTCGCCCTTCGGACGGGTACAGAGAAATCTGAACCTGGTGCTGACTTCGGGCCAGTACGGCGGCGACATGGCATTTCTGGGCGCAGGTGCGGGCGGCGATCCTACCGCCGTGGCCGTAGTTTCAGATTTGCTGTTTGTGGCGCAGAATCTGGCCGGGAGTGATGGCAAGCGAGACCTAGCAAGCTACGTCTCTACGCCAAAGATCAGTAGCGATTTTGAGACGCCTTGGTATTTGCGCTTCTTTGTCCGCGACCAACCGGGAATCGTGGCGCGCCTGGCGCAGATCATGGCGGCGCATCACCTGAATATCGACTCACTGCTGCAGAAGCCGGGCTTTGACAAGGCTTCGCTGCCGTTTGTGATTACGCTCGAACCGTGCCGCGATTCGATGCTGCATCCGGCGCTGCACGAAATGGCAGGCCTCGATTTCTCGATCCGTCCCTGCCTGTGTCTGCCGATTTTGCGGTAGGGTGGATGGCCGGCAAAGAAACAGCGCCGTCCGTTGCGGTTACACACGCTGCAACGATCCGGCGCTGGGCTTGAGCTAATTCCAGAAGGGATTTTTGAGACCGGCAGGCGCCAAAGCACTGTCGGATTTCGTTTCCGCCCCCGATTCGTCCGAGATTTTCTCGTCGATGAAGCGGGAGGGCGGCGGGGCAATCAATTCGTCGTTCTTCCCCGAATTCGGATTAGGATATTCAGATTTCATGGCGAACCTCCATCCTTAGTTATGATCTAGGTTCATTAGACACCTCGAAGCGCGTGGTCGATAAGCCAAAATTTGGATAGCTCCTATCGAAAATCCCGAGGCTTCCGAATTCGTGCATTTCATCCGGCGATGCGGAAACTTTAGCTTCCATATATGCTGATCAGTTCGCTTCGAGCTGCCACTAACGTAAAGGACCCAATATGAAATACCGCAAGCTTGGCCGCACTGATTTTGATGTCAGCGAGATCGCCCACGGGTTGTGGGGAATGAGCGGATGGAGCGGCTCCGACGATCAGGAATCGCTGGTGGCGATGCAGTTGGCCGTGAGCCTGGGCTGCAACTTTTTCGATACTGCGTGGGCCTATGGCGAGGGCAAGAGCGACGGCCTGCTGGGTGAGATCATGGCGCGAAACTCGGGGAAGCGGATCTACGCCGCGTCGAAGATTCCACCAGCCAATGATCGCTGGCCGGCCCTGCCCGAGTACAAGTACAGCGACGTGTTTTCCGCGCAGCATGTTTTCAAATATGCCGACCTCATCCGCAAGCAGCTGCGCGTGGAGACAATCGACCTGCTGCAGTTTCATGTTTGGGACGATAGCTGGACCGACGAGCCCGAGTTTCGCTCGACCGTGGAAAAACTGAAGCGCGATAAGTGGATTCGCTTTTTTGGGCTGAGCCTCAACCGCTGGGAACCGGAAAACGGCATTAAAGCGCTGCGCACCGGCTTGGTCGACGTGGTGCAGGTGATCTACAACATTTTCGACCAGGCGCCGGAGGACGAACTTTTTCCGGTGTGCCAGGAACTCAACGTTGGCGTGATTGCGCGCGTGCCCTTCGATGAAGGCAGCCTGGGCGGCAAGATGACGCTTGAAACTCGCTTCCCCAAGGGCGACTGGCGCGCTGGATACTTCGGTCCGGAAAATTTGGGCAAAACCGTCGAGCGCGTCGATAAGCTCAAGAAAATTGTTCCTGCCGGAATGACGTTGCCGGAGATGGCGCTGCGGTTCATCCTGTCGCATCCCGCTGTAAGCACGACCATTGCGGGTATGCGCAAAGCGGAGCACGTCCGGCAAAACATCGCGACGAGCGACGCGGGGCCGCTCGACAAGACCCTGCTGGCAGAATTGAAGAAGCATCGCTGGGACCGGACGCCGCAGCGCTGGTCGGATTAGAATTGCACGCTTTTCTAGAAATGAAAGTGTCGCGAAGATTTTGCTCCGTCCTACTTTCGGTAGCGCTCTCGGCGGCCATTGCCCCCAGCTTTCTGCATGCGCAGAACCCGCGCGGCGCGTTGCGCGGGACGGTGCAGGACGCAACCGGCGCCCGCATTCCCTCGGCCAGCATCGTCGTGAAATCGATTGAATCCTCGGTGCAGCGCTCGGCCACCAGCGAAGACCGCGGCGAATTTCGAGTCGACGACCTTGCTCCCGGCGCATATCACGTTGCCGTGAGCGCGGCTGGTTTCGCGCCGGCGCAGGCGGATGTATCGGTCGCCGTCAGCTCGGTGCGCGAAGTTACAGTTGTTCTGAAGCTGGCCGCGCCGCAGGAAACGGTCTCGGTGCAGGGCCAGAATTCCTCGATCACGACGCAGCCAATGGACCTGGTCAGCGTGGTGCATCAGGGCGTGATCAGCAGCCAGGATTTGCAGACGCTTCCGCTGGCCGCCCGCAGTTTCGCCAACATCGCCTATCTGGCGCCGGGAACCGAACCTGTGGAACCTTCCGATCCCACCAAGGCGCGCATCACCGCGGTTTCCACCGGCGGAAGTTCGGGGCTGAATAACGATCTGTCGGTGGATGGCGGCGATAATTCCGACGACTGGATTGGCGGATTTCTGCAGAATTTTTCTCCGGACGTGATTCAGGAATTTGCCGTGCGCACCGCGAATGAAGACGCCGACACCGGCGGAACTACGGCCGGATCGGTGGTGATCACGACCAAACGTGGGACCAACGATTTGCATGGGACGGAAGCGTTCTACGAGCGCGCGGCGGCGCTGAACGCGCGCTTTCCGATCGAGAACCCTGCACCCAATCCCAAGCAGCCATTTTCGCGCCAGAATTATGTGGCCACGCTGGGCGGGCCGATCGTGCGCGACAAGCTGTGGTTCTTTTCGTCGTTCGAGTATGTGCACGAAAATGCCAGCATCGCGTACAGTCCCAGCAGCCTGACCCAGTTCAATGCGCTGGCGCAACTGGCGGCCGATGGCCTGATTCCCGGCGTTCCTTCGATTGCCGTTCCGCAAAACGTGCCCATTCCATTTCGCGATTACATCGGATCGCTGCGCTTCGACTGGGCGGAGTCGCCGAAGTCGCAGTGGTTTCTGCGCGGCTCGGAAGATAGTTACCTCACGCGCAATGCCTTGGTGCAGCAAGCCGCGCTGCCCTCAACCGGCGTGACCACGCACAACAATTACTGGAATAGCGTGCTCAGCAATACTTACGTGTTCAGTCCAACGTGGCTGGGAACGTTTGTATTCGACGCGAGTCTGCTGCATCTAACGCAGACAAGAGACTCCACGCTCGGTTTCGCACTAGCGTTTCCGTTCAGTTCCACGACGCTGACCGTGTCAGGCTTCGAGACTTATGGCGATAATCAGTTCGCCACGCCGATCACCTTCTTTCCGTCTCTACGCAACCAGCAGAAATATCAATTTCGCTACGACGTGGGCCATGGCACCGGCGACCATTCGTTCAAGTTCGGAGTGAACTTCATTCACGAACCGGTGCTGGGCGGCGCGTTTCCCGGCAATCAGGAAACGCTGTATTCCTTCCCCGACGATCCCACGTTCTACTCGGCAAATCCAGCGCAGTTTGCCCTCGACTACGCGAACGGGGCTTCGACCACCCCAGCCGGCGACGGAAATTTTTCCCAGAGTGTGCAGCGGCTGGCCCTTTACGCGCAGGATTCATGGCGCCTCTCGCGCCATCTCACGCTGAATTACGGATTGCGCTGGCAAACGACGTTCGGGCTGTTCGTCGCGGAAGGGCGCGAGCAGTCGGCGAATCCCTCGTTCTCGCTGCTGCCGTCGTTGGGACTTCCCGAGCGGGCGCCGCAAGATGATCGCAAACAATTCGCGCCCCGCCTCGGGCTTGCCTATTCGCCCGGGAGCAGCGGAAGAACGGTATTTCGCGCCGGCTTTGGACTTTTCTATAACGATCTCGCACAGAATGGCTGGGCTGCCGCGTTGCAGGCCGTCAATGGAGGGCCGAATCCTCCGGCGGCGCTGATCGATCCCGATTACAAAACTCCGTATGCGTTGCATGCCATCGGCGGCGTGCAGCACGCCTTCAACTCCAATTGGGCCGCGAGCGCTGACTACACTCATGAAGAAGGCAATCACTCTTATCGCGCGTATTCCTTTAGTGTTCCGACTGCGGCGCAGGTTTTTCGCTCGGACAATCGTTCGAGCTACAACGCGCTGATGCTGCACTTGCAAGGCAACGTGTCGAACCGTTTCAACCTGGTTGCCAACTACACTTTCGCCAAGGCGCAAACCTGGGGATGCGTGCTGGGCGAGTTGTTCGATTATGTAAATGGAGTGTGCAATCCCCTGAACCCGTTCGGCCCCGGCGATTATGGGCCGTCGGGCGAGGACGTGCGGCATCGTTTCGTTCTTGCGGGGACGGTTTACATTCCCGGCGGCTTTGAGCTGACCACTCTGACGCAGGCCGAGTCGGCGCGGCCTTTCACGATCACGACTGCCGACAGCAGCCAACGAATTTCGGTGAATGGCACGCCCACCGCGCTCGACGCGTTTCGTGGCACACCGTATATTCAGGTGGATTTACGCATCACGCGTCCGTTTAAGTTTGGAGACCGCTGGGAAGTGCGACCCTTTGCCGAATTCTTCAATATGTTTAACCGCAACAATCCCGGAGCGAATTACGTGGCGAATATCGGGCAATTGCCGCTTCCAGCAAGCGACATTGCGGCGGGCAACGCAACTCATATCTGCATCGACTTTCCCACATGCGCCCAACTTGAACCCGTCGCCAGCTATAAGCAACTGGAAATCCCGGCGGGAGGCCTGGGAGATTTCTTCGGCCCGGGGACCACGGTGGGGATTCCGTTTGCCGCGCAGCTGGGGGTGCGGCTCAATTTCTAAAACAGTCGACGTAGGCGCAGTCGCCTCGACTGTCCTGGAGCAAAGCTCGACCGATTCCTTTACCGACGCTTAATAATCGGTGGTTAAAGAAAACTGAACTCTTCCGCTCGGGCCGAAGGCTAGGAATCTCCACGCAAAAATGAAACTAACACCGAGGTGTCTGTCGCTTCGTAAGGGGCTCCGTGAGGCGGTTCCGCGAGATGGCGACCCCGGAGGGGCTCGAACCCCCAACCCTCAGTTCCGAAGACTGATGCTCTATCCAATTGAGCTACGGGGCCGACTCTTGGCGTGGAAGAAAATCGTTGGAAAATCTGGGGTGGGAAACGGGAATCGAACCCGCAACCGTCGGAGCCACAGTCCGGTGCTCTGCCAGTTGAGCTATTCCCACCACCGCTGTTGATTATAGCAATTGGGGGAGGCAGTGTCAGAAGTCATCGGACGGTTCAGTGACGGGTGCGCTGGGCATCGCCTTGGCTTGGACAGCCCAGGCGGAGCCGTCCCTACATGAGTTCGTAAGAGCCTCTGCCTTACCCGCGGCCTATGCCTACGTATTCGAATCCCAGCGCGCGCAAGCGGGTGGAATCGAGCAGGTTCTTGGTGTCGACGATGACTGGCTTCTTCAGCAGGTGTTTGATCTTCTCGAAATCCAGGGCGCGGAACTCCGGCCAGCCAGTGCCGACAACCAAGGCGTCGGAACCTTCCGCAGCGGCATAGGCGGTTTCGCAATAGCGCACCGATCCGTTGAGCCGTATTTTCGCCTCCGGAATCGCGACCGGATCATAGGCGCGCACGTGCGCGCCTTTTGAAACCAGATTTTCCGCCAGCCGTATGGACGACGATCCGGCAACGGAATTTGTGTTTGGCTTGAATGCCAGGCCGAGAATTCCGACTTCTTTGTTCTCGACCGAATTCAGGACAAGCGAAATTTTATCTACCAGGCGCTCGGCAAGGTACTGGTTCACGTCGCGCGCGGCACCGAGCACTTTCAGCGGCACGCCATGCGACTGCGCCAGTTCCACGAGAGAATCCATATCCGTCTCGGCGAACACGCCGCCCATGCCGGCTCCGGGCTGCAGGCAGCGCGGAGCGATTTTCTTGTCGAGCCCGAGGGCCAGCGCCAGGCTGACGGCGTCGGCGTCGACACGTTCGCACAGCGCGGCAACTTCGTTGATGAAGGAAATTTTTGTCGCGACAAACGCGGTCGCAGCTTCACGCACGAGTTCAGCGGTCGCCTGGTTGGTCACAATCACCGGAACCCCGCGCATCACCAGCGGATGGAAAATCTGCTTCAGCATGTGCACCGCTTCGAGCGAGGTCGATCCGAGAATGATGCGGTCCGGCCAATTGAAGTCTTCAACGGCGCATCCATCGGTGAAGAACATGGGTTGCGAAACGACGCTGGCCTGCAGGCCCGCGTCCTTGATGCTCTTCTCGAGCTTGTTGGCGGTGCCCACGGGAACGGGAGTCACGATGGTGAGAATCGGAGGCTTGGTCGCGAGCCGCGTAATGCGCATGGCAACGTCGGCCAAGCCCTCCGGTTTGTCTTCGGCCAGAAAAATCACCTGGGTCCGGCGGGCAAAAGTTTCAATGTCAGTGGAGTATGCCAGCCGGCCGGCGCGCACGTTCCGCCGGATAATTTCTTTCAGGTTTTTTTCGAAGAAGGGAACATTGCCCTGGGCCATTTCGACCATGCGCGTGCGGTCGGGATGACAACAGGAAACGGGCGTTCCAAAATCCGCCAAACAAGCCGAAATCACCGTTCCCAGGTACCCCGAACCGTAGACTCCAATCTGCATGGGCTCTCCCGTTTTCTACCGGAAACCCGCGTCGAAACTGGCAGTGGACGGGATTAGCGGCGACTTGGCCTACTCTTTATCTACAGCCGCGGCCCACGCTTTTCAACGCACGGGAGGGAGATGTACCTACGCCGAGCGAGGCACGTCGGGAGTAACTGCGGAAGGTCACAGGAGGGGAGGTTACGCAGCAGCGCGGCAGATTAGCGGGAAACCAGGTGGCGGCCCAGAGGAATGGGCGCCAGATCGACCCAGCAATTCTCCTCAGCCTCGCGCACAAAGGTCAGCCTTTCCAAGAGGATGCGCCGGGTTCCGGCATAAGCGGCCCAGCGCTCACGGGCGACTTGGAAGGCGGCCTCGGCGGGCTTTTGGCCGCTCATTTTCGCGATCGTGAGATGCGGAATGTAGGGCCACTCCTCCGCGAAGGCCAGCGTTTCGGTATTCAGCTTGCTATGCAGCTCGATCATGTGCGCGGCGGCGTCCATTACGTGAATGTAAATGGTCGGAGTTACAGGAGAGAAAGTTTCCACATCGCCCAAGGTGACCTCAAAAGGTTCCTCGTTGCCGCAAATGCGCTGCAAAATCTGCAATGCGGAACTCTCGCTGCCGTGCAGGGGCCGCGGCGGCAGGATGGTCAAATGGGCCAACAGATGCGGCAGGTCGGGGTGCAGCTCACGACGCAGCTGTTCCACGAATCCTCCAGCGGGATTATCCAGGTAGGCCACCAGCGCGTAACGGGGTCTGTGCATCTGCCGGAAAATTATACCCCGGCGGCTGCGGGCCGGTGACGTTTTATCCGCCTCATTCAGGTTAGGCTGGAATATTGCGCTTGTCTCCCCGCGAGCGAGAACCATACACTGCTAAGGCAAAGACGGTCCCAGACAAAGGATGTTCCTTCCATGACAAACAAGAACGTTTCCCGCACCGCATTCCTTCTGCTGGGACTTCTGGTCAGTTTGCCAATCGCTTCGCGAGCTGATTCTGTCCTATTTAACGACTTCGGTACGGGTAACACCTATAACGCCAGCGTGGGCCTCACGATCGCGGGGGCGCAGTCTGGGCCTAAATTCGTCGAGTGGGGAGAGGCCTTTACCTCCAACTCCAAATTCGATCTGACCGAAATCAAGATGGCGCTAGGCCAGTTCACAGGGGTGAATGGCGTCAGGGTCAGTTTGGACATTAATAACGGTGGTGGTCCGGGCACGTCACTCGCGTCGTGGACCTTCGTGGGACTCCCGCAATTTGGATCGACCAACAGCGCCGTGCAGACCGAGTCGTTTGCCAATGGGATCGTCCTGCAAGCCGGCCAGCGTTATTGGCTGGTAGCGACGCCATTCGCCGCGAGCACGCAAGCCGTCTGGAACTTGAACTCGACGGGTGTTGTTGGGCTGGGCGCGGTGAATTTTGGAAGCGTCTGGCTCACTGCCACGGTTCCCTCAGGAGCTTTTGAAGTGCTGGGCAAAACCGTGGTGCCCGAGCCCGGTACCTGGCTTCTTTTCGGCGCCGGACTGTTTGGAATTCTGGGTGCCGCCAGCATAAAAAGAAGACCGCGGTTGCAAGCGCCGAACGCGAAGCGCCATTAATGCTCGGCCCTGTTCGCCGATCCCGTTCATCTTGCTTGGACACGACCGCATAGAAGCATGCGCTGTCATGACCTGAAGCAGCGCGCACCCTGGTTGACACAACCGCTGGCTGACTCAACCGGTCCATCCAATATCCAGTTCTCGTTCAGCGTACAGTTTTACCCAACGCGGCAACCGCGTGCGCGGGAGCCAGGCGGACGGCAAACTTGTCGTCGTGGCCACAGCTGATTACCGTCGTCTGGTTGGGATATTCCCTCACCCAGATCACGCGCTCCGGGTTGACAAAGATTTCCATGCCATCCACATCTTCAAACATTACAAATTCCATGCAGCCTCCTTTTGACGATTCCAGCAATCCCGCGAGAGCCGGAATTAAGCAACGGCTCGAACTTTGGCCGCAGAGTGGCAACTTTTAGTTCATTCTCGAATGCACCTTACCTGGCGCGATAGACGGTTTTGCCGGCGACCATGGTCCACAGAACCTGGGTGTCGCGCATTTGTTCCGGCGAAACCGTCAGAACGTCGCGGTCGAGTAAAACCAAGTCGGCGCGCTTGCCGGGGGCGATCGTTCCGATGGAATCGAGATTCATGGCTCGGGCGGAGTTGCGAGTATAGGCATAGAACATAGCTTCGCGGGGCATGGCTTGCGATGGATCGAGGACGCCTTCCCCGCCTTTGCGGGTTTCAGCCTGATAAATTGCGCGGAAAACATTGGCAGTGGAAACCGGCCAGTCGCTCGCGCCCGAGATGACGCCGCTATTGTCGAGAATGGAGCGCGCGGGATACTGCCACTTGTAGATTTCCGGATCGAGATACGGTTTCAGGATTTCGATGGTGTCGTTATTGGCTTCCGCCCAGAAAAGCTGCAGAGCGCTGATCACCCCGAGCTCGCGGAAGCGCGGGAAATCTTCCGGCCTCACAAACTGTTCATGCGTGAGGGTGTGAGGCAGATGGGAATTGCCATTGGCCTGGCGAGCTGCGGCAATGCCGTCGAGCGCCGCTTTCACTGCGCCATCGCCGATGGCGTGTACGTGAATGATTAAGCCTTGCTTGTCGGCCGCGACGCATAACTCGGCAAATTTTTGCGGATCGAAGAGCAGATCGCCATTGCGGCCCGTGTTTTTGTACGGCTGCGTGAGATGCGCGGTTTGGGAGGGAAACTCCGCGACTCCGTCGGCAAAAATTTTGATACCGGCGACGTGCAGATTGGGGACGTCTTTGTAAGTCGCGCGAGTTTTCTGAACGGCGCTCAGTTCGGCTGCGGGATTTTTGGCGAACACCTGCGGAAAGGCAACTACCTGTGAAGACAACTCGCCATGGTCGGCGAGCATTTTGTAGGCTTGCAGAACGTAAGTGGAAGCGAGAGGGTCGAGCCAGGCGGTGATGCCAAGACTGTAGTTATATTGTAAAGCCGCGCGAGCGGCCGCCAGCAGCCGGTCGGCAGTCGGTTTGGGCAGGAGCGGCTCAATTTTTTCCGTGCCCGCATCGACCAGAAATCCATTGGGCTGTCCGTCCTTGTTGCCGTAATAGCTGCGCTGCTGTGAAGAAAGTTTTTGCAGAAAATCTGGGGTGATGCCGGCGCGCTGCAGCAGATGCCGGTTCGCCCACGCCGTGTGCCCATCCATGCCGCGCAAGAGCACGTCCTGATTTTGGTAGGCGCCAGTGCTGAAGTCGGCATCGAGGACGTCGGGGTGCGACCAGAATTCGAGCGGCAGGCCGAGAACTTCCAGAATGTCGCCGCGCATGCCCCTGCCGGACTTCTTCGCTTCCTCGACGAACGGCGGCAGATCCTTCAGCGAGGAAACCTTGTCGGTGGCGTCGGCAGAAATCAGGTTGAGTCCGCCATCGATGGAGTGACTGTGGGAATCGATAAAGCCGGGGAAAAGGCTTTTGCCATCCAGGTCAATGCGCTCGGCATTGGCTGAGACGGACCCGACTACCGCAGGGAGCGTGCCCACCGCAATGATTTGTTCTCCGCGAATGGAGACCGCTTCTGCATAAGGATTCTGCGGATCGGCGGTAAAGATTTTGCCATGAAACAAAATCCGCTCGTTGGAAGTGGTTTGCGTCCAGCTGGCCGGTGCGAAAGAAAGAAGGAATGAAGTTGTCAGAAGCAGCAGGAAACGTCGCGCGAATAGAGTCACCGAATGGTCCTTTCTGACGCGAAAAGGTGCAGGAATAGTTCACACAGAAACCACTTAATATACACAAATATTTTGGAGGAAGGCGCCGCTTCGTTCCTGCAAGGCGCCCAGCAAGTTGTCTCCACCTTAATTGTCATAGAATCACTTCGAATGGGTGCGGGAAAGATAGCTGCGGGATTGGCGCTGGCGACTGTGATCGGCGTCGGACCTCGATCACGCTCCCAAACTCCGGCCCCGCAAAGCGCGGCGGGAAGCGAGGCCTGCGCGGGGTGCCACTCGGAAATCTACAAATCGTACAGCAAGACGGTGATGGCGAATGCCAGCGGCCCCGCTGCCGATGGCGTGATTGCCGGCGAGTTTAACGACAAGATTTCTGGCGTTCGCTACCGGGTTTACACCCAGCCGGAGCAGAGCCATGCGTCAACTCAGGCTCAAACAAATTCTTCCCCCACCACGCCCGTCCCCACGGTATGGATGAGCTACGAGCGCGCCAGCGAGAAATTTCAGGGGCAGCGCGAACTTCTTTACTTCATCGGGTCGGGAAGAAAAGGGCGGAGCTACCTGTTTTCGGTGCAAGGGTTTCTATTTGAAACTCCGATCAACTGGTATTCGCAGGAAAACCACTGGGGCATGACGCCAGCTTACGCAGAGGCGCGGGAAATTCCCCTGAATCTTCCCGCATTCACCGATTGCCTGAACTGTCATAGCAGCGGACTGCAACCGCCGGCCGCGGGAACGGAAAATAAATACTCCGGGCCACCCTTTCTGCATGGTGGAATTACCTGCCAACGATGTCACGGCGGAGGCGAAGGGCACGCAGCAAAATCGGCTGCGACTGCTTCTAGTTCATCCATGCCCGCTTCGGGCAATTCGCAGCCGGATCACGATTCCATTGTGAATCCGGCAAAGCTATCGCCCGACCGGCGCGACGCGATTTGCATGGAGTGTCATTTTGAAGGCACGGTTGCGGTGCAGCAGCCGGGAAAGCAAGTGTATGACTTCCGGCCGGGGGAGCGGCTTTCCGACTACCTTCATTATTTCCTGTTGAGTGGCAATGATCCGCAGAAGCCGGAGGCGCTCAGCCAGTTCGAAGCTTTATCGTTGAGCGAGTGTAAGCGGCAGTCGGGCGACAAAATGTGGTGCGGCAGTTGTCACGATCCGCACGCCGAGCCAGCCGCCGAGAAGAAGGCCGAATACTACCGCGGCAAATGTCTGGCTTGCCATGGCGAGCCGTTCGGCGCGAAGCATCATCCCGACAAACGGGATTGCACCAAGTGCCACATGCCGCCCTTGCCCAGCAAGGACGTGGCGCATACGGAAGGAACAGACCACCGGATTCAGCGCTATCCCAACAGCAAGCCGCTCCCGCGCCTGGAAGTTCGCGGCACGCCCGGGGCGCCGCTGGTTTCGTTTCCGGAGCGCGATGCGTCGCTGGCGAACTCGCGCGACTTTGCGCTCGCCTGGGAAACACTGGCGCAGCGCAACGTGGATAATGCGGCACAGAAGGCGGAGGAATATTTGTGGGAGGCGGTCAAGGAACGCCCGGAAGATCCGGTACTGCTGGCCGCGTTAGGTTTCGTTCAGCAGAAGCATGGCAACGAGAAGCAGGCGCGCGAATTCTACGAAAAAGCATTGCAGCTCGACCCGCTGGACAATGAAGCTGCCACTGACTTGGGTACTTTGCAGGCCCGCTCGGGAGATTTGCGGCACGCGGTCGAACTGTGGGCGGGAGCGTTTAACCGCGTGCCCTATCTCAGTGCGGTCGGCATGAATTTGGCGATGGCCTTTTGTGTTTCGAAGCAAAACGATGTCGCGCTGAAACTTGTGAACCGGGTGCTGGAATTCAATCCCGATTATGTGAAGGGGAAACAGCTACTGGCTCATCTGCAGCAGAATCCGCCGCAGTGTTCGCCGTAAACCCAGACCGCGACTCGACTTGCGAAACTTTGATCACAGGATTCTGAAACTCGATTCCGTAGAGATACAGCGCACGGTGCCGCACCACGGCGGCAAATCGGATGGGATAAGTGGCGTCCGGCGGAAGAAACTCCACGTCGATTTCAGTCCCTACCGCCAGATTGGCGATGGCAAACACGCACATGCCAACGTCGCTCACATTGATTCCCAATCCGTCCATGCATCCTTTGCTGGTGAAGACGCGAACCGAGGTGTTGAACAGTTGGCGTTTTCGACGGCGACGGTCACGCTTGGAATTAAATCTGGGAAACATTCGCAGAAACGGCTTGCAATAAGGTAATGCAGCGTAACGTTGCCGCCGAGATTACGAAGGTTCAGGTCAGCAAAAGGACTTGGCCGCTTGCGCCTGTGCCATGCGCCGAAGAAGAGCCTGGCGCTGTCCTTCCGTGATGCGGCAATCTGGCCGATCGGACGTATTCTTAAAGATATTTTCACGCAGGTTTCCGCGAAAAATCTATGCAATGCCCGCATTGTCATCGGCAAGTGAAGACCAGCGCCAAGAACTGCTCGGCCTGCGGTGGTTACATTCCGCCCGGGCAATACCTGCTGGAGGATGCCGGAATCATTGAAGCCTCTCGCGCCACTGCGGCGGCAGGCACAAAGAAATCGCAGGCTCCGCGCAATGGCGCTTCGCCGCGCGTGGCCAAGCTGGGGAAACGGTTTAGCGCATTCGTGCTCGACACTATGGTGCTTTTCGGCGCGTTTGCCATGGCCGATGCCTGGGTTTTCATGCGCTGGGGAAAAGTCGAAGGAACTGAATTGAGTCTTACCACCGCGTCGCTTCTGCTGGCTGCAATTTGCAATAGCGCGATCCTGTTTGCCTACGGATGGTGGCTGGAAGCCGCTTTCGGTGCGACTCTGGGGAAAGCGCTGGTTGGGCTTCGCGTGGTGCGAACCGGTTCCGGCAGCGCGCTCGCGGCCGCGGCGATTCGAAATGCAATGCGGATTGTGGACGGCGCCGGCGTGTATTTGCTGG
The DNA here is from genome assembly GCA_036269595.1 of Candidatus Sulfotelmatobacter sp. GTDB lineage: Bacteria > Acidobacteriota > Terriglobia > Terriglobales > Acidobacteriaceae > Sulfotelmatobacter. Next base: position 33,607 of record DATBEI010000172.1, read on the forward strand.
GAGCGGTGGTCGCGGGCTGCTCTCCTTGCCGTCAGCGGCTGGGAGATCTTTGCGCCGGAACCGCAGTGGTGGAAGAAAACTTCAGCAAGCCGAAGAAGGCTCTGGCTCTGGTCCTCTGGATCGCGGTGTTGGGTGGGGCCGTGTGGCAGGTTCCGCGCATCTGCTCGGCAGACACTGCGCAAGCCCACAGCCGATATCTCAACCGAGTCGTGGTGCAGGTAGGGCGCACGGGAAATTCCGCTTACCTCCAAGTCGTGCGCCTGCGATTGAATGTTGAGTTGGCCTCAGACACAGCGTCCTCGACCAAGATGTAAACCTCCTGCCTGGTTCCTTCGAGCAGTCCGTCGATGCCTGAACTCCTTTGTCGTCCTGAGAGAAGCGAAGCACCTATGCATGACTGCTGGTCTCCTACGACGTTTCAACAACTTGCGAAAGAATACTGTGCCCCACGCTCGCAATGAGCGCTACGGCTCGTTGGCAACCATCGACATTTGCCAGCGCAATTTGCCGCGACTATCCCACTTCTGCAGACTCATCCGGCGAATCCGTTTCGCTCCTGAGAGTTAGCTCTTGCGATTCACAAACCTGTCGCAGTTGTTTACCGTTATCTTCTCAGGGCGTTGTAGCTGGAAGGAGGGGGGGCCCATTGGACCAGCAGCAAATTGGAAT
>DATBEI010000179.1:0-6406 GCA_036269595.1 Candidatus Sulfotelmatobacter sp.
CGCGAGTTGCTCCTTCAAAATGATCTCTTTCGCAACATTAATAAGCAGTATGGCAAGCAGTTGCTCTTCGTGGATGCTTCGTTTCAGTTGAATCCCGGCGAAAAAGCCGGACTGGTCGGTCCCAATGGGGCGGGCAAGACAACGCTTTTCCGGATGGTGGTTGGCGAGGAAACTCCCGACGAGGGCGCGGTCTCTGTTCCCAGGAAGTTGACGATCGGCTACTTTCGCCAGGACGTTGAGGAAATGCAGGGCCGTTCGGCTCTGGATGAAGCGATCGTAGGTAGCGGACGCGTCAGCGATCTACACCACGAGGTCGAAGCCTTGCAGCGGGAAATGTCTGACCCTGACAAAGGCTAACGACATGGACCGCATCCTTGATCGCTTCGGTCCGTTCAGGAGGAGTACAGTATTTAGGCGGTTACCCATGTGTCCGGGCGGACACGAAAAAGTTGGTTGCGGGGGGTGGATTTGAACCACCGACCTTTGGGTTATGAGCCCAACGAGCTACCAGACTGCTCCACCCCGCAATTGGATGATAGCAACCGCGCGGGACGCCGTCAAACTTGCGAACGCCGCTGTGGTAGCGCTAATCCTGGTCTTTTTCTCAACTCGAAACCGGACTACACGATGGGGGCTTGCGGCACCGAGGGCTGGCCACCTGCTCAGTGCGAGAAAACGTGGAACCTAATTTCCGAGCGCCGGCATCCAACCGACATCGCTTGGATTGTGCCGAGCACCCTTGGTGCGATGCCCCGTCAGCGAGCGAACTATCGAACGCAAAGAGGACTCCTATGGCAAAGAAGGAAGTCTCCGCTCCTCGTCACACCACGATCAACGCCCAACCCCGGATTCATCAGCGAGCCGCCGAGATTCAGGCTTATGGCACCGTCTCGCACGGCCTGCCGCTCGAACTGGAAGAGCCCGTGCGTCTGGAGATGACTGAGCAACTGAATCTCTTGCTCGCTGACACCATAACCCTGCGCGACCTCTACAAGAAATCGCACTGGCAAGTTGCCGGGCCAACCTTTTATCAGCTGCATCTTTTGTTCGATAAACACTTCGGAGAGCAAGTGGAGATCGTCGACTTGATCGCGGAGCGAATTCAGCTGTTGGGCGGAGTTTCTCTCGCCATGGCCGCTGACGTCGCTGAGACTACGCGCATTGAACGGCCGCCGCGGGGCCGGGAAGAAGTTCCAGTCCAGATTTCGCGGCTCTTGGATGCACATCAGATCATCATTGGCCATTGCCGCGAGTTGGCCCGCCGCGCTTCAGACCTGGGCGACGACGGCACCAATGATCTGGTCGTGAGTGACGTGTTGCGCGCGAACGAATTGCAGGTGTGGTTCTTGAGCGAGCATCTGGTCGACGTTCCTCTAGTGCATGCCGTTGAGCCAGGGGAGCGAAAGGCCGGCTAGCTGCCGCGGGCGTCACGCCCATGCTGACGGGGGCGAGGGGCCCCCGCGCCACACAAAACAAAAACGCGTTGATATGCGGGGACGCCGCGCAGTAAGCTGTCCTGTCCTCGCATAACTATGCAATCTTCCATCGAGCAGATTCTCGCCGGCTATAACGACCGCGCGCCGCTTTCGCAAGCATCCACTATTCCCGCACCCTGGTATACCGACACGCGGATTGCCGAGATGGAGCGGGCTCAGGTCTTCAGCAAAACCTGGCAATTGGCCGCGCGCACCGACCAGTTACATCGCGAGGGCGCATTCGTCACCATGCGGCTCGCGGGCGAGCCTATCGTCATCGTGCGCGGTACTGACGGCGCGCTCCGCGCGTTTTACAACGTGTGCCGACACCACGCCGCCGCCGTCGTCACCGAGCCTTGCGGTCAGGCGGCCATGTTGCAGTGTCCGTATCACGGCTGGAAATACGGCCTGGATGGTTCACTGAAGGGCATGCCCGAATTCGACGGAGTCGAAAACTTTGATCGCGCTCAAAATGGTCTGCTTCCCATCCGCGTGGAAACCTGGGAATGTTTTGTGTTTGTAAATCTCGACCCGCAAGCTCCGCCGTTGCAGGAATTTCTTGCCGGCCTGGTAAAGCGCGTGGCGCCACTCGGCATCAGCAAGCTTCATTACTTTGACCGCAGGACCTACGACATCCAGTGCAACTGGAAGGTCTACGTCGACAATTACCTCGACGGCGGATACCACGTGCCCCATCTGCACAAGGGACTGAGTTCCGTGCTCGATTACAAGCAGTACACGATTGAGAACGAGGATCGTTACTGCCTGCAATCCAGCCCCATGGTTGCTTGCGACGAAGATGCCGCCACCGGCGCGACCCGCAAGGGCGATCGCGCCTGGTACTTCTGGCAATATCCGAACCTGATGATCAATTGCTACGAGGGATACATGGACACGAATTATGTGATCCCCGTCGACGCCGACCATTGCAGGGTAATTTTCAATTTCTATTTCAGCGATGTGAGCGAGGCCCGGCGCGAATACAACATTGAGTCCGTCAACGTTGGCAACCGCGTGCAGGACGAAGATCTCGGCATTTGCGAAGACGTGCAGCGCGGCCTGAAGTCGCGCGCCTACGGTGCTGGTCGCCTCTCGGTTCGCCGCGAAGCCGGAGAGCAATTGTTCCACCGCCTGCTGGCCGCCGATCTGAAGCGTGAATGCCGTTCGTAGAGACGTAGCTTGCTACGTCTCCTGCTCCCGCCGCATGGCCCGTAGATCGATCCCCAACTGCTCAGCCTTCTTATAAAGATGACTGCGTTCCAGCCCCAGCGCCTTCGCGGCCATACTCACGTTTTGATGACTGTGTTTCAGTTCAGCCAAAATCACTTCACGCTCGAACGATTGCACACGGTCGGCGAGAGGCCCGGCCCCGACCGCGGCAGGCGCGCTGCCGGGCCCGGCTGAAGTTTTTGGCAAAGCGAGTTGCACAGTCGCCAGATCAACCTGTTCATTAGTGGCTAGCAGCATCAACCGCTCAACCATGTTGCGCAGTTCGCGAACGTTTCCCGGCCACGAATAAGATTGCAATGCCTCCATCGCGTCCGCCGTAAATGGAACCGTCTTCCATCCGTTTTGCGCGCATACTTGCGCGGCGAAGTGCTCCACCAGCGCAGGGATGTCGTCGCGCCGCTCGCGCAAGGGAGGAAGCGTCAGCGGAAAAACGTGGATCCGGTGAAACAAGTCCTGCCGGAATTTTTCCTCTCGCACGCGCGCTTCCAGGTCACGATGTGTCGCAACCAGAACGCGAACGTTGACGCGAACCGGCTTGTCGCCGCCGATGCGTTCCACTTCGCCTTCCTCGAGCACCCGCAGCAACTTTGCCTGCATGTTCAGCGGCATGTCGCCAATCTCGTCGAGAAAAATCGTCCCTTGGTCCGCTTGCTCAAACTTTCCAATGTGACGCCCGGAGGCGCCGGTGAACGAACCTTTCTCATGTCCGAAAAGTTCAGACTCAATTAGTTCAGCGGGAACAGCGGCGCAATTCAAAGTCACGAACGGCCCGGCCGCGCGCGGGCTGCGCTCATGAATCGTTCGGGCCACCAGTTCTTTGCCGGTGCCCGTCTCGCCGAAGATGCACACGCGAGACTCGCTGGCGGCCACGCGCTCGAGTTGCGCCATCAACCGGCGCATGGCTTCGCCCTTCCATACGATTTCGTGCTTACCGAGCTGTTGGCGGAGTTGCCGATTCTCGCTCTCCAGTCGTTGCAACTTGAGCGCGTTCTCCACCGTGAGCATGAGTTTGTCACTGGAGATGGGCTTCTCGATGAAATCGATTGCGCCGAGTTTGGTCGCTCGCACCGCCATTTCAATATGCGCTTGTCCCGACATCATGACTACCGGCGCGGTTACTCCCTGCCGCTTTAAATCCTCTAGCAGCGAAAGCCCATCCTTTCCCGGCATCACCACGTCGGAAAGAATCAAATCAAAATCCTGCGCCTTAGCTAGTTCCAAAGCTTTCGCCGCGTTGTCGCACACCGTGGCCTCGTGCCCCGCCAGGCGAAAGGCTCGCGATAACGACGCCAGGGTATTGGCTTCGTCATCGACAATTAAAAGATGCGCTTTAAGTGGCAAACTTCCTCCTTGCCATTTCAGCCGTGAGTCCGATCCGCCTGCTGGCTCTGCGATGTTCGAAGTGCGCCAAGATTATCCGGCAGTTCGATCACGAACGACGTCCCTCTCCCCGGCTCGCTTCGCACGCTGATTCGCCCCCCATGATCGCTGATCACCGACTGCACAATCGCCAACCCAAGTCCCGTGCCATGCCGCTTGCTGGTGTAGTAGGGAGTAAAAATGCGCTCGCACTCCTCGCGCGTTAACCCACTGCCCGTATCGGCGACTTCAATCACTATCTTGCCATCATCGCGCCGGCTGCGCAGTGTGAGCGTGCCGCCATTCGGCATCGCATCCATGGCATTGAGCACAAGATTCGAGAGTGCGCGGTGCAGCATATCCGGATCGGCGGCGATTGTCCCCAGGCGCTCGTCCAATTCCAGTTTGCTTGCGATCGGCGCTCGCCCCGGCGCCTGCAACTGCGCCTGAAACAATTTGACCACGCCGCGCAGAATTTCGTTAACCCGCACCGCCTGCAACTCCGGACGCGGCATCCTGGAAAACTCGCTGAATCGCCCGATGATCGTTTTCAGGTTTGCGATTTCCGCCAGCAGCGTGCTGGAGCTCTCGCGAAACACGTCGTCGAACTGCTCCGGGCTTTGCGTCCGGGCGCGCAAAAGATTTTCAACCGTGAGCTGAAGAGGGAAGAGCGGATTCTTCAACTCATGCGCCAGACGCCGCGCCAGTTCTCGCCAGGCCGCCACTCGTTCAGTCTGGACCAGCCGTTCTTTTTGCGTTACCAGTTCGGCCGTCATCCGGTTGAAGGAGTCGGCGAGTTGCGCAATCTCGTCATTTCCACGCACCTCAACGTGCGCTCCCCACTGTCCAGTGGCGACTTCCTGCGAGGCCCGCGCCAGTTGTTCCATGGGCCGCGTTACCCGGGCGGCGGCCCAACTGCTCAGCAGGATCGCCAGCACGATTCCGCCTCCCCCCGCCAGCAGCGCTGATGCTCGAATGCGGCGTTTCAATTCCACATACGACCGCCGCGAATTTCCCACGAGCAAAATCGCCAGCAACGGCCCGTCTTGACCCGTTCGTCCGCTGCCTGCGCCACGTAGCGGAATCGCATGAAACAATTCTTCATCCGCCGGATCGGATGACCAATCCACTACTCCTGTCATTTCCTGGTTGGATCGCCGGACAGACTCGATGAGCGGCGCTAATTTTTCTGCAGGGCGCGCAGCGCCAGAAATTCCAGCAGACGGATCCAATAACGAACCTGGCACAAACGAGTCGCTGCGATTCTGGTAGAGCAGAACGCGCATGTCAGCGGGCAAATCGAGTCCCGAGAGAAAATTCTTGTCGAGCCGCCGTCCGCCCACTACATAGACCGGATGCTCTCCCACGCCGGTGGTTCGCACGGCGAAAAGTCCGAGTGCGGTGGAGTCCTGCAAATCCTCGCGCTTGAGAAATGCGCTGTGGCCGCTCAGTGCCGCTAAACTCTCAAACGCGGTGTCCGCGTACCCGAATTTCGCCGGCCACTGTGCCGAAGAAATGATGCTGCCGTGCTCGTCCAGAAATTCCAGAAAATCGAGTTGGTGGCTTTCCGCCATCGATCTGGCAAGTTCGAAATATTCCGCCGAATCCGCCGGCGTCCCGTTCATCGCGATTGCCATCCGGCTGACTGCATCCGACGCGGCGATGGCCTCTACTCTCCGAGCGATCTCCTCCCCGCGCCGGCTGAACTCGCCCTGAAACTGCGCGACCAGCGCCGCCGTGCGCCGGTCTTCCGTGTTCTCGAACGCGCTGCGCGTCAACGCCAGCACCAGCCAGGCTACCGCCCCCACCGACAAAAACACAGTCAGCGCGAACACCGCCAGAAGTTTGCGGCGAAAAGTCATGATGGATCAGTCAATTTATTTGTTCGCCACTGCCCACCACGCATCGGCTACGGTCCAGCTTCCGTCGGGTTGCAGAGCCCAATTCTCCAGGCCCGCCGCACTGGCATAGGAAGCGGGCAGATGGAAAAGGGGAATCACGCGCTGGGTCGCCAGCGCCGCCGTCTCCGCTCCGTACAAATCCTCCTCGCTCCCGCGGTGCTCCATTGCGGGCAGCCCAGCCAGCATCGCGACACCCGTGAGTGCGATCCACGGGTCAGGCGATGCCAGCGGAATTCGCACCAGCCGCAAATCCCCGGCCGCCCCCGCTGCGGGCTGTAACGTTAGCCCCGCATCTTTCGCGTTCAGCGTTATGCGCTCCGCCAGCAGTCGCGCTAAAGGATCGCCGCCATCGTATCCAAGACTCCAGGTTGAAGCGTGTCCAGCTTGTTGTCGCGCTTGCCGCGCCCGCGCTAAATCGGGATCGGTCGGAAAAACGAATCC
>DATBEI010000189.1:0-5605 GCA_036269595.1 Candidatus Sulfotelmatobacter sp.
TCTTGATGCGCGTTACTGGCCACTGCTCACTGGCCACTGCCTTTACAGCCACCCTTTAGTCCGCGCGATCCGCGCCGCGTCCACCCGGTTATTCGCCCCCAATTTACTGATTGCCTCCGAAAGATAATTCCGCACTGTCCCGTCCGATAGCCCTAACTCGCCCGCGATATCGCCGCTGGCCATGCCTTCTCCAGCCAGTCGCAGCACCTGCCGTTCGCGATCAGTGAGCGGATCCATCTCTCCCCACGCCTCGGTCGCCAGCTCCGGATGAATGACCCGCAATCCCTGATGCACTCGTCGCACCGCGTCCGCGAGTTCTTCGGCCCGCATATCCTTGAGCAAGTATCCCGACGCCCCCGCCTCGAGCGCCCGCCGCAAGTATCCCGAGCGCGCAAAAGTCGTCACGATCACCACCCGCGTCCCCGTCCGTCGCCGCTTCAACTCCGCGGCGGCATCTAGCCCGCTCATGTGCGGCATTTCAATGTCGGTGATGAAAACATCCGGCTTGTGCGCGAGCACGGCCTCGATCGCCTCCTTGCCATTGCGCGCCTGCGCCACCACCGAAATGTCACCCTCAATCTCAAGCAGCGCCGCCAGCGCTCCCAAGACCATCCCCTGGTCTTCCGCCAGCACCACGCGGATCGTCTTACGCCCTTCCTTGTTTGCGTGATTCAATTGCGGCTGCCTTCAGTCTTCGACTCAACTTCTTTCAGGGGTAATGTGATGGTAAGCGTCGTGCCGGCTTCGGTGCTGCGATCCAGCTTTCCGCCCAACATCTCCACGCGCTCACGCATCCCGCGTAGTCCGTTGCCTTCGCCGTTGGAACTGCCGCAACCATCGTCGTGAATCTCAAACCGGCAACTTCCGTTCTGCTGCTCCAGTCGCATGCGGCAGGTTCGCGCCTGCGCGTGGCGCACGACGTTGGTCACGGCCTCGCGCACCGCAAGAGAAAGGACGCTCTCCTGTACCGCCGGAAGCTTCATGGTAGTCGCCGCATCGCACTGCACCGTCAGCCCCGCCGTTTCCAGCGTTGACTTCGCCCGCGCTAACTCCGCCACCAGCCCAAGGGAGCGATATCCACGAATCGCATCCCGCACATCCGACAACGCCTGCCGCGAAATCTCTTCCACTTCGCGAATTTCTTTCCCTGCCCGTTCCGGATCGCGGTCCACCAGCTTTCCTGCCAGCTCCGACTTGAGCGTAATCACTGACAGCGTATGACCCAGCACATCATGCAAATCGCGCGCAATGCGCTCGCGCTCCGCCACCTTCGCCAGATTTTCAATTTCTTCATTCGCCTTGCGCAGCTTCCGGTTCATGCGATTGCGTTCGGCAAAAAAAACGTTGCCCGATCCAATGAACACGGGAAACAGTGCCAGCCAAAAAAGCTCCCAGGCACTTACGTGGAGAAGAAGTCCTTCGATCGCAGCGATGGTCCCCACGATCCCCAACCCCACGATTGCTTTCCCTTTCGTGTTAACCAGGAAAGGAACCATGGCAGCCGCAAAAATAAAGAACGTGCAACCACCCGGATTAAAGGGAACGTATAAGAGCCCGAGAAGCACCATGCCGCCGACGTGCACCAGGGGCCGAGGCCTCTCCAGAAGGAAAATCCCCCAGTACAGCGCGAGAAATATCGCGGCGCCCACACCATCCAGAACCCATTGTTTGCCGCTAACATGCTCCGCCACGGGCTGGACGAAGAAGAATCCGAGATAAAGCACCCAGAGCAAAGGACCCCATCCGTGATCCCTGTCTCGCAGCACCTCGCGAAGCGGTCGCAATCTCATCGACCCGCCTCGTGGCCCTGAACTCTCTTCGAACTCACGCGAACCTAGAAACGGCATATCTTTATTGTCAACCTAGCAGTCAATTCCGACCAGTTCCAAGACTCGGTTTTGCGGTAAACCACACAAGTATTCCCACAGGAACGAGCAGGCTCAGCCATTTCGACCCGCCGTATAGTGCCGCCATTCCCAGCAGGATCAGGACGATCATCCAACCCACCGATTTTTTCGAACTCGCACTCACACCTAACTCCTCGTGCCGCTGTGCTAAAAATTATCCGTACAATTTCCCCTGATCGCGCTGGAACCCGATTCGCGCTGCTCCCAGGCAAATCATGGTGAACCCCAACAGTACTTCCCAGTGCGTCACGTTCGATTCGTGCGTTCCCGCACCCACCACTCCCAGCGCCAGTTGCGACAAATGATATGGCGGCAGCACCAGCGCGATCTGCCGCACCATTTTCGGCAAAAAGATGAACGGGACCCACAATCCGCTGCAGAACGACATCGGCAGATAAATTAAATTGATGGTCGCGGGCGCCGAATTCGGTCCGGTGAAGTATCCCAGAGCCAACCCCATTGCCGAAAACGGCAGTGAGCCGGCCACAAGCGTCGCCATTAGTCGCGCGAAATCTGCGACCGGCATTTTCACTCCGCCCAGCGTGATTCCTAGCGTGAAAAGTGCGAGCACGATAATCGCGCTGAAAATCATGCTGGTCACCACCTTCGCCGCGAAATACGCGAATGGCGGCATAGGACTCGCGCGCTTCACCTGCAGCCATCCCAATCCGCGGTCCGAGGCCAGGCCCGCCGCCGTTCCAAATAACGAAGCGCCCATCACTCCGAACGTGCCGTAAGTCGCAATCAGATAGGTCGCCACGCCCGTGCTCCCAATCGCCTGTTTCGAATTCAGCACCAGCCCGAACAAGACATAAAACATGATCGGGAAACTCAGCACTGACGCGGTGTACACACGCAGCCGCAGGTTCTTCAAAAATTCGTACTTCGCTTCCTTCAAATAAATGCTCGCCGTGTGGCTTGGGGTGCGCTGAATTTGTGTATTGTCGAGTGCGATGGTTATCGTGCTCATGCCAATTCCTCCCGCTTGAAATCTCCCTCGCGCGCCGCATTCGCAGTCAGCGCCAGGAATGCCTCTTCCAATCCCGCGCTCGTGATTTCGAGTCCCGTCAGATTTGTATCTCGCGCCAGCAGTTCGCGGACAATCGCTTCCGCTTCTACGCCATGAATTTCCACCGCCTCGCGATCTTCTTTTACTTCAGTCACGCCGCGAATCTGGCGAATCGCGTTCACCCTCAGGCTTGTGATGCACCGAATTCGCTTTCCCGCGGTTTTCATCTTGATCTCCGCCGGAGTTCCCTCAGCGATAATCTCTCCCTGGTTGATAACCGCGACCCGGTCCGCCAGCGCGTCTGCCTCTTGCAGATAATGCGTCGTCAGCAACACGGTTTTGCCGCGCCCTACCATCCTGCGAATTTCGTCCCACAACATGCGCCGCGCTTCCACGTCTAGGCCCGCGGTCGGCTCATCCAGAAAAATCAAATCCGGATCGCCGCAAATGGCCAACGCGAACAGCACTCGCTGCCGCTGCCCTCCCGAGAGATCGCCAAATTTTCGATCCCGTAATTTCTCGAGCCCCGCGACCGCCAGCACTTCCCCCGCTGCCATCGGCTTTGTGTAATAACTGGAAAACAAATCGATGTGCTCTCCCACCTGCAACGTTTCCGGAACTCGTCCCACCTGCAACATTGCTCCCGTTCTCATTCGGTTTTCGGGATTCGTCGGGTCGCCGCCGAAAACTCGCGCCCTTCCCGAATTGGGCTGCATCAATCCCAATAACAACTTCACCGCTGTCGTTTTGCCCGCCCCGTTCGGACCAAGCAGCGCCACAACTTCTCCCGCGCGCACCTGGAAATCCACTTCGAGTAAGGCCCGGACGTTGCCATAGTTTTTGTTTACGCGTTCCAGACTGGCCACGATCGCATTCGCACCCGATCTTTGCACTCGCTCGGCTCGCTCTAAAGTTGCAATCATTTCGCTGCTCCACTTTTTCCGGTTTTCAGACGCCGGAAATGGTTTCCGGTTTCCATCCAGTAATGGCATCTTCGCGGAGTAAGAAAAGAATCGCCAGTGCCATCCATCACGAGGCAGGCGTGACAAATGTCACCCTGAAATGTCCGTTTTGAAGCGACTGACAGGCAGGAAGAGATAATGCAGAAACGGCGATCAGAGCGGCTGCTGGAGCCCTTCCCAAGCAACTCCCACAGCGTCTGTTACGAAATCCGAACAATCATCCAGCATCCACGACATCGGCGTACCCGCCAACTCCGCAGGCAAAACCATAGCAAACACCTCAAAGTCCGCACTCCACAAGCCTTTCACGCTGTTCGGAATTCGTAACACCTTCCCATCGTTAAAGTTTTCAACAAATTGCCGCCACAATCCGCCCCGTGTTTGGTATGATTTCACCCACTTTTCCTTTGGAGGCAAAGGATGCTACCGGCGGGAAAAAGCCTTCGTACTCTTCGCGAAAAACTCGGTCTTACTATGCGCGACGTTGAAACCTCGAGCGCGCGTGTTGCCGATAAATATCGCAACGAAGAATTTTCCCTTCCTCCCAGCCGTCTCTCTGACATCGAGACGAAAGGGATTTTGCCCAGCATTTATCGCCTCTACACGCTCTCCATTATCTATCGCCGTGACGTTCGCGAGCTGATGGCCTGGTATGGCGTCGATCTTAACAACATGGCTGCCGATTTGGGATTGGTCGCGCCGCCGAAATCGCACATCTCCGACGCGCTTGCCGGCCTGTCGTCAGTACAAATGCCGGTACGCATGGATCCCGGTTTTGACGAACGCCGCACCACCAATCTCGGCCGCATGGTAGAGCAGTGGGGACTCGTCCCTGTCGCCTACCTCGCTCAATTTGCCAACACCGAATTCACGTATGGTTATGTCGGCACCAACGATCTGACCATGTACCCCATCCTGCCTCCCGGCAGTTTCATCCAGGTCGACGAGTCCAGAAATAAAGTTTTGGAAGGTTCTTGGCGCTCCGAATACGAGCGTCCTATCTATTTCGTGGAAACTCGCGAAGGCCACACTTGCTGCTGGTGCAGCATGCGGCGCGAAGAGATCATCCTGCAACCGCATCCTCTTTCCCCAGTACCCATTCGCATCCTTCGTCATCCGCAGGAAGCCGAAGTCCTCGGCCAGGTCGTGGGGGTTGCTATGAAATTGACGGAGTGGAGCGCGCTCGATTCTTCTCCAAATTCGAAAGGGCAAGCAGCACTGAATTGAGATGAGCCGCCGACGCCAAGTCCTGCCGATCCCCCGGCAGCAAGTCGTCAAAGTTCGTCAGCAACTTTTCGACATACGGTCCCGCCGCAACCCCGCTCTCCCGACTCGATTCGTCTAGATCTTCCATCAGCGACTGCAATGGTGTTCGCAGCACTCCCGCCATTACCTCGGCATGCGCGGTCTTCAAGGCCCGCTCGGAAGATTCCGCCCCATGAACCAGTTCCATTCCCCAATGTTCATAACGCCCTTGGGCGCGGCGCAAAGAAGCCAGGTAAGCCAATTTCCCCAGCAGCCCAGAAACTGCCGCCAGGGTGGTTTCCTTGACGTCCTGCATAGCAGATTTCAGCGTCATTCTGTTACGAATTCCGGACGGAACCCTAATCTTTAGTAACTTTCTTATCCCCAAGCGCCCATGAAACGATCACGGTTCAAATCGCAGTTACAAGGAGAAAAACACCGTGAAACGTGCTCTTTTGGTACTTGGCGCAGCTATCCTGTTC
>DATBEI010000199.1:0-14050 GCA_036269595.1 Candidatus Sulfotelmatobacter sp.
AGCGCTAGCCCTCCCAGGATCATGGTGTTGATCGTGCTACCAGTCATGTACAAGACCACGAAGGTAGCCAGCGCCGAAAGAGGTATCGAGAGGAAAACAGCAGACGTGGCGCGTAAGCTACCCAGAAAAATCAGAATCATCAAGCTGGTTAAGGCCAGTCCAATGAGGCCTTCATGAAGCAAGGTATTGATGGCTTCCTTCACGAATGCCGACTGATCAAACACAACCGTGGACTTCAATTGTTTCGGGATATCGTAGAGATGCTGAATGGCGTCGCGAATACCTTGGACGACCGCGATCGTGTTGGTATCACCGCCCTGCTTCATGATGGGTAAATAGACGGACCTCTGACCATCTACGCGCACCAGGTTGTACTGGATTTGATTGGCATCCTCCGCTTTGCCGATATCGTCCACCGTCACCCATGAGTTGCCTACGCTCTTGACGGGTAACTTCGACAACTGGTCCATGTCATCGACCAAACTGTTGGAATAGACGTAGTAGTCCATGGACCCCATCTTGACGTCGCCGGCGGGAAGAATCAGATTGGAGTTGTTCACCGCGTTGACGACATCCATCGGACTCAATTGCCGGGAGGCGAGCTTGTAAGGATCCACATACACCATGATCTGTCGATACTTTCCGCCAAAAGGCGGCGGAATCTCGGCCCCCGGGACCACCGCAATCTGATTGCGAATGGAGAACTGACCGATATCGTGAAGTTGCGTCTGGTTCAGGCCCTCTCCTTTGAGGGTGACCAGGCAGACCGGCAAACTGGAAGCATCGAACTTCAGCACCACCGGCGGCAACGTACCCGGCGGCAAACGCTTCAGATCCGCCAAAGCAAGGTTCGACAGCTCCGTGACGTCGGCGTCAGCACTTGTTCCCGGCTGAAAGTAAACTTTGATAATGCTTACCCCCAGCATAGAGCGAGACTCCATGTGATCAATCCCGCTGGCTAACGTAAAGAATCGTTCGAGAGGATCGGTAATGTCAGTCTCGATATCTTCTGGAGGCATTCCAGAATAAAACGTGGCCACGACAACTTCCGGCAGATTGATAGTCGGAAACAAGTCGATCGGCATCCGTGCCAGACTGGTCACACCGATTACGGTGAGCACGAGACAGACGACGATGACGAAGTACGGATTTCGAATTGAAAAACGTGTCATTTCATCTCACTCTTGAGAGTTTGTGCGCAAATCCCTTATTGCTGGCTACCCTCTTGGTATTGCATGATTTGCACAATCTGAGGGTGAACGGTCTCACCTGGTTTCAAGCCGCTACGGTCGCTAACGACCACCTCTTCCCCTTCGGCTAGTCCGGAGATCACTTCAGCGTCGTTTGCGGTCTGGAGGCCCAGCGTTATCGGTCGGTCTTCAAGTTCACTGTTCTTACCTACGACAAAAACTGTGGTCCTATTTCCTTCGTGATTCACCGCCTGCAAAGGCACAGTTGGGATATCGTCGCGATGCTCAAGATCCACATCGGCGTCGGCATAAAGGCCAGGCATCAGGACTCGATCTCGATTTTTGACATCGACTTCGGTGTGCATGGTGCGCGTGGCCTCCTTTACATCCACTGAGAACCTCGCAATTTTCCCCGGGAAGGTCTTATTCAGGGAGGGCACGCGAACGTCCACTGGATCGCCGACGTGGATATATCTCACATCCGATTCCGGAACGGGGATCACGAGTCGGAACAGGTCATCTTCCGAAAGCTTCACGATCGGCGCTGCTTGTGAATTAGTCCCGGCTTGCACCAGCGTTCCGAGATTCGCGTAGCGCTCGGTGACGATGCCGGAAAATGGCGCCGTGATTCTCGAATAGTCAAACAGACTCTGATCGTGCGAGAGTTTCGCATTGGCAACGGAAAGCTGACTTTGCGCCGCTTCCAGAGACGCCTGGCCGGCATCGACCTGCGAAGACGCTGCAAGATCTTTTCCTTGGGCGTCATCCACTTCCTGCTGCGCCACGATGCCGGGCTGGCTCTGAAACACGGAGTTCAACCGTGTGTACTGCAGGTGTAGCGCATTGTATTGTGCCTGGTACCGCGCGAGTTCGTGCTGCGCGCGGGCAACCTGGTTGGCGGCATTCTTGATTTCCGCCTGATCTTCCTGAAGTTGCGCTTCTAACTCGGGAATCTCGAGAACAGCCATTACCTGGCCGGCCTTCACATGCGTTCCGTAGTCGACCATCAATTTCTTGACGAACCCGGATTCTTTCGCGTAAACGTCGATCTCCTGAAACGGCACCAATTCGGAGGAGAGCGTGAGTTTTCTCCCAAGGGATTTCTTTACGACCTTTGTCACGCCAACCGTCGCGGCGGAGCCGTTGGCTTGCACATGGTCTGTCCGGTCTCCTGAACAGGAAGACAGACCAACAAGCGCGACAAGGGTGGCCGCAAAAGGAAAGCGCGATAGTTGGCGCGCACGGCGGTGCGCTAAGGAAACTGTACGGTTTTGAGTCATCGTGTCCTGTCCATCCTTCGCATGCAATTCGTTCGACCGTTCCCCTCCTACGTCCTCTTTTTCATGAGTTCACTCAGCTTCGCCACGGAAAAGGCGCTGGATCCGCAAAAGTCGATAACTTTCCGCTCGGCCTCTTTCATTTCCGCCGCGACTGCGGGAATACCGGCGGCAATCTCCAGCGGGATGGTGAGAACGCCGTGACGGTCGCCGTGCAGCAAGTCTCCCGGCTTAACTTCCATTCCCCCCACGGTTACCGCAGAGCCGACATCAAAAATATGAGCGTAGGCATGCGACACGGCGACATTCCCGGCAAACAGTTGAATCCCCATCGCGCGAACCGCGGGCAACTCCCGCACAGCGCCGTTAGTCACGTGTCCAACGCAGCCTAGAGCCTTGAGGACTGCGGCGTGCATATCTCCCACGAAGGCTCCGTGCCCGGGCTCATGGTCCTTGTCTTCCAAAACGAGGATTCGGGGCGCAGGAAGTTCAAGAATGCTGTTCCAAAAATCCGCCCGGTCACGGAACGTGCTGCCCACCATGGGTGGCTCGCCGCTGCGCAGCCGCGCTGTAGCCGCATACCCCACCATCGGAGGGGCATCTTCAAACATGCAGTGGATGCCGGCGTTCGTGAAGCCGGTATTGTGCAGTCGAACGTTAAAGGTCTCGACCGCATTCGCGACCATGCAGGTATCAAATTGTCGCAGAGCATTCAACTCGCACTCTGTTAACAAGGGTGCACGCGCCATTTAAGCTTCCTTTTAAAGTCAGTGTTCATTTCACGCGCACACATTCACATGCGCGCAGCCACTTCAAACGCGGAACTTATAATCGCGTGTCCGCATGTTCCAATGCAATATAGGACCGAAGTGTAATCAAGCCTACTCACAAAATGAACTTGCGCGGGCCCGATTCTCGCCCACAATGAACCGCGGAACCGCAACGGCAGCCTCATCTCAAGAGGCAACACTCATTGGTTGCAAAACCGGGGGCAATGGAGACGGGGAAAGGTTAGCAAAAAGGAGGAGGCCGGTTGTACAAACTTTTTTCCAGAACAAGACCTGGGGTCGGAGGCCCAGCCGGGGCAATGCGTGGATAGAACGTAGTTGCGTGCAGAATGCCCGTTTGCACCACCTCGGGCATCCAGTTAGCGGCGTTTTCTGTAAGGCGTTGCCGAATTTGCTCCGGGGATGAATCTTTGTGAACCGTCCTTGCAGCACCTGCCGAAGAGTTCTGGGGCGCACAATAGCGCGTAGCGACACTCACGGTCAGCGCAAAGACGGCCAGCACTATGACGGCCGCACACCAACTCCTTCGCTTCAGACCTTCGAAATTTGTGAGTTGCAGCATGCGTACTTACGAGACTACCTTAGTTCCTAACATAGAAAGCGGGAGGTGAGCAAGCAGAGCCCGGGTAACGAGAGTAACCCCTCCACCTTTGGATACTTCGGTCCGTCGCTTGGTTGCTTGCTGTCACGGGCGCCTTCTCTGGCACTTTTTCATTTCGTCCTCGGGGCGAGTGGCTGCGATAATGTAATTTCCTTGGAGGGACACGTTGCGCTATCTTGATCGTCTGCAGCCACTTGCTCTGCTGGTAATGCGCCTGGGCTTAGGAATAATCATGGTCGCGCATGGCTCCCATAAAGTTTTCGGAGGTTTGCATCACCACGCGCAGATGGTCGCCAATCTCGGCTTACCAGCTTGGCTGGGCTATGTTTCGGCCTTCACCGAATTTCTCGGGGGGTTGTTGATTCTGGCGGGATTTTTCACTCGTGCAGCCGCGTTCGCCGTTTTCATCGATCTGTTCGTTGCCATTTGGAAGGTGCACTTGCACAACGGACTCATCGGATCTCCCGACCGTCCAGGATATGAATTTCCCATGGCCGCTGCTGCCATTGCCTTTGGGCTGATATTCTCTGGCGGAGGTCCAATTGCCATTGATCATGTGCTGCGCGGAGGCGGGAGGGGTGCGTCCCGGCCATGAACTGAGCGAAATTCAGACGCTCGTGAGCGCAACTAATTCGCATGTGCCGGGTTTCGCCCTGCTGGCGGCTTTGCCGAACGAACTCGGTTATGACCGTTGATGAAGAATATTGGTTCAATTGAATTCCAGCGCTGTTGAAATTATGATGAAGGGACCGCTCATGCTCTTGCATCCTAATGGTTTGGCGGTCGCATCTCACCGCCATACAGGAGGTTTTTTGTGAGAAAACTCGCCTTCCTCGGGACCGTCTTCGCATTTTTCATGCTCCCTAGCCTGGCTTCCGCCCAGCAGGGTGATGCCATGCTCGGCTTCGGAACCGTAGTGTCGCCCGGGGCTGCCGAGTGCAACCTCATCACCTTCACCTGCCCGGAGAAGGGTGGCTTGTATATCAATCTCGGTGGCGACGTGATATTCCACCGCCGGCTGGGCTTGGGTTTCGACGCTGCCTGGAGGGCGAGCCAGGGGAACTATGCTGATAGTGGTCAGCCTTATCGTCCCATTCTTTTTGATTTCAACGGAGTTTATCAACCGCGCTTGGGCAAGAAAGTGGGTGCGGACCTTATGGGCGGTATCGGCTGGCAAAGCACTCGTTTCTACGGCTATCAGCCGACGAGCAGTTGTGTCAACTTCGGCGCTTGCTACCAGAGTTCCAACCATTTCCTGGTTGATCTCGGAGCAGGTATTCGCTACTACGCTTACGGGCATTTCTTCATCCGCCCCGAAGTCCGTTACTACAGAATTTTCAATAACACCTCCGACTTTACGTCCGGCAATGTGATTCGCGTGGGAGCTTCGATCGGTTACACTATCGGCCCAGACTAGGCTTGGACGGTCTGGCTGTCGCGAATGGGCAGGCGCATCCGGCTGCCCAGTGTTTTTGCGCCCGGTCGTTCGCAGCGGCCTCGCCGAGTATCTCCTCATTGGATGGCAACACCCATGAAGGCTGAAACATAGTGATAAGGGGGCAGTATTTGAGCAAGTTCGCGGTTGTCCTGTTCGTGGGTGTAATGGTTCTCTTGTCTTCCATCTTTGCCGGTGCCCAACAAACTGATGTCGCCGTGGGCGCTGGTATTCTCTTATCCACCAAAAACATCAGCGCCTCCGAGAGTTATTTCCCTCCTGCGGAAAAGGGCGGGCTCTATCCCGGCTTCAGCATTGTGCATATTCTGCCAAACCATTACGGCTATAGCGGAGAATTCACCTACGCCTACAAAGAACATCTTTACAACGGCTACCAGGAATATCGTCCCATCCTCTATGACTTCAACGCCGTCTTTGCCCCGCATGTTACCAATCGCGCAGATGCGGAAATCATGGGCGGCGTGGGCGGACAAACCGTACTTTTCTACAACATCTATGGCTCATGCGGTTTTACCTCGGGTTGCTCCACGCACCTGAACAGCAACGAGTTCTTGTTTCACGCCAGCCTCGGCATCCGCTACCGGATTTTCCGACATTATTTTGTGCGGCCTGAAGCTCACCTCTATCACATCGTTAACAACTCTAATTTTCACTCCGATAATGTCTTTCGAGTCGGCGCTTCCGTCGGCTACACGTTTGGCCAAAAATAAATGTTTTCTTAAAGCAAGAGTGCTGTGACAAGAGAAAAGGCAGCGTCCGTTGGGCGCTGCCTTTTCTTTTGGTGGATCTCGCCTGTTGCCGGAATTATCTTTCCTGCTCGCAGATCTCAGCTTCGTGGATCGCCTGATTTAAATGTTCGATGGCCTTGACCCGGTGACCACGAAAATCATGCTCTGCGCTCTCCAAATGATGTTTCGCCTCCCGCATTGCTTCCAGGGCCTGATGGATGTGCGGATGCTCCTCAGGCGGGGCGGCGGTGGGGGTGGGGCTGGCCGGCAGCCCGACCGCCGCCGCT
Organism: Candidatus Sulfotelmatobacter sp.; assembly: GCA_036269595.1. Taxonomy (GTDB): domain Bacteria; phylum Acidobacteriota; class Terriglobia; order Terriglobales; family Acidobacteriaceae; genus Sulfotelmatobacter. The sequence continues at coordinate 6,328 of DATBEI010000199.1, forward strand.
ACGGGCGTGCCCGGCGCCTTTGGCGCAGCCGCGGATGCCGAGAAGGCTAGTGCGAAGAGAACTGTTGCCATGATGAGCAAAGTTAACAACCCAATTTTTCTCAAGCGTCTCCTCCAAGTCCGATTTCCGGATCAGACGCGGCCGCTGAATTTCGGTTGCCCAGTGAAGTACTGCTATTCATTCCAGGGCCCAGAATACGCGACACAGAAACTGGGCATCTACCACTGATTCGCGCAAAAGATTATTCTCCCGATGCTCCGTCTAGTTCGAACGCCGGCTTCTCCACCACAGCCATGCGGCGCCCAGGCACAGGACAAGCGCCACGACGATGTCCATGCGCTTCACGTCTCGCTGCAGCCTCTCCCAATGCTGGCCAAACAGATACCCGGCGCTGGAAATAACGGTCACCCACAATGCGGCGCCGAGAAAATTGAAGATCAAAAACTTTCGCCAGGGCATGCGTAGAACTCCCGCTAATGGGCCGGCAATGATTCGCAACCCGAAGACAAAGCGGGCAAAAAAAATGGTGACTGCGCCATAACGCGCGAACAAATCCTCGCCTCGCTGCAGCGTACGAACCTGGATTTTGAAGAAAGATTGGTAGCGCGACAAAAACGGCCGGCCACCGTGGTAGCCCAAAGCAAAGCCCAGATTGTCGCCCAAGGTTGCCGCCAGAATCGCAATCAAGACAATCCATGGAAGTCGCAGCGAATGCTCAGAATAGGAGAGGAAACACGCGAGCAGAAGAACCGTTTCGCCCGGGACGGGCACCCCCGCATTCTCTGCAAGTAACACACCACCGACCGCCCAATATCCATACTGCACCACCGCGTTTCGCAAGAACTCGAGAATGGAGTGGGTCAAAACGCTCACGAGGAAGCAGCCGCGTCAAATGTCGACATTGCAGTCACCAGTCTTTCAGGTAGAACGTATGGAACGATACCGAAACTCTAACTCGGCCGGGTAAGAAACTTAATGAGCTCCCTGTTGAAATCCTCTGGACACTCCTCATAGGGCAAGTGTCCAACGCCAGGAAAGACTACTTTCTCCACGTGGTCAAAATGACGCGCTAGCGGCTCCATCGATGAGATATATACTGCCGGATCTTTGCTCCCCCACATCATCAGTGTTGGAATCGGAGCGATTTTGGGGAGCAGCGTCTCCAGTTCCCGCAGGTCCGCCGTCCACGTGCGAACAATGCTGAGCGCATGCTCGAGCAGTCCCGGAATCGCCATAGGCGCGGTATAGCCCTCAAGACTTCCCGGTGGAATTCGCTTTGGCCTGGCGTAGAGGCGCCCATGAAAGTATGGAAAAAGAAAAGGCATACGACCGATCCCCGAGCGAAACAACGATGCCCCAAAGCGCGTGGCGAAAAAAGGCGCCAGCCACGTTCCGTGCGTAGAATATGGATTAACTGGACACACTAGAATCAATCGGCGAAGTTGGGCTTTGCAGCCTTCCGGGCTCATACATTCCGCTGCCGCGGCCATCGCCACGGCCCCGCCGCGGGACGTGCCCAGCAAGTCGAAGGACGAAAGTTTTAGGTTTTCAATGAATCTCAAAACGCGTTTGGCCGTCGCTCGCATCGAATGATCAAGCCCGCTTGGCCGGTCGGAAAATCCAGCGCCGAGAAGGTCAGGCGCGTACACCGTTGCATAAGGTGCCAGCGCAGGCATGGTGAACCGCCAGGAAAATGAATAGGCCAGCAGCCCATGCAACAAAATCAGCGCGGGTCCAGACCCGGCGCGCAAATACCGCATACGGGCGCCGTCGATTTCGGTCCAACACTCCTCCATCCCCTCGCTCAATACGCAGGCGGGATTTGCCGGGGGTCGCTGCACTCTCTTCATGGAATCTTTCCGCTTCGGGACAACTCTTTACTCTCTACTGGAGTCTACTTAAGGGAACGCCTCTGTCGCTTCACTCTGGGGAGCTTCGGCTCCCCGTTTTTGTTAACCTCGGACTCAATTCGAAAGAGTGGTTTCCCGCTTCCTGTGTCACTCGGACGTACCCACGGGCGCACCTCGGCGACGTGTGATCCATCAATCGCCGCCTCCGGCCTCAGGCCCTATTTCTCCTTCCAGTTGAATACCATAGAAGAGCGAACTGCGCTGTGACCTGTGTTACCTTTTAGGTCGACGTATCTGAAGGGTCCATGAAATGACCCTTTGATCCGTCGTATCCGTCATATTCACCGGGCGATGCTTCTCAGGGGGATCTCTTGCGCTCAACTCGAATAGCCTTATTTCTCTCTTTCCTTTTGGCAGCTTTAACCGCTTTCGCGAACCCGCAAAATCAGCCAGCCGTGGATTCTTCTCTCCCTCCGCCGCCCCACGAAAAGCAAATTCATCTCAAGCACATTCTGGTGATCGGACAGACTAAGGGATTCGAGCACGACTCGGTCTCCGACGGAATGGCTGCGATCTACAACATGGGTCGCGAAAGCGGCCTTTGGGAAGCCGTGTTGCGCACCGATGTCGAGCTCATCACGAAAAAAGACCTGGGAAGAAACACGAAGAACCTGAATTACTTTGACGCTTTGGTTTTTGTCAGCACGACTGGCGAGCTTGACCTGGACGACACGCAGAAAAAAGACATGTTGTCCTTCATTCAGGACGATGGCAAAGGTTTCGTGGGCGTGCACGCCGCCCTCGATACCAATTACAAGTGGCCCGAATATGGCGAGATGATTGGCGGCTGGTTCGATCAGCATCCGTGGTCAACGTTCAATGCGCCAATCGTGAACGAAGATCCTTCTTTCCCGGCGGTCCGTCACTTTCCCGCGGCATTCGTTAAGTACGATGAGATTTATCAGCCCAAAGAATGGTCGCGCGACAAAGTTCACGTTCTTCTCAGCCTCGACCCGACGAAATTGAATTATGCGAACAATCCGCGCATCCACAGAACGGATCACGATTTCGCCGTGGCGTGGGACAAGATGTACGGTAAAGGGCGCGTTTTTTATTCCACTCTCGGCCACACGCAAGAGGCCTGGAGCGATCCCGACATTCGCAAAATGTACTTTGAAGCGATTCGATGGGTCTTGGGGATGACGGAAGGAAGCACGGCGTCTCACCCGCGGCCGCAGTCGCCGGCTGAGCAACACTAACCCGTTCAGATGATAATTTTCCGGTCAAACTTCCGTATGCGTAGAGCGCTGGCGATTTCCCTCTTGGGCTTCGCAACTTGCGCAGCGCAAACTCCTCCCAACCCAAAAACGCAGACGGCGAGCGGAGTGAAGAAAGACGTCACGGCTGTCCGCCATAAATATCCACCAGATCTTGTCCAGAAAGGCGCCGCACTTTTCCGTCAGGACTGCTCCTTTTGCCATGGACGCGACGCCGGGGGCGGAGAAAGCGGACCCGATCTGACCCGATCCAGGCTGGTGAGACAGGATGTGAATGGAAACGAGATCGGCCCGGTCGTGCTCAACGGCCGGCCGGACAAAGGCATGCCGCGCTTCGACCATTCAGAGGACGAAATTGCCAGCCTGGTGGCGTTTATTCATACGCGGCAGAACGAGGCGCGAAATAAACCCGGCGGGCGGAAAGGCGTCGACGCTTCCGACCTCCAAACTGGAAACGCGGACGCCGGCAAACAATATTTTAACGGTGCGGGCGGATGTGCGGCCTGCCACTCGCCAAGCGGCGATCTTGCCGGAATCGCATCGCGACTTCAGGGTCTTCAACTCGAGAAACAGATGTTGTATCCGAAACATGCCAAGTCACGCGTCAAGGTCACGCCTGCCTCGGGTGAGACCGTTAGCGGCACTTTGGAATACCTCGACGAATTTACGATTGGAATCGTCGATTCAGAGGGAGTTTACCGTTCGTGGCGAACGCGTGATGTGCGCCTCGAAGTCGACGCATCGGTCAATGCCCATGTTGAGCTGTTCAGTAAGTACACCGACGATGACGTCCACAACCTGATGGCTTATTTGCAGACTTTGCGATAAGCCTGCGACTGAAGGCCGTGTTTCAAATTTGACGGGTAAGGGCTCGCAATCCGAATGAATTTCCGGAATACACTTCTTCTTGCCATGAGCTTGTTCGTTGGCTCTGCATCTGGCGCAATGGCCCAAGGCGTAGACGACCAGATGCTTTTGCATCCGCCAGCCAATAGTTGGCCCGCCTATCACGGCGACTATTCCGGCAGGCGCCACAGTTCGCTCACTCAAATCACTCCACAGAATGTTAAGGATCTCGGGCTCGCTTGGGCGTTCCAAACGGAACAGAAAGCAGTCATCAAATCGTCACCGCTGCTGGTCGATGGCATTTTGTACTTCACCGTTCCCGACAACATCTGGGCGGTCGATGCGCGCTCCGGCCACCAGATCTGGCATTACAACTCCCCTACGACGCAAGGCGAGCACATCGGGAATCGCGGCGTTGCCATGTACAAGAGTTCCCTATTTTTTATGGCGCCTGATGCTCACCTGGTATCGCTTAATGCCAAAGACGGGACGGTGCGCTGGAAGATGCAAGTGGCCGATGTCACCAAAGGCTACTGGACCAGCATGTCGCCCCTGGTCGTCGGCAAGCACGTCCTGGTGGGCGTCTCCGGAGATTTCGACAACCTGAGCGGCTACATCCGCGCAATCGATCCCGAAACCGGCGCGACCCAGTGGCAGTGGAACTCCACTCCTCCAGCCGGCACTCCGAACCAAACGACCGGAGGGATGACATGGATGACCGGAACTTATGATCCCGACCTCAATCTCGTTTTTTGGGGGACCGGCAATCCCACGCCTGTCCTCAACGGCTCAACCCGGCCGGGTGATGATCCGTACACATGCTCCATCGTCGCGCTCAACCCTGACACCGGCAAATTGGCCTGGGCCTTCCAGGTTTCACCGCACGACACGCATGATTGGGATGCCGTGGAAACTCCGGTGCTCGTCGATGGAGACTTTCATGGTGAGCAGAAGAAAATGCTCATGCAGACCTCGCGCAACGGATACTTCTTCGTGCTCGACCGCACCAACGGGAAGAATCTGCTGACTGTTCCTTACGGGCCGGTGAACTGGTCATTGGGCGTCGACAAGCAAGGCCGTCCTATTCCGAATCCCGCGAAGGAACCTGCTCCTGACGGCCGTTTGATCGCTCCCGATGAGGGCGGCCTCACCAACTACCGTTCGCCAAGCTTCGATACCAAAAATGGCTTGTTTATTGTCAGCGCGCATCCGAGCTGGAGTATTTACTTCGCTAAGCCCGCCGACGGAGTCTACGGCTGGGCAGGCGCCGACTACGATGTTTGGGGCAAGGGCGTGATTGACGCCATCGATTACCAGACCGGCAAAATCCGCTGGAGCCACGAACTTGGGCCTGGCGGTTCAGGCGCGGGCGTGCTGACCACCGATTCTGGTCTCACGTTCAGTGGCGACGCTATGGGCAACTTTCTGGCGTTGGATTCGAACGATGGAAAAACGCTTTGGCACGCGGGTTCCGGCGCGCCCATTGCCAGTTCTCCAATCACCTATGAACTTGACAGTCGCCAATACCTGCTGACGAGCAGCGGTGGCGTTATGTTCGCATGGGCGCTCCCAGAGATGTAGGACTAGGTCCCGCGCTCCATGCTCTTCCACCAACTACGCTCTCTTAGCTGGAACATCCATCCAGCTTCGCTGGCGATTACTCTCCAGCACCGCGTTGAGGATCGTCATCTGGCGCAAGCCATCGACGAACTGCGGATACTCTAGCGTCCCTGGCTCGCGCACCGAAGCATAGAACCGCCGAAAAACCTGCTTAAATGTGTCGTCGTAGCCTTCGCTGTGCCCGCCGGGCAGATCGGCGTAGCTGCGAGCTCCCGGTTTGAGTAGCGACGGATCTTTCACGAAAATTTCATTTCCAGCATCGCGATGGCCTTGCCATAGTTCATCAGGCCGCTCCTGGTTCCAGGCGACGGAAGATTTTGTGCCATAGATTTCTATGCTGAGGCAATTCTTCCGCCCGGCGGAAACCTGGCTGGCAGTGACAGCGCCCCTCGTGCGCGCGCCCATGCGAAAAATAACGGCGCCAAAGTCTTCCGTCTCCACCGGCGTTTCAATGTAGTCCTCCGGGCCTAGCAATTTATTGGCAAAAGTCTCCACAGAGTGTTTCGGTTGTTTGCGAATCTTATAAAACATCTGCAAATCGGCGCACAGAGACATCACGCGCAACCCTGTAATGTGCTCGGCCATATCAAACCAGTGCGATCCAATATCCGCCATACAACGCGACGCGCCGCCGGCTTTCGCATCGACGCGCCAATTCCAATCGGTGTCGTAGAGCAGCCAATCCTGCGAATAAGTTCCCTGCACCACAAGAATTTCGCCCAGATCGCCCGCTTCCCGCAGGCAGCGCATCTGCTGAACCATCGGATAGTAGCGAAGGTTGTGGCAAACGCAGTTGCGTAATCCTTGCTGCGCGGCCAGCGCGACGAGTTCCTCCGCCTCGGCCACGGTGGTCGTCAGCGGCTTTTCGCAAATCACATGCTTCCCCGCTTGCAGTGCTTCCTTAGTCATGGAATGGTGCTGCGCGTTCGGCGTGCAGATGTGAACCGCATCGATCAATGGATCGCGTAGAATCTCGCGGTAATCTTGCAGAGCAGCAACCGAGAAAGCAGCGCCCAGCTTCCGCGCCGCTTCTTCGTTTCTGCCCGCAATGGCGGCGGCTTCCACGAATTCCACTCGCCGAATCGCTTCCAGATGCACCCGGCCCATGAACCCTGTACCGACGATTGCTGTTCTGATCGTTTTCATTCCAGATTCCCGTCCGTTCACCGCTAAGACCACCAGGCCGCGCCAGCCTGCTCACGAATCACAATATTGTTTAAAAAATTGGCCGCCTTGGTTAAACCCTCGCCCGCCGAGAGCAGGCTGTCTTCATGCTCGATCGACAATACAGAATCGTAGCCAAACATACGCAGCGTGGAGATAAACTCGCTCCACCATTCCGCACCGTGGCCGTAGCCGCAAGTGCGAAAGATCCAACTACGATCGCGTTCCTCGGTGTAGGGCTTAGTATCTAGCACTCCCGCTCGCACCAAGTTGGAAGGATAGAGCTGCGTATCTTTGGCGTGAACGTGAAAGATCGCACCAGCGAGCACGCGGATGGCAGCGATGGGGTCGATGTTTTGCCAGAAGAGATGGCTCGGATCAAAATTGCAGCCAACGTTTTCGCCCGCAATTGAACGCAGCCGCAGCATGGTCTCCGGGTTATATACGACAAAACCGGGGTGCATCTCGACCGCAATCTTCACCCCGTGGTCAGCGGCGAACCTCGCATGTTCTGTCCAGTAAGGAGTAACGACCTCGTTCCACTGCCACTCCAGAACTTTGCGATAGTCCGGCGGCCACGGGCACGTTACCCAATTCGGGGCGGTCGCATTCGGTGAATCGCCCGGGCATCCCGAGAAATCAATCGTCACGCCGACGCCCAGTTTTTCCGCGAGCAAGATCGTCTTCCGGCTGGTCTCGCGATATTGCTGTGCTTGGGCTTTATCCGGATGTAGCGGGTTGCCGTGGCAACTCAACGCGCTGATGCTCACCCCATGATCTCTCAGAAGGCTTTTGAAATCGGCCAGAGCCGAGGCGTTTTCGAGCATCGAGAGCTTGCAATGCGCATCGCCCACATAATTCCCCGTAGCTAGTTCGACGGTATCAATATCAAGCTCTGCCAGCTTTTTCAAAACCGCCGACAAAGGCATTTGCGACAGAAGAGGTGTGAAGACTCCAACTCGCATG
>DATBEI010000185.1:0-3820 GCA_036269595.1 Candidatus Sulfotelmatobacter sp.
TTGAATGTCGGTGGGTGGTACAAAGCTGCTCCGGACCAACCCATGTTGCAGCAGATCAGCAATCCACTCACAATCCTTGGTATCGGTCTTACGACCTGGAATCACCTTGATGTGATGCGGGTTCACCAGCAGCAACTCGAAGTGGCCTTGCAACACAGCCCAGATGGGTCGCCAGTACACTCCGGTTGCTTCCATGGCCACATGGCTTACTTGATGCTCTCGAAGCCAATCCGCCAGCTTCAGCAGATCGGCCGTCATGGTTCCGAAACTGCGAACCTCCCATTGCTTGCCATCTCCCTTAGGGTAGATTACGCAGGCATAGACGCTTTTTTTGTGAACATCCAATCCGGCGCAGCGAGTGTGGACTACTTGCATACGGTTTTCCTTTCCGGATGCGCCGGAGGAAGCCTTTCTGGTTGAGAATCTCCTTCGCGTGCTCGCCCAAAATCCAGGGCGGCGACAGTTCGTTGTGCCTCTCGGCTTCCCGGTCAGACTAATTTGCGGGCTACGAGGCACCATTAAGAAGAACGACCTTGATCGCGGCGCACCCGTCATTAATCTAACCCGTCTCGTCCGCATTTTCATGATTCGTTGTGGCCGCCCGGCGGCCATGTTCGACTAATTTCATTGTTTTTTCCTCCATGAGAAGGCGCTGTGATGTCAACCGAAGTTTTTGGTCTTGGGCTTCGATTGTGTGCCTTCGTTTCATAGCGGAGAGGTAGTCAGCAGAAGGGCGAGGGTTCAGTCACAGGTCGAGCGAAGCGAGCCGGAGGGCAACCTTGACGGGTTCCTCGCCCTTCTGCACGATGCGCGTCAAAACGAAGGCAAAAGCTAGCGCAAGAGCGCTCGCCCAATGATTTAGGTAGGAGGGGCATGAGTACCAAGCGAAGGTTAAAGAGTTGGTGGCAGAAATGTATCGCCAAACGGCTCTTCGAGTGAAGAGTGATAATCCCCGATGTTACGACGATGATCTCCTGTGTGCGGAATAAGTAAGGGCGGGAACCCGCAGACGACTATCGGTGTCTACGACTGAAACCGCAACAGTTCATGGTCATGGAAAGGAGGGCTACAGGCATGTGTCGAGATTCTCAACTGCCCCGAAGTGATCACTCGTTCGGGACCAAGTATCCAATCGGGCGTAGTGTTCTTGCGAGCATGAGTTTCATTCTCTTGATCTTGATTTCGCCTGCGCCGGCCGCCGCGCAGGGCGCAGCGCCACCTCAGGCCAAAGCCGCGGAAATTGCTCCTTACCTCAAGCCCCAGCTGGTGGTCCCGATTGCCGAGGGGCGCACGATCAATCTCGTCTGCCTCGGGCACGGGTCGCCGACCGTCGTTCTGACCGCGGGACTGGGGGGCTGGTCGTGGGTCTGGTACCGAATCCAAAGCGCACTTTCACGCAGGACTCGCGTTTGTGCGTGGGACCCTGCCGGACTCGGTTTCAGCAGCCCGAGCCCCCAGTCTCAGGACACCATTCACGAAACCGAAGACCTCGAACTAGCGCTGAAGGGAGCGCACGTCGACGCGCCCTACGTGATGGTCGCACACTCTGCAGGGGCCTATGTCGCCATACGGTTCGCCGATCAGCACGGAGCGGCCATGGTCGGAATCGTCTTGGTGGACCCCGCTATCCCGGACCAGGACGCGGTTCGGGAACGTGTCGCACCAAAGTTCGCAGCGTTCGGCAGCGGGGCGCCGGCGGCGGAAGCCAAGCAACTGCGCCAGTGTGCCGCCGAGCTTCGAAGCGGCGCTCTGAAACGCGGCACGCCAGGGTATGATGAGTGTACCGCTCCGTCCCTTCTACCCTCCGCCTCAGCTCTGACGGATGTCCTTGCTCAACTCAATACCGATCCCGCGAGGCTGCTGACGCAGGCTTCGGCGATTGAAAATATTTCCCAGAGCGGACGCGAGACAGTCAATCCCAAGCGCCGCTACGGTGACATGCCGCTGATCGTGCTGACCTCCGGAAGTCACTCCATGCCACCAGAGCTGCCCGCCGAGGTGCGTGAGCAAGCGCTACTTTATTTCCGGGTGCTCGCGTCTGGGCATGAAGCCTACGCCGCGCTCTCCACGCGGGGTCATGACCAGCTCGTTCCCGATTCCGGGCACTTTATTCAGGTCGACAACCCCAGAGTGGTTCTCGCGGCGATCGATGACGTGCTGGCAGAGATAGAACAGCAACCGCCCAAACAATCGACGCTCCACTGATAGAGCACTGGTGAACCATCGACCAGACAATTAAAGTCAATTTCCTTGTTCGGTTACTGATCGGAGCTAATAGACCGTGTTTTATTCGAAACTGATTCGCCACGCTTCCATTCGCACTTGTTCGGCAGTTATCGAGGCCGGGTGCACATTGGGGTGCTCAGTATCAGGTTGGTGCTGCAATCTTTCTGTCGGCCTCGCAGGCCCGGGAAAAAACACGCAGTCACCGTGAACACGGTACCGTTTTTAGATTCCTCCTGGTTTACCACCTCATCCTTAAGACATCTTGGCCCTGTTACTGCACAAACCCTGAAGAGCTTAAGACGCGACGGAAGTAGCGGCGACATTATAAAGAGGATGGTACGTGTCACCGGTAATCCACAGACGTAGGAGAAGAACAGCAAGTTTTCGAGCCACGGCCACGATTGCTCGTTTCTTGCTATTTTTCCCGCCTCGTTCGAACATTCGAGTGCCCCAGCGTTTGAGGTCGTTGTCAGGGCCAAAGCGTCCCAATAGATATTGAGCACACTGAACCAGCAGAGAGCGAAGCTGTTTGTTGCCGGCCTTACTGATTCTGAGTTGTTGTTCGATTTAGCCCGATTGGTGGCGACGTGGCGTCAGCCCAAGGTATGCAGGTACATCTCTGGAGTGAGTGAACCGGCCGGGGTCGGAAAACAGCGGGAAGTCGCAAAAGTGATTGCGCACTCTTGGCAACAGCCTGAAGAAGTAGAACTGGTTTTGCAGAACTCGCTCAGAGACCAATTTTCTTGGCTACGGCTTTCACAATGCTAGTTTGGCCCTTGTCCAACATCTGACTGGCCTTTGCCGCGTACATTTGTCGGTCGGCTTCGTCCAGCAATTCGTCCAACGTCACGCCATCGGACCATTCTGAAATACCAATGCTAAGGTTTAGTTCAAACCCTTTTAGAGTGCCAGCGCGGTTCCAATCAAAAAGATAGGCTCTAATTCTTTCAATCACCTTAGCAGCCCCCAGGCGGGAGGTATCCGCCAAAATGATGACGAACTCGTCTCCTCCATAGCGAAACACCGCATCCGAGCCCCGAACCGAATTCTTCAGAAGAGCAGCGGTATCTGCCAGCACCACGTCGCCAGTCAAATGGCCAAAAGCAGTATTCACATCTTTGAACCGGTCTACATCGATCAACAGAAGCGATAGCGGATTTTTCAACCGTCTAGCGTGGCTGATGAACCTTCCCGCGATTTCCTCCAAGGAGCGACGATTATAGATCTCAGTCAAGGGATCGGTAAAGGACTGCTGGCGGATGAGCTCCTGCTGGATCGTGCTGGATAGCAGTTTTTCGCGTAGTCGACGAATCTCAAGACGCTTCGTGACGAGGTACGTATTGAGCAGCGCTAGCAGAATGAACAGGCCGATAGCCAAAGGCCTAGACACGGTCACTTCGAAGTGCATGTTGTCATGCTTCAAGAACGCCGCCGGAAAAAGAATCGCTGCCAGTCCCGTCGCGACCAGCACGCCAGTAAGCGACACAATCAGCCAAAGCTCCCAATCACGCCTTTCCAATTGTGATAGTTGCTGCCCGACGCGTGCCAATACGCTCTCGTTTGCCTTATGCATGTGTATCTATGGACAACAAGT
>DATBEI010000211.1:0-7665 GCA_036269595.1 Candidatus Sulfotelmatobacter sp.
AAGCGACTGGTGCGCTTCCTCAGTCAGCCGACAACACCGGTTCTGCAGGCCACAACTTAGTCGAACGAAGACAAGAAAACCGGCGACGCATGCTCGCAGATGAAAAGGCCCTGACGTTCAGAGAGTTTTTCAACACCCACATTTGCCAACACTCATTGATTCACCCCGCTCGCCAGCACTCCCCCATCCACCGGCAAAACGATCCCGGTAACGAAGCTAGCCGCATCCGAGGCCAGAAACACCGCCGCCCCAACGAGTTCGTCCAGTTCACCGAAGCGTTTCATCGGAGTACGCATCAGAACTTCCGCTCCTCGCCCCGTCCCTACCAGAAACTTCTCGCTCAGCGGCGTGCGAAAATATCCCGGCGCGATTGCGTTGACGCATACGCCGTGCCCCGCCCACTCGACCGCCAGTGACTTGGTCAGCGAGGCCAGTCCCGACTTGCTGGCCGAATACGCAGCCACTTCAAACAGCGCCAGAAACGATCCCATGGACGCGATGTTGATGATGCGCCCATACTTGCGCTCGACCATGTGGCGGCCGAAGACCTGGCAGGCGCGCAGAGTTCCGGTCAAATTCGTATCCAGAATGCGGTTCCAGTCCGCCTCGGAAAAATCCAGCGTAGGCGCGCGCTTGGTAATGCCCGCCGCGTTGACCATGATGTCAACTTTGCCAAATGTCTCGAGGCAAGCCTGCAGTAATTTGTCGAGCGATGCGCGGTCGGCCACGTCGCAGGTCACGCGCAACGACCGACGGCCCAAGGCTTCGATCTCGTCGGCCAGCTCTTTCACCAGTTCCATGCGGCGCGCGCTGGCGACCACGTCCGCACCAGCTTGCGCCAAACCGAGCGCAATGGTCTTGCCGATTCCTGAACTTCCTCCGACTACAACCGCGACTTTCCCGTCGAGATCCAGTTGCTTATAAGCCATAGTTCCTCTAGAAAGTTTCTCGGATCGTTCTGCAAATACCCGCGCCTTCAACATTCGTTGCTTGCGGCGAGACGTTGCCGGCAACGTCTCTACGAAGTGTAACTAAAGCGTCAGATACGACGCACCAGACCTTTATTCGTTGCCTCGCTGTTGCGTAAAAGCAGCAGCACAAGGACCATACCGGCCAGCGGGATTAATCCCGCAAGAATCACGATGGGATCGAACGAGTGCGTGCCCGCCGCCTGGCGCGCGTCGGAAAAATATCCAATGAGCTTGAACGCAATGATGGTACCGATTCCCGCGCCCGTCCCGCCCAGCCCGCTCACCGATCCCACCGACTCGCTGCCAAATAGGTCGGAAGGCAACACGTTAGCCATGGTCGTAAAGCCCGCGTAGGTGAAAGTCACGAGCGCAAACAGAAAAGCGATCATGTACAAATTTGTCGTAAAAATAGTTGGGATGAGCAAGGTCATTCCGATCCCGCCGTAGATGATCGGTGCTTTGCGTGCCGCTCCCAACGACCATCCGCGCTTGATCAGATATCCCGAAACTGCACCGGCGAAAAAGCTTCCCACATCAGCGGCGACGAACGGAATCCACACCGCAATCAGGCCGCTGCGCAGTTCGATTCCTTTTGCGACCAAGTAAATCGGAAACCACTCCGCAATGAAAAAGAAAACCGGGTCGGTGAAAGCTTTGGCGATGATCACCGCCCAAGTTTGCGGCAATTTCAAAAGATCGCCCCAGCGCGGACGCGTCCTTCTTTCCTGCACACCTTCCTGTGAGCCTTGGCGCGGCGAATTTTCACTCTGCTTGTCGGCGACGATCATCGCCAGTTCACCCTCACTGATGCGGCCATGCTGCTCCGGCGGATAGTAGAGCCATCGCCAAACAATCAGCCAAAGAAAACCGAGAGCGCCGGGAACCATGAAGGCCGGACGCCATCCCCAGCGAAAATAAATCCAGAGCACGATGAAGGGCGCGACCGCTCCGCCAATCGACGATCCGCTATCGAAGAGCGCGGTGGCCAGGGCGCGCTCACGTTTTGGAAACCACTCCGATACCGCCTTGGTAGCGGCGGGCCAGTTCGCGGACTCACCTGCGCCCAGCAAAAAACGAAAAGTCGCGAAGCTATATAGGCCCGAAGCCAGCGAGGTGAGCATGGAGATCGCGGAATAACAGACCACCGTAAACGTCAGGCCGCGCCGCGTGCCGACGCGGTCCATGAGCTTGCCGAATCCGGTCTGGCCGATGGAATAAGCGACGCGAAAGGCGATCGCCAGATTCGCGTAGTCGGAGTTAGTCCAGTGATATTGGAGTTTGAGATACGGAGCGAGCAGCGACAGCGTTTGCCGGTCGATGTAGTTGATGACCGTGGAAGCGAACAGCAGGCCACCAATCCACCAACGCAACGACGGAATCGGCTTGCGGGCGCGCGCCATGGAGTTGAGCTTTGGCCTTACGAAGTTACCCTTGCTTGCGATTCGTCGCCGAGTTCGGTGCGCAATTTCGCGCTCAGCAATGACGCGGAGCTCGTATCAAGATAGACGGTCGCATTGGAATGGCGGCGCAGGATCGAAGCGGGAGCCATGGGGCTGATCTCGCCCTCCAGGCAAGCCCTCACCGCGTGAGCTTTGCGCTGGTCCGGGACCGTCACGATTAATTCTGTGGCTTTGAGCATCTGGCGCGGCGACATGGAGATGGCCTGGGGCGGCACTTGCGAAATATCGGCGAACCATCCTTCGCCGACCTGCTGCCGACGGCAGGCTTCGTCCAAATTGACGATGAGATAAGGCTCTTCGGTGATGAAGTCGGCGGGCGGATCGTTGAAGGCGATGTGACCGTTTTCGCCAATGCCGAGAAATGCGATGTCGATGGGCGCGGAGGCCAATTTCTTTCCGATGTCGCGAGCGACGGCGACTGGATCCGGGGCATTGCCTGCGATCCCGTGAAAGTGCGCGATCCCCGTCTTCAGGACCAGCCTTTCCATCAGAAACTTGCGGAAGCTGGCGGGGTGCGATTCGGGCAGGCCGACGTATTCATCGAGATGAAAAGTTTCAACTCGAGGCCAGTCGATGCCCGGCGATTTGGTCAGCGCATCCAGAAATTCGAGCTGCGATGCGCCCGTAGCCGCAATGATGCGGGCTTGGCCGCGTTCGGCAATCGCGCGCCGGATCACGGTCGCCGCCTGGTCAGCGGCCGCGCGGCCTAGCGCGAATTTGTCCTGGAATACTCTGGGCCGCATAGTGAGAATCACTCGGCGCGCGGAAAGCCGCTTCTCCTCCGAGGCGAAAGATTATACAAAAGGGGATGCTTGAGGCTGAGGCGTGCAGGCTGGCGACGCAGTTCCAAAACGTATTACCACGATGGACGAAGGTACACGAAGGAAAACTGGAAAACCTTCGCGAGCCCTCGCCCTTTGCCGTACATGAATTTTATTGCTAGTTCAGCGTTTGTGTCGCAGACTGCGCGCGATTGAGTGTAAGAGACTCAGAACATACATACAGAATCCCGAAAGGACTGCACATGAGACTTCGAAACGGAATCATCCTCTCCCTCGCACTGTCTGCCCTATTCTCCGCGTGGTCCGTCCAGAGCGTCGCGCAACAGGTGACGGTTGATGCGACGCCCAGCCACGTGGTGAACAAGTTCAGCCCTCTTTACGCGCTGGGTTCGACGGTGGATCGCGTGCCGAGCAATGCGACCGACGTGTTCTTTCGGCCTGACCAGATCCAGAAAGTTCTATCTGCGGGCTGGGGAATGATCAGTTATCGCCAGAACACAGACCTGTTCGTGCAGGCATGGCATTGGAATCCGAAGGGCAAGTGGAGCGATCCTGCTGGCAAAGGATATTTCGTTGGCGACGCAATTCCTACCAGCGAAATGATTCGGCATTCCTATGGCTATCAATTGCGCCATCGCGGCTTCACGCGCAACGGAGGCTCGGAGTTCGACGGCTTCTCGCGTCTGGATGACGGCGACGTGGAATCCTACTGGAAGAGCAATCCCTATCTCAGCAAGGAATTCACCGGAGAAGACGATTCGCTTCATCCGCAGTGGGTGGTGGTGGCGTTCGAACGGAAAGAAGATGTAAGTGCCATCCGCATCCATTGGGCCGAACCCTATGCGCGAGAGTTCGAGGTGCAGTACTGGGTTGGCGATGGCGATGCCATGGACGACCAGGACAAAGGGGCATGGAAAGATTTCCCCGAGGGGAGCGTGGCGGACGGTAAGGGTGGAGTAGAAACTGTGCGGCTGGGATCGTCGCCAGTGACGACGAAATTCGTCCGCGTCCTGATGAAGCATTCGTCGAACACATGCGACACTCACGGATCGGCCGATCGCCGCAACTGCGTGGGGTACGCGATCCGCGAACTTTATTTGGGCACTGTTAGTGATCGAGGGGAATTTCACGACCTGCTGCATCATTCGCCCGACCAGAAACAGACGCTCACGCTCTGTTCGTCGGTCGACCCCTGGCACGAGCCGTCGGATCTGTATGTCGCGCCCGACCGCATGGAATCAGGAGATCAACCGGGCTTCGATCTCTTCTTTACCAGCGGAATTACGCGCGGCCTTCCCGCCATCGTGCCAATTGCCATGTTGTACAGCACGCCAGAGGACGCGGCCGCGCAAATGTCGTACATCAAGAAACGCGGCTATCGCGTGCGTTACATCGAAATGGGCGAGGAACCCGACGGGCAATACATGCAGCCCGAGGATTACGCAACGCTCTACTTACAGTTCGCGACCGCGCTGCATCGCGTGGATCCCAGCTTCAAGCTGGGCGGACCCGTCTTCGAAGGAGTGACGGAAGACATCAAGGTATGGCCCGATGCACAGGGCCGAACATCGTGGCTGGGGCGCTTCCTCGACTATCTGAAAGCTCACGGACGCATGCAGGACCTGGCTTTCATGTCGTTCGAACATTATCCCTACGATGGATGCGAAACTCCCTGGGAGAATCTCTATCAGGAACCGGAGTTGATCACCCACATCATAAAAGTTTGGCGCGACGACGGGTTGCCGCCGGGCATTCCATTACTCGACACCGAAACCAACGATCACGGGGGCGAGGCCGCAGTCGACATCTTCGGTGCACTCTGGCTGGCGGATTCTTTCGGAGGATTTCTGAGCGCGGGAGGCGAGAGCACGCACTACTATCACGACCTGTCGTACTCGCCGCCGCATCCGGCGTGCGCCAATAGTTGGGGAACGTATCACATGTTCATGGTGAACGATCATTACGAAATTCAGGAGCCGACCGCCCAATTCTTCGCGGCGCAACTTATCACCCAGGAGTGGGCGCAGCCGAAGGATGCCGAGCACCAGCAATATCTCGCGGCGAGTGATGTGAAGGATGCGCAGGGGCACGTGCTGGTGACGGCGTACGCTTTGCACCGTCCAGATGGCCAGTGGGCACTGATGCTCATCAACAAAGATCACGATCAAACTCATACGGTACGGATCGCGTTTCAGGACGCCGACGGGAATCGAGAATCATTTTTTGCTGGGCCAGTCACGATGTTCACGTTCGGCAAGCAACAGTACCAGTGGCATCCCGACCGCAAGAAGGGCTATGCCGACCCGGATGGCCCGCCGGGAACCTTGACGTTCAATGGTGAGCGCGGCACCGGGTACGTATTGCCCGCGGCTTCTCTCACCGTTGTTCGCGGCCAGTTGCGTTCTGAATAGGTCAGACTTGCGCGGGCTCGAGGCGCGGCGCCAGCAGTTGCACGAAGGCGAACGCAACCAGATAGGCGAGTCCAGCCATCACGAATACCGGGACATACGATCCGGTGCGTTGCAGGATGTAGCCGACGGTTTTGGAGACGAGCATGCCGCTGATCATGCCAATCATGGTGGCGAAGCCGACGACGGCGGCGACGGCGCTGCGCGGAAACATGTCGGAAGCCAGCGTATAGATATTTGCCGACCATCCCTGGTGAGCGCCGGCGGCAATCGCCACCAGGAAAACGGCGAGCCACGCATTTCTGGTAAACGCGGCGATCATGATGGGCGTAACCGCCAGTGCGCACACGAGCAGCGCGGTTTTGCGGCTGGCGTTCACCGACCATCCTCGCTTCAGCAGAGAAGATGACAGCCAGCCTCCGGCCACGCTTCCCACGCTGGCGCCGCTATAGATGACGAACAGCGGCAGCGCCATGCCGCGCAGATCGAGCCCGAGATTGCGGCTGAGGAAGTCGGGCATCCAGAACAGAAAAACGAACCAGATGGGATCGGTAAAAAACTTGCCCAGCGCGACGGCCCACGCCTGGCGGTGGGTGATCATGGCGCGCAGCGAAATGGTTTCGGTCTGCTCCTCGACGTCGCTTTGGATGTAGGCGAGTTCGGCGGGCGAAATGAATTTGTCGTGCTCTGGGCGGTGATAGATGGCAAGCCAGGCGACGATCCAAATGAAACCGAGGGCACCCGTGCCAATGAAGGCCATGCGCCATCCGAAGCGGTAGGTGATCCAGGGAACGATGAGTGGAGTGACGGTCGCGCCAATATTTGAGCCGCAATTAAAGAGGCCCGTGGCCAGCGCGCGCTCCCGCTTGGGAAACCATTCGGCGACGGCTTTCACGCATGCGGGAAAACTTCCGGCCTCGCCCAGGCCGAGAGCGAATCGCGCGAGCGCGAACTGAAAGACCGAGGCCGCGGCGGCGTGAGCCATGGCGGCGACGCTCCACACAAATACTGCCAGCGAAAATCCTTTCCGCGTGCCCAGGCGGTCGATCAGCTTTCCAATGAAGAGTAATCCGGCACCGTAGGCGAACTGGAAGGCGAGCACGATGTTGCTGTAGCCGATCTCGGTCCAGCCGAACTGCAGTTGCAGCGTGGGTTTGAGCAGGCCGATGACCTGGCGGTCCATGTAGTTGACCGAGGTCGCGAAGAACAGCGTGGCGCAGATGAGCCAGCGGCGGCGGCCGATCGCGGGTGGGGCGGCGGATTCGGGGATCGGGATGGGAAGACGGTTCATCTATTTTTAATGGTCAGAGTGTGCGTCGACGATGTGGAGCAATTCGGCCCTCAGGCGCTAAAGCGCGGTTCGATTTTTAGCGACGCAGCGGCGCGGCTGAAGCCGCGCCCTTTCAAATCTACGCATGAACCCCTCCGCGCCCCTTCAAATCTGTGCATTCAAAGCCTCCGCGGCCTTTCAAAACTCTGCGTTCGACCTTCCGCGCCCTTTCAAAACTCTGCGCGTTCCACCATGCGTTCATCATTCGACGTCATCAATAGACTAGGCGCACCGGCCCGGCGTCAAGCACTTCGTGAACTGCTATGATGCTTGGCTTGAAATTGTTGGAACCTCGCGGATGCGCCGCCTGAGCCCATGACCGGCTTTCTCAACGAAGATTTTCTGCTGTCGAACGAAGTGGCGCGGCGATTGTATCGCCAGTTTGCCGCGCCGCAGCCGATCTTTGATTATCACTGCCATCTTTCGCCGCGGGACATTGCGGAGAATCGGCGGTTTTCCAACTTGTTCGAGATCTGGCTGGAGGGAGATCACTACAAGTGGCGGGCCATGCGCGCGAACGGCGTTGCGGAGAAGTATGTGACCGGCGATGCGTCGCCATATGAAAAGTTTTTGGCGTGGGCGCGCACGGTTCCTTACACATTGCGCAATCCGCTCTATCACTGGACGCATCTTGAGTTGCGGCGCTACTTCGGAATTACCGAGTTGCTGGATGAAACCTCGGCGCCGAAGATTTGGGAGCGCGCCAATGCTCAA
>DATBEI010000215.1:0-20857 GCA_036269595.1 Candidatus Sulfotelmatobacter sp.
CGAATAGCGGGTCGAATAGGAAGATGCCGACGATATTTGGCAAACCCCGCGTGCATGCAATCTGCCACTTTGAAGATGTGATGGCAGCACTTCGGAGAACCAGGCCACAGTGCATAATCGCCAAGGTACTCATCGAGCAATAGTCGAATCCCAAGAGGCCCGATTCCGATTGCCGGTCGAGTCACGGGCAACTCTGAAGTAATTCTGAGGTAAGGTTTGCCGAGTGACCGCTCACAATCCCTAGTGTGCTGTCCCGGAAATACGTTCACATAGTCGTTGGACTTTAGCGAAGATCGAGTCAGCCGTTGCCGTCCAGACGAAGGGCCGAGCGTTCTGGTTGTCATTCTCCACGAATTGATCGATTTTGGTTACTAGTTCCTTCACACTGCGAAAAGTTCCGCGCCGAATGGCTCGTTGGGTGATCCGGTTGAACCAGATCTCCACCTGATTGAGCCAGGAGGCGTAAGTGGGAGTGAAGTGCACATGAAAGCGGGGCCGCGCTGCCAACCAGCGCTTCACGCGCGGATGCTTGTGGGTCGCATAATTGTCCACGATCACGTGCACGTCTAGGTCCGGGGGCACGTTGTTGTCGATCTGCCGCAGAAAGTCCAGATATTCTTGATGGCGATGTCGTTGCCGACAGCGCGCGAGCACCGTGCCCTTGGCCGTGTCCAGCGCGGCAAACAGGGTGGTGGTTCCATGACGCCGATAATCGTGGGTTACGCCTTCGACGTAGCCCAGCCCGATGGGCAGCATGGGCTGGGTGCGTTCCAGCGCCTGAATCTGGCTCTTCTCGTCCACACACAACACCACCGCGTTCTCCGGTGGATGCAAATACAGTCCCACGATGTCGCGCACCTTCTCTACGAAAAACGGATCGGTCGAGAGCTTGAAGTGGCGCTGCCGGTGCGGCTCCAGCCCGAAGGCCCGCCAGATACGGTGCACCGTGGATTTCGAAAGCCGGGTCTGGCCTGAGATTTGCCGCACACTCCAATGCGTGCCCCCTTTCGGTTTCGTCTCCAGCGTTTTGCGCACCAACTGGGCCACTCGTTCATCGCTGATGGGTCGCGGACGGCCTGGGCGCAACTCGTCATGCAGTCCCGCCACTCCCTGCTCCACGAAGCGTCGCCGCCATTTGCCCACGGTGGCGTTGGTCAATCCCAATTGCCGAGCAATCTGTTGATTCATCTTTCCCGCCGCACTCAGCAAAACAATTCGTACCCGAGTCACCAGTCCCGCAGGGAGCGAACGGGAACTGGCCATGCTCTCCAGTTGCGCATGTTGCTCGGGGCTCAACACCAACCCCGCTTTCGGTCGTCCCATTGCCATAGGCACCTCCATTGTGCATCAGAGACGCCTATTTTCCTTGCAATACTAATGCCACTTACTTATGGGACATACACTAGCAGGATGCGGAAAAAGTCTTGTAGGACTGCTATCCTCGGGCCGGGAAAACCGCGCAGGCAGAAATACGCGGTAACCGCGAGGGTGAGCACTCCCGCTAGCGCCCATCCGTCCCAGTGGATGCCCCCAGTCGGTCGAACCTTGAACTCATGCCCAAGGCCAACGCCGGAGAGCCAGCGTAAGCTAGTGAGACCACTGGATCTCCGCCTTCTCCTCATAATCTGGATAATTTCGTCAAACTGCCATGGTCGGAAATCGTGGGTGTCGACTCCCACATCCATGGAGAGTAAGACAGGCGCTTCTGGCAGTCGTCCATGAGAATGCCCGTATAGATGCCATGATCCGCGATTGGACCGGTTCCTTTCTCCGCCAATAACCGACTGGCGGAACGGGAATATTGTGTTTGCGGCAGACTTTTGCCAAGCCAGCGTCGGACGTGCCAAATTCTTGGCCGAGTGTCCGCATGGGAGTCGCTCAGACTTTTGCGTAGATCTCGGCGCGAGTCAGCCGGATTCTTGTCTGGCTCATCAGTCGTTCTTATCGGCGGGATGAGTGGTTACTGTCGTCAGACTTCGTTGTGGGACGCTTCAGCGTTCGGAACACTTCGCAATCAAAGAAAGGCCCCGGGACCCCCTCAGCCACCCGTGCCGCGATGGGTCACAAGCACGGGGTCTCCGAGGCCTTCCTGAATTGTTCGCATGAGGGGATCAGGTTTGTATCAGACTCTCCGGACGCGGTGCCACCCGGGCAGGAGATTCGCGCAATCGACGTAGCCTAGGCGGAAAACCGCCTAACTTGATAATAGGCGGCAAAGCGCCTAAAATGCACTCAGGCGGGAAAGTGCCTAGACCAATTAAAGAGCTCAAACGTGGAAACCATTGCTCGAACCCCGCTTCAACTCGGGAACTACATTCGCCAGCGACGTCGTGAGCTCGGCTTAACTCAGGAGAAGCTAGCCGCCAAAGTCGGGATGCGCCAACGGACGGTTTCCGACATTGAGACTTCTGCCGCAGCTCGATTCGATACCGTCCTGCGCACGCTTGCCGCGCTCAACCTGGAATTAGTGATCCGTCCACGTACCAAGGGCTCAGCCCGAGATATTGAGAGACTCTTCTGATGCCGCGTCGAGCTCGCTATGAACCTCTGAATGTGTTTCTCAACAGCCGTCTCATCGGCCAACTTCGGCGCGCGACTTCGGGAGCCATCAGCTTCCAATACGAGCGGTCGTGGCTGGAATGGCAGCCCGCTCTGCCCGTTTCGCTCTCGTTGCCGCTCCGCGAACAGTCGTACGTCGGTGCGCCCGTCTTGGCAGTTTTTGAGAATCTATTGCCGGACAACAATGGTTTGCGGCGGCAGATTGCTGCGCGCGCCCGCGCCGAAGGAACCGACGCCTATAGCCTGCTTGGCGCAATCGGACACGATTGTGTGGGTGCACTACAGTTCCTTCCCCCCGAAGTACAACCGACTCCGGCTGGCGCTATTGATGCAGTGCCCGTCAGCGGACGCGAGATTGGAATCATTCTTGACAATCTAGCAACTGCGCCTCTGGGAATCACCGAAGATGAGAGCTTCCGCATATCTATAGCCGGCGCTCAAGAGAAGACCGCACTTCTGCGCTGGAACCGCCGCTGGTGCAAGCCCCGCGGCACAACCGCGACGACGCACATCTTCAAGCCTAGTATTGGAAAGCTCCCCAATGGGGTGGACCTCACTTCAAGCGTCGAGAACGAATATCTATGCCTCAAGATCCTAAATGCTTTGGGTCTGCCGGCTGCTAACGCAGAAATGCAAACCTTCGGGGACAGACGTGTCCTGATTGTTGAGCGTTTCGACCGACTCTGGACTGAAGATCAGCGGTTACTGCGTCTCCCACAGGAAGATTCTTGCCAAGCCCTCTCGGTGCCTCCAAATCTCAAGTACGAGAGCCACGGCGGCCCAGGCATAACGGATATTCTCAAGCTGCTTAGGGGAAGCGATGAACCACTGTCAGATCAGCGCTCATTTCTAAAGGCAAACATTGTCTTCTGGCTTATGGGAGCCACGGACGGGCATGCGAAAAACTTCAGCATCTTTATCTCTCTAGGTGGTCGCTTTCGCATGACGCCACTCTATGACGTAATCTCAGCGCAGCCTAGTGTCGACTCGAAGCAGATCTTGTGGAAGCAGTTTCGCCTTGCTATGGCCTTTGGCACGAAACCGCACTACCAGGTTCCGCAGATTGACCCGCGTCACTTTTTTCAGACTGCCGATCAAGCTGGTATCGGACGACAAGTGATCGAATCGGTTATCCAAGAGCTGCTGGACGGCGCCGTCTCTGCGGTCGGGTCTGTGGTAGCCAGCCTACCCGGAGATTTTCCTGATGAGATTGCATCGTCCATCGAAGCAGGCATCAAAGGACGTCTTCGACTTTTGGAGCACCGTGAACCCGTTTCAGAAACGGAGTAACCCGTTCGAGGACAACTTCCCAGGCAACGAACTACTTATCACAATCGTATTTTCGCAATTCTGCAAAGAGCGCATCATTCGGAATCATCACCGGACTGGCCTTGCAGGTCTTGCCATGCTCGACAGAAATGCAGCAATTCGGGCTGCCATCGTCATGGAGCCATTCGCCGCTTGCTCCCTGATGTTCCGTGTGGCGCTCGACGTAGTTCACCGGCTTATGGCAGTTCCCACATTCGGTACCAAGACTGATGTCCAGATAGATTGAATCCGGAATAGTGCCCAGTGCTTCCAGAGCCTGCGCCGTGCCGATTGTCTCACTCAAGTCCCAATGAATTTCCATGTCGAGAAATCGGCCACCAAACTTGGTCCGGATACCAATAAACCCATCCTTGCCATTCCAAACGCCACATGCCAGGTTGCACGATTGTAAACGGTAGACCGTGCCTCGTTGAAGTTCTCCAAGTTTGATCATGACGTGTGGCCAAATTCCGGAAGGCCCCGGGACCCCCTCACCCTACCCGTGCCGCGTGAGGTCACAAGCGCGGGTCTCCGAGGCCTCTGAATGGTTCGCAGGAAGAAGCAATTTTGTATCAGTCGAACTCGGTGCACACGTCCCAAACTTAGAAAAAGTCATGGCCATGACAACTGTCATGGCCATCACAAAATGTTCCGGGTAATGCCGCCATTTCGAACGAAGCTGCGTTCCGTGACGGTGCGAGTTCTGCCCAATTTTGCCCGGTGCCACCCGCGAGTTCGAAGTGCGGTTGATTTGATCTGTGTGCGTGTGCCTGAAAGGTGAAATTCATGAGTGTGACGATTCAAGGAGTTAGGCCTTAGCGGCCTGAAAAACCTGAAATCCCGAACGGCGCAAAAGCTGAAATTTCTCCCATGTTCTGCCCCCATATCGTGAAATTTGGACTAGCGCCTTCATGAACGCAGGAATTTCTTAACGTTTACCCGACGAGTGGAAGTGACTTCGAGCATTTGGCCAATACCGGTGTGAACACTGCTGTAACGCAAAAGGCAACTTCCATTTTGAACGCAGCGTGAGGTTTCGACAGGAATGACGATGAACCTCAAGAAGTACTTGCGTTATGACGCAGGCTTACTTATATGTCTAATGCCTCGCGCCAGCCATATCCAAAAGGCCGAACGGCTCAACTTGGCGCGCACCCTTCTGCAGCGCTACCCGCATTGGCCCAAGGCTGCCCAGCAATTGGCTCGGAATTGCTCCATCTCCGAGCGCCAGGCCTATCGCTACCTCGAGCAGGCACAGCGACTCAAGCGCCCAGTCCAGGTCGGCGATGTCAAAGTGTCCTTTACCGTCAAGCTTATGCGCCGTCTCGTCGAGCGACTCCGCGCCTACGCCGCTGCGACCGGATTGACTTTGAGCGAGATCGCCAGTCGTGCCTTCTCGGCGGTCCTGCACCACGGGGGGGGCGGCATCCTTTGGTTGACACATATCTTACTGTCCCATCGGTAAGGTAAGATCGTTCGAATCCTTAGAAAAAGAACTTAGCTACCAACTCCACGCTTCTTGGATTACTGCTGAAGGTGGCTTTGGGATCGTTGAAGTTGGGCTGGCCTGGCGTCAAATAATTCAAGACGCTGCCGGCCGTGGCCTGAGCAATTCTGATGTCGTCGAGCGATCCAGGAACAAATTGCGGGTGTCCCCACAGATTGAATGCCTGCACGGTGAATTCGAACTTGAAGCGCTCGGACAGGTTGATGCGTTTGGTGGCAGCCATATCCCAGTTGTTGATATGGGGAAGAGACAGTGTATTTCGCGACGATGTCGCGAGGGCTCCCGGCAAGGCCTGTATGTATTCGGCCGTCAGCTAGGGCAACTGAAACGTTTGCACAAGCTGGCTTGGAGCGGCTTCCACAGCAAATAGAGATCAACCTCAGGATCACCTCTTGATCGCAGAGAATGCACAGCTTCGGTCGCAATCTCCCGGTTCGCGGGGTTACTTCTTATTTCGTTTTCGCAGTCTGTTGCTGGCTAGTCGGAACGCAGTTCTCCAGCTTGAAAATATCGAATATGGTGCGCCCTGCGAAGATTTCGTCTCTGACCTTATTTTCATTCCTTACGACTTCAGAGGCCAAGTCAATCGCTTCGCGCACGCGGGCGTGTGGGACACTCGCTATGCCATTTGCATCGGCAAGCACGAAATCCTTCGGGCTAATCGATAGCGCGCCGATCCGGACCGGGACGTTAATACGCCCGTACGCTTCCTTTGTCGCTCTGCTTGGTTTGAAATGCCGGCAAAATACCGGGTATCCGAGCCTTCGGATTTCCAGCGAGTCCCGAACTGGCCCGTCGACGATAGTTCCCGCCACGCCTTTTGATTGAGCTGAGATCGACATCAGTTCGCCCCATAGCGCGGCGTCGCAATTCGGTGAACCGCCAACAATCAAAACCTCGCCAGCTCGAGCCAGATGCAGCGCATGGTGGACCGTAAGGTTGTCTCCCGGTGCACATTCCGCCGTCAAAGCGGGTCCGCAAATGCGAAACTGAGGATCGATTGGAGGAATCGAGGTCTCAATGAAACACGACGGTCCCAGCGCATCCGAAAGCTGGCACACGGTGAACTGCCGCAATTCTGCGATCGCGTCAGATGCCGGCATACCAGGCATAACCCTGTTCTGGAGATATGGAGCCCAGGCCCTTGCCGAATTTCTTTACGTCGTCGGTGACAGTCAGCCGATTGATAAATTTCACACTCTTGTAGCCAAGTTGCCGCGGCAGCCGGATGCGAAGCGGTCCGCCGTTGCCTACGGGAAGACCATTGCCGTTCATTCCGTAGGTGAGAAAGGTCTGAGGATGCAGGGCATCAGCCATGTCCATGCTCTCCCACCAATCGGGCTCGATTGAGAAGTAAAATACATACTTGGCCTGTGGGTGCGCTCCCACCACATCCAGAACGCAAGACAACGGCACGCCGTTCCACTCCGCAATGTACGACCAACCCTCTTCGCACACAACTTCCGTGATCTGGCTGTGCGACGGGTAGCTCTTTAATTGGTCCACGGAAAATGTAGTCGGGCGCTCGACCATGCCGTCGACAGTGAGGCGCCAGTCGATAAATTTCCCTTCCTGAAAGCGCTTGAATTCCTCGCTGAAAGGCGCAACTTCGTTCTGCAGCGGGCGGACGGAGATCTGACTTCGCGGAAACTCTCGCGCCATCGAACGCTGTGTCAATAGTCGCAACGAAGCATAGGTCAAGGTTTCGCCTGGACCATAAAGCCCGCCGTGATCTGGCGGCACCAATCCATATTTCGTAGCGAGGTGCGCCGCCACACCTAAAGCAGAAACACCGGCCGCAGCTGTCACTCCGGCTGCGATCATTTTGCGACGCGAAATCTTGCTCATGCGCGCTCCTTTTCAGTCGCTGCCCGCCCGGTGATCATCGCCCGCATGCGGCTTACAAATCCTTCCCGCCAAATCATCGCCACGTGAACAAAAAGAAAAAGTACCAGGGCTATTGAGACGATGAAGTGAATCGTGCGCGCGGACTGCCGCCCTCCCAACCAATTCACTGTTTCCGGAAATGCCGCGTCGAACGCTGGTGACATGGCCAGCCCCGTCCAAATCACTAGCGGGAAGAGAATAAACACGACCGATAAATACGCCAGCCTTTGCAGCACGTTATAGGATTCATGGCCGCCCTGCGTTTTTTCAATCCGCAGATGATACTTGATCACTCCGACCGTGCTCCGCCATGAGAGGTCGCTCTTCCCCGGTAGCAAGTCTCTTCGCAGATGCCCGTTCAGTATCCCTCCCACCACATACAGCAGCCCCACTCCAACCAAGACCCACGCACTCTCAAGATGTAGCGCCCGGCTCCATCCGTTCTGATCCGGCAACACGTATCCGTAACCAGTAGGGACAAGACTTCTCGAAGCAGGGATCGGAATCTTGAACAGCGGCTTGGTCAGCACGTTACCGGTCTCACCCCAATAAAAACGAGGATGCGAAACAATGATTTCCCCGCCACTCAGCATAAGCGCGAAAAATGACAACGTGATTACCCAATGAGTGACGCGGACGAGGGCGGTGTGCCGAGGCTTACTCGTGGAAACTGGCGCTGCACTCGCGATAGAAGCGTCGAGCGGCACTTGCGCGGATGGCAACGTCGACATTCCTTCTCCTCTTAGTCCGGCCTACTCATCGATTGCATTTGCGGATCACACTTGCGGCGCAACGATCATCATGTGAAACGTCCCCGGCGTGAACTCGGGCAGATCCCCTGGATTCGGAGGTTTCGAGCCAGGTTTGATTTGCTCAGACGGCAAGAAAAGTTTGTGGCTAACCGGGTCGAGGGCCATCGTGCGCGCCTCCCTTTCGGTTTTCAGGGTCTGTACGACATTGTAGTTGTCCGGATTCTCCTGCCTTACCACCGTCAGAGTGCCGTCGCAATTGGAAGAGAATACGAGTTTCTTTTCAACATCGTAAATCGCAGCATCCGGCTCTACACCGACAGGAATCTGAGCGACCTGTTTTCCCGTATCTGCATCCGTCACAATCATGACCTTGTTGTCGCACACAGAAAACAGACGCCGCCCTTGCGGGTCCATCGCCAAACCGGACGGCCCTTTGCAGGGCGCTAACGACCACTCGTTTTGCACCTTCGTCCCATCCGCGTCAAGGCGTACCAGCGTGCTCTTGTTTTCGATATTTACAAAAACACTTCCCTTGCCGTCGGTCGCAGCGAACTCGGGAATGCCACTCAGCGACACGGTCGCAACAATCTTTTCTGTCTCGGCATCGATCACGCTCGCACTGTGGCTGTGGGCATTGAAGGCATACACTCGCCTCTTCGTCGGTTCGTAGAGGACCGCGTCGGGAGCCTCCCCGACTTTGACCTTTCGCTTCACCGCATTCGATTTCAGATCGAACACGACGATCGAATTATCTCCACCGTCGCTGATGAATCCCTTGTTGAGTTCATGCGCCAGCGCAACTCCGTGGACGCGCTTCAGGTTCGCGATAGACGCTACTTCTTTCCCGGATTCGAGGTCTAGGATCAGCACCTCGTTGCCGCGCGTTACATACAAGTGGCGGCCGGAGGCATCCGTGGTCAAATAGTCCCAATACGTTTGATCACCGCTGAACGGGATGCGGTCGACCACGGCGTATTGTTGTGCATTTACAGCAACTGAGCAGAGGAGATAAAGGAGAGGTCCCCCGAAATTACGAATCCCCACAGAATGCCTCCACGAACTAGCTGCTCTAACTGGCAAAGCAAAATCACCGCTACTCGAAGCTGGCGCTCCCCACAGGCTTGGTGCGTTGTTTTGGCATCTTTTCGATGAGCGCGAAGTGTTCCATCATCATCTTGGCTGCGGCTGCGGAATCTTGTTTTTCGATTTCCACATAAATGTTTTCGTGGGAACGATAAGAGCTCGCGTAGTCGGTCAGAAGCCGGACTGTTTCTTTCCTGCTCTCCATCAACATTTGCGACAACATCTCGATGATGGTAGTCATGACTCCATTGCGGGCCGCCCGCACGATACAAGAGTGGAACTCGGGCTCGGTCCCGCACCACGCTTCCGGATCACCCATCGCTTTTTCCATTTCGCCGAGGGCGCGGTTCATGGCCCGCAAATCGTCGTTCGTCCGCCGCTTGGCCGCGAGGCTTGCTAGCTCCACTTCGAGCGTACGACGGGTTTCAAATAGATCAGTCTTGGCCACGTTCTTAAGGGCCAACGCGAATTCCAGTGGCACGCGCATGATGTCGCTCGCGGATTCTGCCAGATACGAGCCCGAGCCCTGACGCGCCTTGATCACTCCCATAATCTGAAGAGCTCGCAGCGCCTGCCGCAATGTTGGACGGCTGACCGCAAGTGCCTCCGCCAAGTCGCGTTCGGGCGGCAGCCTCTTACCTGGAACAAAAACTCTTCGCTCGATCAGATCCTTGAACCGTGTGATCAACTCGTCCGAAATTGCCACTTTGTTAATGCGAGGACCAATATCCAGCGTTAGAGGCATACGGAAACTCTTTCCCAGATGACGGCAAATTTATATCCTTCTATGATCGCACTTGTCAATTGGTAAATTGGCAAAATGGTACGATTTAAAAACTAGTTGACAACATGACCAATTACCGGATATACATTCGTCCGCTTGCCCGCGCGTCATTAAAGCTCGTTATCGGAGAAGCGAATGCGAATCTGTAAACCAGCCACACTGCTCGCTTTGATCTCCCTTGCAATGATTGCTTGGGGCCAGACCGCCAGCACGTCGCTCAGCGGCACCGTCGCAGACCCCAAGGGTGCGGTCATTGCCGACGCAATGGTGACCTTGGCCAATACCGAAACTGGCTTCTCCCGGCAGGTGAAGACCAATACACGAGGCGTCTATCAATTTCTGCAATTAACCCCCGCCACCTACACTCTAACGGTCACCGTTTCCGGCTTCGCCACGAAGAAACAGACCAACGTCGTCCTGATGGTGAATACACCCGCCACACTCGACGTCGCCATGCAGGTGGCCAGTACACAAACCATTATCGAAGTCGTCAGCACCGCCTCACTAGTGAACACGCAGGAAGCCAGCCTCGGGCATGCCTTCAACGGCGATCAGATTTCGTCCTTGCCTTTCGAAGGACGAGAAGCGACCAGCATTCTCAGTCTGCAGCCCGGCGTTACGTTTACCGGCAACGGCAGCAATATCAGCGCAGCATCGGATAGCCGAAGCGGTTCCGTCAACGGTGCGCGCAGCGATCAAACCAATGTGACCCTCGACGGAATCGACGATAACGACCAAACCCAAGGCCTCGCGTTCACCGGAGCCCTTCGCGCCACGCTCGATTCGCTCCAGGAATTTCGCGTCACGACCAGCAACGCCACGGCTGACGCAGGCCGCTCCTCTGGCGGACAAGTAGCCCTCGTCACCAAGAGCGGCACCAACAGCATTCACGGCACCGCTTATTGGTACTATCGTCCACCATTTGGAGCAGCCAACGATTGGTTCAATGAAAATGCTGAAGTCTCTCAAGGGCTTCCTAACAAGCCGCCGTTTTTGCTGCGCAATACGTTCGGCGCTACTTTCGGCGGCCCCATCCAAAAAAATCGACTCTTCTATTTCCTCGCCTACGAAGGCCAGCGAACTCGGGAAAATCTACAGGTCACGCGAGTCGTTCCCAGCTCCGCTCTGCGCAACGGATCAATTACCTACTCCTGCACTCAAGATCCCACCTGCCCATCGTCCGGCACATTCACCTTGTCGGCGGCAAACCTCGCTATGATGGATCCTAACTGCACCAGCTTAGGAACGTGCCCACTCGGCCGCGGTGCCAATTCCGCCGTCATGCAGCTCTTCCAGCAATATCCTGAGCCCAATACGACGACCGTCGGAGACGGCTACGACTTTCAAGGCTTCACGTTCTCCTCGCCACTGCCAACCAAGCTCGACACTTACGTCGCGAAGGTCGATTACAACCTCACTGCCAATGGAACGCACGCGCTCTTCGTCCGCGGAGGGCTCATGAGCGATCGCGGTGCCTCCAGGGCAGATTCCACTTCCGTCACAGGAA
Source organism: Candidatus Sulfotelmatobacter sp. (assembly GCA_036269595.1). Classification (GTDB taxonomy): domain Bacteria; phylum Acidobacteriota; class Terriglobia; order Terriglobales; family Acidobacteriaceae; genus Sulfotelmatobacter. Next base: position 11,388 of record DATBEI010000215.1, read on the forward strand.
CGGGCGGATCCGAATTCCCCGGCCAGCCAGCTAACAGCACCTCTCTCAATGCCTCAAAAGGCCTCATTGTCGGCTACACCGGCGTCCTGCACCCGAATCTCCTGAATGATCTTCGCTACGGATATATCCGGCAGGCCTTCGCCGAACTCGGCCGCCAGTCGCAGCACTTCATCAACTTCCGGGGCCTCGACAACCTGACCGCGCAAACTCCCAGCGCCAACACCACGGTCCCAGGGCACAACCTGGTTGACGACATCGCATGGACCAAGGGCGCACACACCATAGAGTTCGGGGGCAATCTCCGGATCGTTAACAATATTCGCGATTCAAACGCCACTTCCTTCTTCACCTTGCAAACCGATTCTTTCTGGCTTGCCGGCTCCTGCATCTCGACCTGTACAACTCCGGTGAGTCTCGATCCCTCCGGCTTCGGCTTTCCCGCCGTCGACTCCAGCTTCGGTCCCAGTTACGATTTTGCTGTCACAGCGGTGGCCGGTCTCGTCACTGTCGTGAATTCCAATTACAATCTCGACAAATCGCTCACCGCGTTGCCCGAAGGAACTGCCGTCCCGCGCCATTTTCGTAATCACGAATATGAGTTCTATGGGCAAGACACGTATCACCTGAAACCCAACCTCACTCTCACCTACGGCCTCCGTTACACCCTTCTTCAGCCTCCTTTCGAGGCCAACGGCACGCAGGTTGCGACAGATCAGAGTCTCGACGGATGGTTCAGACAACGTGGCGCCGCCATGCTCCAGGGCCAAGCCTATGAACCGCTGCTGACTTTCAGCTTGTCCGGGCAAGCCAATAGCAAGAAGCCCTACTGGAATTACGACTACAAGGATTTCGCTCCGCGCCTCTCCGTCGCGTATGCGCCCAAAGCTGAAGATGGATTCTCCAAGCGCATCTGGGGAGGTCCCGGTAAAAGCTCCATCCGCGCCGGCTACGGCATGTACTACGATCACTTCGGCGAGGGCGTGGTTAACAGCTTCGACCAACTCGGCTCCTTCGGCCTGACCACCACGCTCACGAACCCGGCAGGTGTACAAACCGTCGACGGTTCCGCGCGCCTCTCCACTCTCAATACAATTCCTACCAGCAGCGCGAGCACCAGCGGCGTTTGTCCCACTGCGCCCTGCCCCCTGGTCGAGCCCGCGCCGGCGGGCTCTTTCCCCGTGACTCCGCCTGCGGGCATTGCCTCCGGTTATGCGATTACCTGGGGTCTGGATGACCACCTCAAGACTCCTTACTCGCATCTTCTAGATTTTTCTATCGCTCGTGAGTTGCCCAAGAGTTTCGTATTCGAAGCTGCTTATGTCGGACGCTTCGCACATCGCCTACTGCAGGAACAAGACTTTGCGATGCCCGCCGATCTATGGGATCCGAAATCCCACACGGATTATTTCAGCGCCGCCACCATGATGGCCAAGCAATATCGCGCCAAGGTGCCGATTCAGAATGTTCAGCCGATCCCTTACTGGGAGAACATTTATCCTGCCGCCGCCGGATCTTCCGCGACTCAAGTCGGCGCGGAGTGCGGCAACCCCGGCGCGCTTTGCGGGGCTCAGACTACCGGCGGCGTTCCTTCCACGTTGACAGCCACGCAAGCCATGTACGATCTTTTTGCCTTCAACGCCGGCAACGAAACCACGGCTCTTGAGTATGCCGATGTCCCAGGTCTGGTTAGCGCGAACGGTTGCTACCCGGCATGCGCCACCGTTAAGGGCCAGCAGACTCCCTACACTTTTTACTCGCCCCAATATTCATCGCTTTACGGATGGAACACGATCGGCAACAGCGCGTACAACGCCGGTCAATTCAGCTTGCGCCGACGCATGTCCGACGGCCTGCAGTTCGATTTGAACTACACCTATTCCAAATCCATCGACATCGGATCCAACGCCGAGCGCATTAACCATTTCCAGGGCAGCGGATTTGCCAGTCAGGTCATCAACTCCTGGTTCCCCAATCAGCTCCGTGGTGTCTCCGATTTCGACAACACGCATCAGTTCAATGCCAACTGGGTCTATCAATTGCCTTTCGGCAAAGGAAAGCGCTTCGCCGGCGGCGTTAGTCGACTGGTTGACGCTGCCATCGGCGGATGGACTGTTTCCGGCCTCTGGCGGTGGACGAGCGGCTATCCGTTCTCCATTAGCAGCGGATTCGGCTGGGCTACCAACTTCGATGAACAATCTCTTGCCGTGCTCGATGGAAAGCGTCCGCGCACAGGCACATTCATCGTCAACGGCGTGCCCAACGTGTTCGCCAATCCCAACAACACGAACGATCCCACTTCCGCCATCAACCAATTCCGCGCCGCTCTTCCTGGCGAATCAGGACAGCGCAACAACTTCCGCGGTCCCGGCACTTTCAATGTCGATCTTTCCGTCAGCAAGAATTGGAATCTTACCGAACGGCAAGCTCTGCGCTTCAGCGCCGAGGCCTTCAACCTCACCAATACTCCGCGCTTCGACGTCGGAACCATGCAACTCAATCTTGCGGGCAACAGCATTACCAACAGCGGATCATTCGGCAACTTCAGCTCGACGCTCTCCAATCCGCGGGTGCTTGAGTTCGCTTTGCGCTACAGCTTTTAGCTCCTGCGGCAACCGCCGGTCGCTTCCCCTGCAGTACATGAATATCGTCAATTAGAACGATGCGAGTAAGGCTGACATCGCGGAAAGAGTTAGCAAAGGCAATCACGGTGACGGTGCTTTTCCTTCCTACTTTTTCCGCGCTAGTCTTTCTTAAACAACCATGAATCTCGCGCCTTGCTCTCGCCGTCGCATTCTGTTCGCAATCTGTCTGATTTCGCTTATCAATTCGCTCCTGGCACAAAATCAACAGGCATTGCAACAGCTTCCCTCTGCGAACGTCGAAACAGTGCCTCCCGAATTGCTTCATCAGCTCGAGTCCATCAAATCCGCTGCTCTCAGCGATGACTACGCATACCGGCAGCTGGCACATTTAACGGAAAACATCGGACCGCGGCCTGCCGGATCAGCTGGAGCCAAGGCGGCCGTAGACTATGTTGCCGCGCGAATGCGCGAACTAGGCCTGGATGTGCATCTCGAAGAATGCAAGGTGCGCCATTGGGTGCGGGGCACGGAAACTGCGGAACTCGTCGACTACGCGGGTCACGCGACAGGAATACAGCAGAAGGTCGTACTTACTGCCTTGGGTGGAAGCACCTCCACCGGCGCCGACGGAATCACCGCCGAGATACTCGTCGTCAACGACTTCGAGCAGCTTAGGATTCTCGGCCGCGACCGAGTCGCGGGCAATATCGTATTCTTCAATGAACAATTCGACCAGCAGAAAAGTAATGCAGGCTTGGCCCTTGCCGCTTACCGGGAAAGCGTTGGCTATCGCGAAACCGGCCCGAAAGCGGCCGCCGAATTCGGAGCCGTTGCCGCGCTTGTTCGCTCGATCGGCAGCGCCGACTACCGCTTGCCGCATACCGGAGACAGCGACGCTGCAGGCATTCCCGCTGGTGCAGTCACCGCCGAAGATGCCGAACTCATCGCTCATCTTGCCGCTGAAGGTCCGGTTCGCATGCACCTCACGCTTACGCCGCAGAAGTTGCCCGATGAAATCAGCTACAACGTGATCGGCGACCTGAAAGGAAGCGAGCATCCCGAGCAGATCGTGATTGTCTCTGGTCACTTGGACTCATGGGATCTCGGTACCGGAGCAATAGACGATGCGTCCGGCGTGGTAATGGCAATGGAAACGGCGCAATTAATGCAGCAACTGCACCTGCATCCCAAACGCACACTGCGGGTAATTGCCTGGATGGATGAGGAGACGGATGGTGCCGGCAGCAACCTGTACAGGAAAGACCACAAGAGTGACTTCACAAATCACGTAGCTGTCATCGAGAGTGATGTCGGAGCGGCGCATCCGTTCGGGTTCTTTACAAAAATGAGCCAGACCGCGGCTGACGCACTGAAGCCGGTGCAAAACGTTCTCAGCAGTATGGGAGCAAGCGTGCTGCAGGAATCCTCGCATCCTCCCGGGATTACGGATATCGCTCCGATGTCCGAAGAAGGCGTACCGGTCCTCGGCCTTATGCAGGATATGCGCGACTACTACGGCTATCATCACAGCGCGGCGGATACGCTCGATAAAGTTGTGCCGTCGGAATTGCGCGAGAACGCCGCTGCCATGGCGGTGATGGCATATGCCCTCGCGGACATGAAGAATCCCCTGCCTCATTGAAGGCAGAAGCCAGGCGGTGATCAGGAAAGTTGGAGGAGAATGGAATGGCCGGTCTCTTCGCTACAAAGCCGTTAGACAAGATCATCGCGGAAGCGAATGAGACAGGCGAGCACAGCCTGAGGCGGGCCTTGGGGCCGTTTCACCTGATTGCCATTGGCATCGGCTCGATTATTGGAACGGGAATTTTTGTTCTTACCGGAACGGCCGCGGCCCATCATGCCGGACCAGCCATTCTCCTTTCCTTCATTCTCGCCGCTATCGCCTGTACTTTCGCCGGCCTTTGCTATGCGGAATTCGCGTCGATGATTCCCGTAGCGGGCTCCGCGTATACGTACGGTTATGCGACTCTTGGCGAGTTCATTGCCTGGATGATCGGTTGGGATCTGATTCTCGAATATGCGTTGGGCGCAGCCACAGTCGCAAGCGGTTGGAGCGGTTACATTCTCAGCTTTCTGCAAGACTTCGGCATTCTTCTTCCCCCCAAGCTAGCAGGCGCTCCGGGAACGGCATTTGTGCTCTACCATGGCCACTGGGAACGCTTGACTGCACAATTGCAGACGGCGCTCGCACTTGCCCACATAGATTCCGCTGGTCTTCCCCAGCAGTACTCCTCTTTTAATCTGTTCGGCTTCCTTGGGATTCTCTTCTTCACGGCGATTCTCGTTATTGGCATCAAAGAGTCGGTTACTCTCACCTCGTTGGTTGTGGTCGTCAAAATCTGCGTCCTTCTGGTTTTCATTGGTATCGGTGCGAATTACATATCGGAACACCGTGCCGAAGCTGTAGCGAACTGGACTCCTTTTCTTCCCTCCAACACTGGTCACTACGGCGATTTCGGGTGGTCGGGTATTGCTACCGCTGCAGGAGTGATCTTCTTCGCTTTTATCGGTTTTGACCAAGTGTCCACGGCGGCTCAGGAATCCAGGAACCCGGTCCGAGACTTGCCCATCGGCATCCTTGGGTCGCTGGCGATCTGCACCGTCATCTACATTCTGGTTGCGGGCGTTCTAACCGGACTGGTGAAGTACACATCGCTCGACGCTCCTGCTCCAATTGCCTTTGCTATCGAAGGTACGGGCGTCCGATGGGGCAGCACACTGGTCAAACTCGGTGCGATCTGCGGACTGAGTTCCGCGATGGTAGTGACGTTGCTTGGTCAATCGCGCATTTTCTTTTCGATGTCACACGACGGCTTATTGCCCAGATGGGCAAGCGCCGTTCATCCACGCTTCCGCACTCCTTATATTTCGACGATTCTTGTGGGCGTGTGTGTGGCTTTGGTCGCGTCACTCACTCCTATCAGTGTGATGAGCGAATTGGTTTCGATTGGGACGCTCCTGGCATTCGTAATCGTCTGCGGCGGTGTTTGGATTCTTAGGAGACGAAGGACGGAGGTTCCGCGCGCGTTTGTGACGCCATGGATTCCATTCACCCCCATCATGGGCATCGCCGTATCACTTCTAATGATGCTAAGTCTGGGATGGGAAACCTGGGCTCGATTGATCATTTGGCTGGCCGTCGGAGTAATTCTTTATTTCGGCTACGGCCGCAAGCACAGCAAAGTGCAGAGATTGAGCGCCGCCGAACGCAGCCTGAAGTGATGGCGTCTTTTGCGATCACGGCAGATATTCCGACTACGCGGAGGCTACTCTGAACGATCTGCATCTAGATCCGCAACGCCGCCCGACCATCGGGTTTTTCATTGGCAAGAGGACGACTGATGGGCCGTCAGTCATTCATTCTGGTGGATCCTTTTTCTTCGTTGCACCGCCAATGTGTTGCCTGGATATTGTCTGGATGGTCGTCTCTCCAAGCTCCGCCCATTCCGCGCTTGAAGATCGCCCGCACATCCCCGGATACGGCCCGATACCTGGTGAAATCCGGAGCAACAAAGGTCGCATCCGGACGCAGCCGTTCTGCCTGCTTCGCTGGCATGGCCGAACGCACACCGAAAGCCCTCGCCTCATAGGAAGCGGCACACACAACCGAGCGGTTGCCTTTCCAGGCGACAATCACGGGCTTGCCGCGCAGGTCAGGATTGTCCCGTTGCTCTACCGAGGCGTAGAACGCATCCGTGTCCACATGCACGACCTTGCGCATGATCATCCCAAACTATACTACCGAGGATGGGGGAGAATCTGATCGTGCGATAGTTCGGCTGCTCACGGCGATTGCACTAAGTTCGAATCATGCATACGACCCCAAACCTCTATTCGGCTCTTGCGACTGCTGTGCTCTTTCTGCACGCACTATTTATCGTCTGGGTGGTCTTCGGTGCCGTGTTCACGCGATCGCGTCCCATCCTTCGTTGGCCGCATATCGGTTCCCTGATCTGGGGAATCCTCACGGAGTTGCTGCCCTGGCCCTGTCCGTTAACGCTCCTCGAAAACTGGCTGGAACAAAAGGGAGGCATCGCGCCGTACCAGGGCGGCTTCCTGCTCCACTATCTGGACATGCTCGTCTATCCAGACATTTCCGCAACGGTGTTGACGGTGGCTGGCGTGCTCGTTTGCGCCTTCAACCTGGCTATCTATGGCAGGCAAGCTTGGAGAGTTCGCCCTCACAACCAACGACGGACCTGAGCCTTGTAGCTTGAATACTGGCCGTTGAAGTTGCGTTCGAGGAATCGTTCTTCTCGTGGAATCACTAACAACGCAATGATGGCAACGGGTGGCACGAGCGTTACGAGCAGCCAGAGAGTATTCAACCAAACAGACAATCCGAGTACGAGCAGGATGAAAGCCAGATAGATAGGATTGCGGCTGAACCGGTAGGGACCGGTTCGCACGATCACAGTGGAACGCTTGCTTCCCTGTACCGAAGTGCCAGCTCGGCGAAATTCCCGGTAGGAAAGCAGGAAGAGAACTACGGCGCAAGCCGTAACAATAGGACCGAGCAACCGAACACTGGGTGACACGACATGGAGTGGCCAAGCCCAGTTCAGGGCGATTCCCAGCAGAATCGCGCATAAGAAGATAATCGGGGGGCGAAGCAAGCCCGGGTTTGGTCCGCCATTCGTTGGCTTGGTATTGGTTTGGCGTGCGGCATCCATGAATCATCTCCTTTTCGTTGCACGTCGTGAGTTCAAAGGCCTATTCTGCAACTTCAAGTCGACTTGAGGTCAAGAGGGGAAACGTGGACATCACAGAGGTAGCGCAGCGTTCTGGGCTAACTGCCTCGACGCTGCGGTTTTATGAGGAGAAACGGTTGATCGCCTCGATCGGCAGGCGGGGTCTGCACCGTGTGTTCGATCCCGGCGTGCTGGAACGACTGGCACTGATCGCCCTCGGGCGTTCCACCGGTTTCTCGCTCGCTGAGATCGCGCTCATGTTCGCAGCAGACGGCCGGTCCCGCATCGACCGGCAGATGCTGGCAGCCAAAGCCGAGGAGTTGGACAGGACCATTCGCAAACCGACCGAAATGCGCGATGGCCTGCGACACGCCGCTGCCTGCCGCGCTCCGAGCCACATGGAATGTCCAAGTTTCCGTCGCATCCTTCGGGCCGCCGCTTCCGGAGCCCTTGGGTCAGGACGAGCGCGGCGCATCCGAGGGCTCCCCAGACTGATTGGGTAACTGGGACGATAGAAAGTGAAACAGATGACGAAGAATGCGATCTCCCCTGGAGCGGTACACACTGTACCAGCAGATTTACGAAAAGTTCTCCTCTCCGACCCGGCCGCGCGCGCAAAATGGGAGGATATTACGCCACTCGCACGCAATGAATGGATCTGCTGGGTTATCTCCGTCAAGAAACCGGAAATCAGAAAGCTGCACATTGAGCGCGTATGCACGGAGCTTAAGGAAGGAATACGCCGGCCTTGTTGCTGGCCTGGCTGTCCTCACCGCTGAGATAAGGATGACCGGGCTCGATTCCCGTTGCCCTCCTTCGGGTCCTCTGCGGTTTGGGAAACGACAAGACAATTTCGCGTGGCGCTTCGATCGACTGCTGTGCAATCAACTCTGCTCTCTTCCCCCCGGAGATTGCCACCGAAAAACCGGGCAACATTGAACAACGAATGACTGCCACAAACCATGCAGACGTTATGTGGGCTGTCGCTGACAACATCGCATTCTGCACACAGGACAGCATTCTTCAGCGGTGATCGAGTTGTGGGGTTCGAGGCAGTATCCGCCGCAACAGGTCAGACTCGATCCTGAGGCCATCCCCGGCGATCTGCACAATGGCACGAACCGAAGCATCGCGAGCACCTAGGACCACCGCTGTTCCGACAAACCCCTCGCGTCCCGTCATGCCAACTTCAGCCATCGTTCCGTTGTGCATTACAGCTACGAAAGCAACCATCCCGTTATTCGGAAAGCAAACGGACTCGATAGTCTCGTTGGGTTCCCAGAGTACATCTCCGGATCTCAACGGAACTAAGTCCAAGTACCGCCGCAGGTAGCTGTACTGATCTCGAGGAAGTTCCGTCAGAATCATGTTTTCAGGCCGGTGCGGGCGGGCTGGCTGGCAAAGTTGTGCCCTACCCTCAGATTTCGGCCACTTTCTCGATCCGTGCCGCTCGTACGTCCCGGACATGGCTTTGTCGGGCCGTCCCTGCAGTTCGCAACGGTTGGCGTTTACAGGTCCTGAATCATGGCCCGATTCCCATCTACCATGATCCTACTTCGACGTGTTCTCGTCTGTGACGCGGAGCACCCCGAGGCGGTGCCCGACTCCCTCACACTGTCCGGCGTGACTCTCATACTCTGCGGCAAGCGACCTCTGTTTTACGCGAGTAACTTCTGAAATTAGGCGATTTTGCCCATTGATCAATGATGGGAGGCTTTCGGTTGCCCTGTTTTTCCAAGAAGGGCCAGATCATTGGCCTAGCAGCCTCACAGCGGAGTTGTCATACCTCGCTTCTGCCCTTCCATCGCGAAGAACGAGACGATAGTCCCCGCCCTGAGCGGGCTGAAACTGGCTTACAAAGTCGAGATTCACTATCGCTGATCGATGGATTCTCTTCGCCTCAGTGCGCTTCATCCGGTCATGAGTCAGATACGTTTGTTTTATTGCCCGGGCACAGGAACTCGTGCGCTGGCATTTGCCTCCTTAATTAATTATGTGCTTTGAAGACCGGCCGTCGCACTCGCGCTTTAGCTCTATAAACCCAAACCTTTTACTTGCTCCTCAGTTTCGTAGCCGAGCCAGTGGGCAACCTCGTGCCACACCACCCGTTTCACTTCGACCCGCAAGTCTCCTTTTGAACACCGCAGAATGGGGCCACGAAAAACAAATATCAAGT
>DATBEI010000235.1:0-37865 GCA_036269595.1 Candidatus Sulfotelmatobacter sp.
ATGCAGCGCAGAGATTTACCGTCTGCATGCAGACGGTAAATCTCAATCCTCTCCCGGAGGCTCAACTGCTCATACCTTCTTTTTGCCATCGCAACACCTTTGTACGGTGTTGCACTTGATTCGTGAACTCATGAGGACCTCTGCAATCGGCCCGCAAGCCGCAGATGTCTCAGTGCTAAACGGCTCTCCGCATGACAGCCGCTCTATGCAGTGGACGCAAAAATCGTGCGACCAACAAGCAGTCGCCTCGCTGATAGCGGCGCTCCGCGCCAGTTCAGCGCCTGCGGGCGTTCGCAACGCCGCCTCCATCCTCGCGCCCCTCCTGGTGCGCTGCGGCCTCACCGACCTCGACTTGGCCAACGTTTTTCTATCCCCTTCACTTTCTCATCTCCACGCTCCCGAGCGAATGACTGGGCTGCCTGCTGCCGTAGGTCGCATCTCGGCCGCTATCGAACGCAAAGAGCCGATCCTCATCTACGGCGATTACGACGTCGATGGCACCATGGCCGTCATCATTCTCAAGACAGCGATCGAACTCTGCGGCGGCTCGGCGGACTTCCATGTGCCGCACCGCATTCGCGAGGGCTATGACATGCGCGACGACGTGATCGAGCGCGCCGCCTCGGCTGGCATTCGCCTGATCGTCAGCGTCGATATGGGCATCCGCGCCTTTGCGCCTGCGGAAACCGCGCAACGTCTCGGCGTCGACCTGATTGTCACCGACCATCACCTGCCCGGTCCTGACGGCGTGCCCAAGGCCCTGGCCGTTCTCAACCCAAATCAGCCTGGCTGCGACTATCCCTATAAGCAACTCTGCGGCGCGGGTGTAGCTTTCAAACTGGCCCAAGGATTGATGCAACGCCGCCTCGAAGCTAGCGTGCAAAATAAGTTGCAGATGTCGTTTATGAAAGTGGTGGCCATCGCCACCATCGCCGATGCCGTTCCTCTCACCGGCGAGAATCGGGTATTCGCTTCGTTAGGTCTGGATGCACTGCGCCTCGCGGTTAATCCGGGCCTCAAAGCGTTGCTGGAAGTCGCACAGATCTCCGCCAAGCGTCCTCCAACATCCGGCGAAGTTGGTTTCCGCATCGCGCCTCGCATTAACGCCGCCGGACGCATGGACGTGGCGCGCGATGTGATCGAACTCTTCAGCGTGAAAGATGTAGCGCGCGCCCGCGAACTCGCCGCCAAACTCGACCATCTCAACTCCGACCGCCAGGAAGAAGAAAAAAAAATCATGCGCTCGGTAGAGGAGCGCTTCTCCGGCGATCCCACCCTTTGCGATTCCTACTGCATTGTCGTCGACGGAGAAGGCTGGCACCGCGGCGTCATCGGCATCACCGCCACACGCATTGTCGAACGCTACAACCGCCCCACGGTCGTGATTTCCCGCGATGGCACCGAAGCTTTCGGTTCCGGTCGCTCCATTCGAGCTTTCCATCTGCTGGAGGCGATCGAATCCTGCGGCCATCTCTTTTCGCGCTATGGCGGCCATTCTCACGCCTGTGGATTCGCCATGCCCTCCGCCAATGTCGCCGATCTGCGCGCCAAACTCGATGCCTTCGCCCGCTCCCGTCTCACCCTGGCGGATTTCGATCCAACGCTCGATCTCGACACCGAACTCGATCTCGCAGACGTCACGCCCGAACTGTTTCAAGCGCTTCAATTGCTCGAACCATATGGGATGGGAAATCCCGAGCCGATTTTCGCTGCTCGCGCCGTCCAGTTGACTGCGCCGCCACGCATTCTGAAAGAGAAACACATCAAGCTGAAATTAAGGCCCAGCGCGTCAAGAAAGGCCTCCTTCGAGACCTTGCCAACGTTTGTGGACGACGACTCCGAGGAGCTCTCCGCTGCGGCGGTCCTGGTCACGCCCCGCTGCCACCCCGACGGCGCCGCCATCCCTCGAAGCCAGAAAGCGGCATCCGTGGCTGCGATGCAGGCGGGCGAACTGAGAACTGAAAACCGCGACCTAAGAACTGCCTTCCAACGCAAAATCACCTTCGACGCCCTCGGCTGGCACATGGCTGAACGCCTGCAGCAAACCCCACTTCTGGCGGGCGACACTGTCGATATCGCATTCACCATCGGCAACAACGATCACTCTGAATACGGCGGCCTGGAACTTTCGTTGCGCGATCTCCATATCCCGGTCCAGAGGTGAGATTGCGACGGGCAATGGCGCGAAGGAGGACTTTATGACAAAGTCGGAAGATCCGCGCCTTTCTCGTCTGACTAAGATTGCCCGGTCGCTACCGGAAGCCACTCGGACGGTCCACGGATCTCACGCGCAGTTTCTTGTCCGAAAAAAGACCTTCGCCTACTTCCTCGACAACCATCACGGCGACGGCATTGTCGCCGTCACCTGCAAAGTCTTGCCCGGCGATAACAAGGCTTTGGTTGCGGCTCAGCCCGCCAGATTCTATCTTCCCGCTTACGTAGCTTCGAGAGGATGGGTGGCCTTGCGCTTAGATACGGCTGAGATCGACTGGGCCGAAGTCAAGGAACTCCTCTTCGGCAGCTACTCGCTGATCGCGCCTAAGCGATTAGCGAAACGGTTAAATGACGAGGCGTGAACAGATCCACGATTGAGTCTGAAACACTCTGCGCTTGCCATGTCCAGTAAAGTAGCTCCATGACGCAAAGCCGGAAATCGCAGGCCCTCCTCCGCAGGCATTCTCTAAGCCTTGTCGCTCTGGGAGTCGTGCTTGTTCTCATCGCCCTCTATCACCGGGCTAACCCTTCAACCCACATAGGGTCATTTTTCGGGAATGCCATCGCCGATTGGACAGGCGTGTTCGTCACTGTTGTAATGACCAAATTCCTCTACGAAAAGGGCTCGGCAGAAAGCAAACAGCCAAAGGGAATGTTGCCTTCGGCAGTTCTGGAGTTTCTACGCGAGCATTCCCTCACGTTGTTTTTGGTGATTACTGGCATTGGCTGGATACTTGCGTTTCGAGCGATGGATCCCAACAGTAAGTGGGGCCAGGTCGTCGGCAACATAGTCTCCGAGTGGACTCAGATTCTCGGCTTGGTGTTGATGACGAAACGTCTGATAGAGATCGGGTCGAAGGAAGGTGGGCGCTAACGAGTCTACCATAAGTGAAAATGCCCGTCGCGGCGCGCCATTTCCACTTTCACTCCGAATAAGTCAGCCAGTCGCTCCACCTGCAAAATCTGCTCCTTCGGCCCGTCGGCCACAACTCGTCCCCGGCTCATGAGCACCACGCGTTGAATTTCCGGAACAATGTCTGCCAGTTCGTGCGTCACCAGGATAATGGCGGTTCCCGAATTCGCCAGCGCCCGCATGGTTTTCCGTAATCCCTGCTGTGCCGCCAGATCGAGCGAATTGCACGGCTCGTCCAGCAGCAATGCTCCCGGCTTGTGAACCAAGGCCCGCGCGATCAGGACGCGCCGCGCCTCGCCCGACGACATTTCGCAAACCGCACGCTCCGCCAGATGCTCGATCTTCAATGCGGCCAGCGCCTCATCCGCCAACTCGCGCTGCAGCGCATCCACGTGATGATTCGAAAAAATGCTGATACTGCTGAAGAATCCCGACAACACTACGTCGCGCCCGCAGGCGTCTCCCATGACCGAAAACATCAGGTCATTCGACACGATGCCGAGCCGAGCACGCAGCGCGAAAACGTCCCAACTTTCTTCGCCCAGTATCGACATTGAAGACTCCGGCCGCGCCACGGGATAGCACTCGCGGGTAATCGTCTTGATGAGTGTCGACTTGCCGCAACCGTTCGGACCAAGAATGGCTACGTGCTCGTCCGCTCCAATGCGCAAGCTGAAGTCGTCGAGCGCGGTCTTTTGACCCCGCATCACCCGCAGGTTGTGAAAGTCGAACAATGCCGGTTTTTGCGAGGTCATGGTCATCGAGCCGCGAGTTCTAAGTGTAGATGGATTCTGCGAAGGGTCGGCCAACGACAGCGACTAACCGCCAGCAACGCTCCTGCATTACACTGAACCCAGATGCCGCTGAAAGTCTACCGTCTGCGCCGACTGCTGGCCATGACCGCCGTGCTGCTCACGCTGGTCGTGGCGGGAATGTATTTCTATACGAGACACAAGGCAACCAATGTATTAAAACAATTCCCGGCCAAGATCGGATACGACATCAAGCAAACGGCCAGCGGCTTCCAGTTCTCCAAGTCCGATGGCAAGCGCACGCTATTCACCGTCCAGGCCAGCGCTGTCAAGCAATTCAAGCTGAATGGCAATGCCGAACTCCACAACGTCAGCATCGTACTCTACGGTCGCGACTCCTCGCGCTTCGACCAGATTTACGGGGACGATTTTGCCTTCAACCAGAAGACGGGCGACGTCACTGCCAAGGGCGACGTTCAGATCGATCTAGTTTCCAATCCAGGAGGCCTCGCCAGCCCCGATCAGGCCACACCCAAGCAACTCAAGAATCCAATCCACTTGAAGACCCACGATCTTATCTTCAATAAAGACAGCGGAAACGCTATGACCGCTGCCCGCGTCGAATTTCAAACCCCGCAGGCCACCGGCTGGGCGGTCGGAGTGCAATATGCCGGCAAAACTAACACCCTGACTCTGTCCTCGCAAATCCACATCGTGCTCAATGGCGCATATGCTGCGGTGATTGAAGCCGACCGCGGCATCATCAGCAACGAGCCGCGCGAGATTACTCTCTACCATCCTCATCTCAGCCGTCAGGACGGCAGTGTGCGAGCCGACCAAACGACGTTTTATCTGGGTCACGAAAATCAGGTGGAAAGAATCTTGGCATCGGGAAATGTAACGACGGAGACGCGAATGCATGGCGCAACGGAATCTGCCTCAAAACAAGATTTCGCCGGCGACACAGACTCTCCGCCATCCCAGGTGCGCAGCCGCGCCGATCAGGCCGAATTCCTGCTCGAGGGGAAGCAGGATTTGCTCCATACCGCGATCCTTACCGGCAACGTTCACCTCGAGCAGACCGGATCTCAGCGCCTGCAGGGCAATGCCGGGCGTGTGGTGCTGGATTTTGCCGGGCAGAACGAGTTGCAGAAAGTTCACGCCCTCGATGGTGTCCACCTGACCCAGAAAGCCGCCAGTGCCATCAAGCCGGCGGCAAAAGGCGTCGCATCCGGACCGCAAGATTTTGAACTGCTCGCCCCCGCCATCGACTTCACGGTGGCGCAAGGCCACATTCTGCAACGCGCCGTCACTTCCGGCGCCGCCCACATCACCATCGCCCAAGCGCAGCCTACCGCGCCTGCCATTCCCGCGCAGAACACAGACGTAACCGCAGGTAAGTTCGAAGCGCAATTCGCATTCTCCGAGGGCCGCAATCATCTCGTGGGAATTCACGGCTCCCCCGATGCGCGCATCGTCAATTCCACTCCGGGGGAACCCGATCGAATCAGCACCAGCACGTCGGTCGACGCCTCGTTTCTTCCCGAAGGCGGGATCGACTCCATCACTCAACAGGGCAATGTTTTCTACACCGATGCCCAAGATCCTGCGAAGCGTATGCATGCTTGGGCTAACGTAGCGCGCTACACGCCCGCCGACCAGATGCTCGTCCTGAGCGGCGATCCGCGCGTGGCCAACGGCGGCATGGCTACGACAGCCAATACGATTCGCATCGACCGCGCAACCGGCGATGCCCTCGCTCAAGGCGATGTCAAGAGCACCTACAGCGAACTCAAAGAGCAGCCCAATGGCGCCTTGCTGGCCGGGTCTTCCCCGATTCATGTGACCGCTCGCAGCATGACTGCCCACAACTCCCCCGCGGTCGCTGTTTACACCGGGAACGCGCGCCTCTGGCAGGAAGCAAACCTCATCGAGGCGCCTACGATCCAGTTCGATCGGGACCACCGATCCGTGATTGCCCAAGGCACCGCCGCCCAGCCCGTGCAAACCGTCTTGATCCAGGCCTCCAGAGCGAACCTGCAAGCCGAACAAACGGGGCCGAGAAAACCGAAACGCGACTCGATATCCCCATCCACCCCGATCTCAATCACCGCCGCCAAGCTCACCTATGCCGATGCCGAGCGCCGCATTCACTACCAAGGCGGGGTCGTTGCCCAAAGCGCCGACTTTAGCGCTTCGGCTAAAACTGTAGACGCCTACCTCTTAACTCGCAGTCAAGGATCGGGGAATCAATCCTTTGCCGGGTCCGGCCGGCTGGATCGCATGGTCGCTCAAGACGATGTCATCGTCCAACAACCGAAGCGTCGCGCCGAGGGACAAAAGCTCGTCTATACCGCTGCCGACGATAAGTTCGTCCTGACCGGCGGACCGCCCAGCATTTTTGATGCCGAACAAGGCAAGATTACCGGCGTTTCGTTGACTTTCTTTAGACGCGATGATAGGGTGCTCGTAGAAGGCGGAGCAAGCAATCCTGTGGTAACTCAGACGCGAGTGGCCCATTAATTGCGAAGATAAATGCGTACTCTGGCCACAGATGAAATTGGCAAAAGCTATCGTGGCCGCCGCGTTGTCAATGGCGTCAGTCTCAGGGTCGATCAGGGTGAAGTCGTTGGCTTATTAGGCCCTAACGGCGCTGGCAAGACTACTACCTTCTATGCCATCGTTGGGCTAATCCCTCCCGACACCGGTCGCGTGCTGTACGACGGTCAGGACATCACCGACGTTCCCATGTACCTCCGGGCCCGGCAGTATGGCATCAGTTATCTCCCTCAAGAAGCTTCGGTTTTTCGCAAACTTACGGTTGAAGAGAACATCCTCGCGGTTCTGGAAGCGCAGCCGATGTCCTGGCACGAGCGCCGAGAGAAGATGGAAAAGTTTATTGACGAGTTGGGACTCGAGCACATCCGCCAGAATCGCGGATATGCCCTGTCCGGTGGGGAACGCCGGCGCGTGGAAATTGCCCGCTGCCTGTGCATCAACCCCACATTCATTTTGCTGGACGAACCGTTTTCGGGGATCGACCCGATTGCTGTGCTCGACTTGCAGAAAATTATCAGCAGCCTGCGCGCCAGCGGCATCGGAGTACTGATCACCGATCACAACGTGCGCGAAACACTTTCGGTGACCGATCGGGCCTACATCATCGATGACGGCAGAATTTTCCGTCATGGCCAGCCCGGCCAGCTGGCCAGCGATCCGGAAGTGCGCCGGGTTTATCTGGGCGAGAGTTTCTCGCTAGTGTGAAAAGAAGGCGTAAACCACAAAGGACGAAGTAACACTAAGGATTTCCTTCGTGAACCTTAGTGCCCTTCGTGGTTAAAGATTTTGGGTTCTACGAGAGTCGGCCGAACACATGGTCTTACTTCAACACAAACTCAGCGTAAGGCTGTCGCAGCGCCAGATCCTCACACCGGGCCTGGTGCAGATGGTCTCGGTCCTTGCCCTCAACAAGCTTGAGCTCAAGGACATGATCAACGCTGAGATGGTCGAGAACCCCGTTCTCGAAGAACTCGAAGAGTCGGTTCCGTCGCTCGACGAAGTCGGCAAGAAAGAAGAAGACCGCGAACGCGCCGCTGCCGCTACCAACGAAGAAAATCCCATCACAGCGGTCGAGAAGAAAGATCCCTTCGAAGAAATTGATTTCGGGTCCTTTTTCCAGGACTATCTCGATCCGGGCTACCGCACTCACAGCGAGATGGAGGATATCGAGCGTCCTTCGTTCGAGAATTTCCTCTCCAAACCGACTAATCTCACCGATCACCTTGCCTGGCAACTGGGCGCGCTCAGCCTGCGCCGCGAAGTGCGCGAGGCCGTCGATCTGATCATCGGAAATTTGAATGAAGACGGCTACCTCATCGCCAGCGACGAGGAGTTGCTGGGCATTGCGCCCCCTGCACCGCCGGAATCCGACGCTCAAACGGCAAAGAATATCGTGAATGAGGCGCAAGCCTTAGGCTTAGCGGAAGTCGCCGCAGAGGCCGGTACAGAGGCGGAAGACGGTTCCCATCTGGCAGGGATCGATTCATCCCATCTTGATGACGATATTGATCTAAACGCCGCGGAGCATGCCGGACTTGCGGACACCGAAAGCACCGCGACCCCCGCCACCGAGCCCCGCGCGGAAGCCTCTTTTTCCTCGCACTCCGGAGACTCGGCCGCAGCAGTTGCTCCCGCGCCCGAGCCCGCGCACGCAACTCCGGTTTATAAGCCAACATTCTCGCCTGCCGATTTGCAGGAAGCATTGGACGTTGTGCGTCAGCTCGATCCTCCCGGCGTTGCCTGCCGCGATCTGCGCGGGTGCCTGCTGAATCAACTGCGCTACCACCAAGCGCAACTCGCGCTGCACAAAAACGGCAACGGCACCGAGCAAGTTCTGAAAGATGCCATGGCGGTCGTTGACCAGCATCTGCGCGGCCTGCAGAATAAGCAGCACAAAGAAATTGCCAAGGCCATCGGGCGCCCTATCGAAGCCGTGCAGGCGGCACTCGACTATATCCGCACGCTCGATCCGCGCCCCGGCCTGCGTTACAACAAAGTGCAGGCGCGCCTTATCGAGCCGGACGTTGCCTTCGTGAAACACGGCGATGAGTGGCTGGTCATCATGAACGACGAAGACCTGCCGCAGCTTCGCCTCAATCCGGCCTACAAAAAACTGGTTACCCGCGACGGCACTAACGAAAAGAGCACCCGCGACTACGTCAAAGAGCGCTATAAGAGCGCCATCCAGCTCATCAAGAACATCGAGCAGCGCAAGCAGACCATCACCAAAGTCTGTTATTGCATCGTTGCTCGCCAACAGGATTTTCTCGAACGAGGCATCGATCAACTGAAACCCATGATGATCAAGGAGGTGGCCGAAGAGATTGGCGTGCATCCTTCCACGGTAAGCCGCGCAGTGGCCAACAAATACGCGCACACCCAGCAAGGTGTATTCGAGCTGCGATACTTCTTCAGCGAAAGCGTTCAGGGGCCCGAGGGCGGGGGCACGTCGCTGCTTATCCTCAAACGCCGCGTCAAAAAGCTGATCGAAGAAGAGGATCCCAGCCGTCCGTTGACCGACGAGCAGATCACCCGCATCCTGCAATCGCAAGGCATCCAGGTGACCCGCCGCACGGTGGCCAAATACCGCGAAGACATGCGCATCCCCAGCACGCACCAGCGCCGGGTAAAGAAATAGAACGTTCGTCGAAGAAAGCCGCGAAGCGGCGCAAGAATACAGCCCACGGCGCGTGGAAATCAAGCCCGTAGGGACGAAAGGAACCTTCCCTCTCATTCTGACGGACTTGAGATAGTTCCAATGTAGTGCCCGATTTTGCTCATACGAACGAATTCTTAGGAGGGGCGCTCATGAACGTGGAATACACTGGCAGACATTACGTAATCACTCCCATCATCCGCAAAGAAGTAGAAACCGGCCTCACTAAAATCCGCAAAATTCTCGGCGACCGCTTCGAAACTAAGGTCATCCTCACAGTAGAAAAGCATCGCCACAAAGCCGAAATCACCATCAGTCCGCGCAATGGCCCGCTTGTAGGCCTCGCGCAAGCGAAAGACATGGCCATCGCCGTCAACGAAGCCCTCGACCACCTCGAGAAGCAGGCGGTCAAATACAAAACCCGCTGGCAATCGAAGAAGCGCTCGGCCAGGAAGACTGAAGAGGTCAAAAAGTGGAACGGCCACGCCACCACCGCCGATGAAGCTGATGTGCAACCAGTCATCGGTCTTTCGGAAAAAACTGCCGTTCCAGTTATGGTCCACAAATATCCCGCGGTCGCTAAAACGACCGAGGTACACCTCGTTCGCTCCGAAGACGCCGTCGCCATGCGTCCGATGACGATCGAGGAGGCGATCAAGGAAGCCCATTTCCGCGACCGCGACGTCTTCGTCTTCCGTGATCCCAAAGGCAAAGTCATGATCCTCCACCGCACCCGCGACGGCAAAATGGAACTAATCGAGGCCCCATGAAAATACGACTTACGTAGCGGCAATCGCCTCGGCTGCCAGGGGGTCAACTTAACTCTGTGGGGACGGGCACCCTCGGCTGTCCAGGCGGCCCGAAAGTACCGGGCCGCAGCTTTATCGCCCGAGGCTCAAGTGCTATTAACAAAACCTCCGTTGCGATCGTGTGTGCTGTTGCCTACTCTGCTCGCCTTCGTCGCAGCCGCTTCCTTCTGCGCGTCGAAAATCGATTTCCAGAAAACTTACAAGGGAACTCCATATCAGGACAGCCGCTACCAAGCCGGGGCGCAGAAAATTCCCGGGCGCGTGGAATGCGCCTACTATGATCGCGGCGGAGAAGGAATTGCTTATCATGACTCCGATGCCAGAAACAACGGCAGCGGAGCCCTCAATCCCGCCGACGGAACCTACCTGAATCAGTTCCGAATGGACGAGGGCGTCGACATCTCCTACACCAAATTTCACGACCAGATTGACAACAGTCCCTACGACCTGGTGCAGCCTCCAGAAAACCAGCTCTATGTCGGATGGACCGAGCCCGGAGAATGGTTCAACATAACGGTGCAGGTTGCCCACCCCGGCTTTTATAGCGCCGATCTTCTGTACACCTCAAATCGGGGCGGAGCTATTTCGATGAATGTGAACGGAAAGGACGCCACAGGGCCCCTGGCAATTGCTTCCACGTTCAATGCCTCCGACCCTATTGCCTGGCGGCAGTGGCATCACTGGAACCTCGTGCCGGCCCTGTTACGGGTTCGACTTCCAGCGGGGAAAAGCGTTCTGACCGTTCACATTCTTACAGAAGGAAACATGAATCTCGCATATTTCGACTTCCATCCGTCTCGATAGCGAAAATTCGGTCGCGTGCTGAAAGCGAGGCCGCTCAACAACCAGGAGAACGGCGCGCCGAGATACGCGAGATTGTCAGTTCCGAACTTCTGCAAGAAATTTTCCTGAAGTAGCCCGATACTAAAATCGGATGCACCGTCCTTGTCTCCGCGTCCTTAGCGGGGACGTTCCAACCTCAACATCTTGCACCGTGAGCTCTCCCAGTCGAGACGTCTCAAGAAAGCCCGAGTGCTAGAATTCAGCGTCGAGGGAGATATCATGGTTCAAGTCCGCCGCCAGCCTTTTTTACTCCGCGCAGTTTTCCTTCTGGCCGCCTCGATTGCGACGCCCCATTTTCTCCCCGCACAAACCGTCTCAACCTCGAGCAAGCTGTCCGTGCATTGGGAAGAACTCACCGCGTCCGACTTTCGCGAAGGCATTCACCGGTCCCAAGGAACCTGCCTGCTGCCCTTCGGCATCCTCGAGAAGCACGGTCCGCATCTGCCGCTGGGCACCGACCTGCTGGACGTCCGCTATGCCGCGCTGCATGCCGCCGAGCAGGAATATGCCGTTGTCTTCCCCGAATATTATTTCGGCCAGATCGCCGAAGCGCGCCACGAACCTGGAACCATGGCGTACAGCCGCAGCCTGCAACTCGCGCTGCTGCAGGAAACCACCGACGAGATGGCGCGCAATGGCTGCAAAAAAATCCTGATCGTCAACGGCCATGGCGGCAACGACAGCCTGCTTCCCTACTTCTGTCAAACTCAACTCGACAAGCCTCACGATTACGTCGTCTATGTTTTTGACGAGCGTACGCCACAGCAAGGTGGTCCACCCAAAAAGACTAAGATCGACATGCATGCGGGCGAGAGCGAAACTTCCAAGATGATGGTCTCCCATCCCGATCTGGTTCACCAGGACCGCGCTAGCAGCGAATCCGGCGCGGACCAGGCTCGCCAAAAACTTCCCGAAGATGTCTATACCGGGATCTGGTGGTACACGCGATTCCCCAACCATTATTCAGGCGAAGGAGCGGCCGCTACCAAAGAGCTTGGCGAATTTCAGATGAAGTGGTGGATTGATTCGGTGGTGAAAGCGATTCGCGCCGTGCAAGGCGACGACGTCAGCCCGAAGCTGCAGAAAGAATTTTACGAGAAGAGCACGCACCCGCTGGACACGCAGCCATAAACCAATTGTTGATTGATGAGTTTTGATTGTCGATTGTCAAACGCCGCGCAGACGGTCGTTCAATTAACAATCATCAATCACAAATCATCAATGGCTTTATGAGCTCCCAATCAGCACGCCAGTAACGAACACCAGCACGCCGCCCAGCCCGACCTGCAGCGCCGCTGTCACCCAGGGCGTATCCATGTAGCGCCGTCGTATCCAGGTAATTACCGCTAACTCACCCAGCACGACAATGCCCGCAGCCCAAAGCGCGGCGCGAAAGTCGCGAATCAGGAATGGTAATGTGTGCCCAATGCCGCCAAGCGCCGTCATCGCCCCGCAGATCAGTCCTCTAACCCAAGGATGTCCGCGACCCGTCAGGCTTCCATCATCCGACAGAGCTTCGGCGAATCCCATGCTGATGCCCGCGCCCGCCGAAGCCGCAAGCCCGACCAGGAACGCGTCCCAACTGTTCTTGGTGGCAAAAGCCGCCGCGAACACCGGTGCCAGCGTCGACACCGATCCGTCCATCAATCCTGCTAACCCCGGCTGTACAATCTGCAACACAAACAGCCGCCGCTGCGCGACTTCTTCGTCGGCCTTCACATTGTCCGGAAGCTTCTGCTTGTCGAGTTCCTGCGCGCGCTCCTCATGCTCACGCTCTTCCCGCGCCAGATCGTCCAGCAATTGCCGGATGCTCACATCCTGGGTGCGAGCCGCGGCCTTCTCGTAGAAGCGCCGCGTTTCCACCTCCATCGTCGACGCCTCCTTGCGCACCGCTTCAATGCGCAGCGGACGCACCAGCCACAAAGCTGGACGGTCCACAAATCCGCGCACATCCTGCCGCCGGATCAGCGGAATGTGCTCCCCAAATTTTTTCTGGAAAAGTTCGAGCAACCGCCGTCGGTGTCCCGACTCTTCCTCGCGCATGCCGTCAAACATCGACGCCGTCGCGGGATAATCCTGCCGCAAGCCTTCGGCAAAGTCGGAATAGACCCGCTCGTCTTCCTCTTCGAGGGCAATGGCCAGCGCCAGTACCTCGCGCTCAGTGAGCTCTTCGAACTTTTTCATGTCGCCATAGCTTACCTGTCCGCACTCCGTCGACACAATCGGCTTTTCCAATTTCTCGCACCTAGGCCAAAAATCTCGCCTCAGGCACGTATCTCACTTGGTAATCCGCGGACCGAGGCGACTATCGGCCCTAAATGCTACTATCCAATTCATGAAGTCGCGGAAGTCTTCTGGCCACAAATCCGCAAAATCGAAAAGCCCAGCGCATACGCCATCCCGCAGAAAGCAATCTCCGGAACTCGTCATCATCACCGGGATGAGTGGCTCGGGGAAGGCCTCCGTCTTAAAAGCTTTCGAAGATCTCGGCTACTACTGCGTCGACAACCTTCCCGTACAACTCATCCCGCAGTTCGCGGACCTTGCCGTACAGTCCAGTGAGATTCGCCGCACGGCGTTGGTTGTCGACGTGCGCGAAGGCTCCAAACTGGAAGAACTTCCCAAGATCCTGAAGTCTGTTGGACGCCTTATTCCCACCAAGGTCGTCTTCCTCGAAGCTTCCGACGCCGTGTTGCTCCGTCGTTTCAGCGAAACTCGCCGCCCTCACCCGCTGGGCACCGATTCTCCGGTAAAGTCTGCCCTTAAGACCGAACGCCGCCATCTAAGCGCCATTCGCGCGGTCGCCGATTTCGTCATCGACACTTCGAAGTTCAATGTTCACGAACTTCGCGCTCACATCACCGAACGCTTTAAAGAGCAGTCCTCGGAAAAGAGCATCCTGGTATCGTGCGTGAGTTTCGGATTCCGTCAGGGCGTTCCCGAGGATGCCGACCTCGTCTTCGATGTGCGCTTCCTCCCCAACCCGCATTTCGTCCCGGAGTTTCGGCCGCTGACCGGACGCGATCCCCGTCTCGCCAAGTACATTCGCTCATTCCCTCAAACTCGCGAATTCATCTCCCGTATTTCCGATCTTCTCGTTTACCTGCTGCCGCATTACATTCACGAAGGCAAGAGCTATTTGACCATCGCCTTCGGTTGTACCGGCGGGCAGCACCGTTCTGTCATGATTGCGGAGGACGTCGGCAAACATCTTCGCCGCGCCGGATATCGTGTGAAGATCGTGCACCGCGACATCCCGAAATAGCCGCGTTCAAACAGGTCGAACTGCGGCCAAATTGATTTCTTTCATAGGTGCCCGCCAAGCTGAAACCTCGTTTCTCGGGTACGCGACTCAAGTAGAATAAAGCCTTGCATTCCTTGTTTATTCGACGACTAGAAAGCGCCCGCGGCCTGCCCCGCGCGGGAGGCCCATGCGCCAACTGACACGCCTGGTCCGCTACGCGCTTCCCTACTGGTGGCAGATCCTCGCTTCAGTCTTGCTCATGGCCGCCGTCGGGGCGCTCGATGCCTTCAAATATTTGTTGGTCCGCCCCGTGTTTGACCGGGTCCTGAATCCCTCGACCGGTTCCCAAGACATTCAGCTCTTCGTAATCCCCGGCACGCACCACTCCGTGTACCTGCAGCAATTTGTTCCTTCCCACTTCACTAATGCCTGGACCATCGTGGCTTTTGCGCTGGTCACTTCCACCATCCTGAAAGGAATCTGCGATTACTCGGGAACTTATCTGGTGAACCATGCGGGGTTCGGCATGATTACCGACCTGCGCGACGATCTGTATACAGCTTTGCTGCGCCGCTCAGCCGCTTTTTTTTCTCAGCACACCACCGGAACGTTGCTCTCCACCATCGTCAACGACATCGAGCGCGTGCAATACGCCATGTCGACGGTCCTCTCGGAACTGTTGCAACAGTTCTTCACTTTCGTTTCCGTGGCGATCGTCGTCGTAATTCTCGGCGGGAATCTTGCCTGGATCTTGCTCCTCTTCGTCCCAATCATCATTTTCTCGTCGCGCAAAATCGGTCACCGTGTTCGTCACACCACGCGCCACGGACAGGACAAGCTTGCCGAGATTCAGAACATCCTGCACGAGACCATTACCGGCAACCGCATCGTGAAGGCCTTCAATACGGAAGACTGGGAGATTTCAAGGTTTCGCAACGCCGCCCGCCGCCTCTTCCGCGCGAATCTTCGTTCCGTAGCGGCCACCGCCATCAGTTCTCCGCTCATGGATGTCCTCGGTGTTGCTGGCATTGCTCTCCTCATCCTCATTGGCCGCGCCCGCATCGCGCATAATCAAATGACGCCCGGAGTTTTCGTCGCCTTCATTACCGCGGTCTTCAGCCTCTACAATCCCGTCCGCAAGTTTGCCCTCTTCTACAACAACTTTCAGCAGGCGCTTGGTGCCTCTTCGGAAATCTTTCGATTCATGGACCTGGAAGACGACGTGCGAGAGAAACCGGGGGCTCAGGTTCTGCCCAAGTTCTCCAGCAGCGTTCGCTTCGAGCAGGTCAGCTTTTCCTACGCGAATGAAGGCGAGGAGCCACACGAGGTTCTGCGCGACATCAATCTCGAAGTCCGCCACGGCGAAGTTTTCGCCGTCGTCGGCTCCAGCGGCGCAGGCAAAAGCACGCTCGTTCACCTCATCCCGCGCTTCTTCGACGTAACCGCCGGACGCTTGCTCATTGACGGCCTCGATGTTCGCGATGTAACCCTCGCCTCCTTGCGCGCTCAGGTCGGAATCGTTACACAAGAGACGGTTCTGTTTAACGATACGGTCCGCAATAACATTGCCTACGGCCAGCCACAAATTTCGCAGCGAGACGTCGAGGACGCTGCCCGTGCCGCTCTCGCGCACGATTTCATTCTGGCCCTTCCGGCGCGGTACGATACTGTAATTGGCGAGCGTGGCGTACGCCTCTCGGGAGGCGAGCGGCAGCGTCTGGCAATTGCGCGCGCTCTCCTCAAAAATGCTCCGGTTCTGATTCTTGACGAAGCAACGTCAGCGCTCGACAGCGAATCGGAATCGCTGGTTCAGTCCGCGCTGCATAATTTGATGAGCGGCCGCACCGTCTTTGTAATTGCTCACCGACTCTCGACGGTGCGGCGTGCGGATCGCATCGTCGTGTTGGAGAATGGCACGATCGCCGACATCGGCCGCCATGAAGAGTTGATGAGCAAGCTCGGTACATACAGGCGGCTGTACGAATTACAATTTGCCAACGCAGATCCACCCAAAGTCATAGCAGGAATTTGAGACTCGGCCTTATGCCTATTCGCTCCATGACAGGTTTCGCGCAAGTCAGCGGTGAAGTGCAACATCCCGATCGCATCACCGCGCCCACATCCTCCGGCCCCGGTCTTCCCAATGGACGGCTGGGGTTCGCACTGTCTCTGAAGTCGGTCAACCATCGTTTTCTCGATCTTCATTTCCGTCTGCCCTCGGGCACCGATTCCTTGGAAATGCAATTGCGTCGCCTGCTCAAAGAAAAAATGGCGCGCGGGCACGTCGAAGTTTCCCTGAGCTTGGAGCGTTCAGTCGCCCAAACGTTCGCCTTGAACCGCGAACTCGTCGGCGGCTATATCGCCGCATTTCGCGCTGCCGCAGCCGAATTTTCGCTGGCCGCGGAGCCTGACCTGAACGCCGTCTTGCGCCTTCCCGGCGCTCTCGATTCTGCCAACGACACTCCCGACGGAGAACTGGAGGCTGCCGTCCTCGGAAAAGTCGGAGATGCGTTGGATCGCCTGAATCAGATGCGGGAAGAAGAAGGCCGCGGAATCGCTCGCGAACTACGCGACCGCATGGCCCGTCTCGCTGACGCTAACAAAAGCGTCTTACAGCATCGCCGGGCCGTACTCCAAAACTACAGCGAGCGCCTCCAATCCCGCCTGCAGGAACTACTCGGCGCGATTGTCGACAAAGAGCGCGTCCTGCAAGAGGCCGCCCTGCTAGTCGATCGCAGCGACATTCAGGAAGAAATCGTTCGCCTCGAAACCCACATCCAGCATTTCCTCGGATTGCTCGAGACCGGCGGCGAGATCGGCAAGAAACTCGACTTCCTTCTCCAGGAAATGAACCGCGAAGCCAACACGCTACTTTCAAAAACTTCCGGGCTCGCCGGAGAAGCCCTCAAAATTACCGAAGCCGGCCTGGCCATGAAAGCAGAGATCGAAAAATCCCGCGAGCAGGTGCAAAACCTGGAATGAGCCCAAAAGACAGGCCAATGATTTACATCATCTCGGCGCCCTCCGGCTCGGGCAAGTCGACGCTCGTCAACGAACTGCTGAAACTTGTTCCCAATCTTGAGTTCTCCATCTCTTACACCACCCGCGCCCTGCGGGGCAGCGAGCAAAATGGCAAGCAGTATCATTTCGTTTCCCGCGAGCAGTTCGAGCGGATGATTCGCGATGGTGAATTCCTCGAACACGCGAACTTCGACGGAGATTACTACGGTACCGCGCGCACTTTTCTGAAAGAGGCAGGACTGAAAGGTCATGACCTTCTGCTCGACATCGACGTGCAAGGCGCCGAGCAAATCAAGAAAAACCTCACCGACGCCGTCAGCATTTTCGTGCTTCCCCCCGACCGCAAAACTCTGGAGTGGCGCCTGCGCAATCGCGGCGAGGACGCCGAAGAGGTTATCAACCGCCGATTGGTCAGGGCCAGAAGTGAGATTGAGAACTACGACAAGTACGACTATATTCTGATTAACGACAAGCTCGTGGAATCAATCGAGAGCCTTCAGGCCATCGTCCTTTCCGAGCGCCTGCGGCGATCGAGAGCCGCCCTTTCCCCCGGGGAGAAGAGAACCGTGGAGTTGGCGGACCGTCATCGGCTCGAAAATGTTCGCGAACGCATTGCCCCAATCCTTGAGTCCTTTGGTGCTCTACCTCCCTCGGCACGTCCTTAGATTTCGCGGTATCATTTTATCGGCGCTTACAGGGCGTCGGAAGCGGCGGGTAGAAATGAGTGGGATGAGTCTGGCAAGTTGATCTTGTCGAGTGGATCGTTCGACGTTCGGCTGGAATTAAACTTCGAACTTGGTTTTTTAAGGGAGAGTCCCAATGAAGTTGATCGAAGGTTTTGACAGCAACTACCGATACATTCTGGTAGCCGCGCGCCGCGCGCGGCAACTGCAGTCTGGCGCGCCACCGGTGGTCGACACTAACTCGCGCAAACCCTGCCGCATCGCGCAAGATGAAATTCGTGCCGGCAAGGTGAAGTGGGAGATCCCCGAAACCCGCTCCGCCGCCGAGCAGGCCGAACAGGCGCTCGATAAGGCGCTCGGCCAGGACTAAAGGAGATTGCTGGGTTCCTACTTGCCAATTCATCAACCGTGGCCGCGGTTGTTGAATCGCCAGTTAGAAATCAGCAATCAGAAATCCATGAAGATCGCCCTCGGCGTTACCGGCGGCATCGCGGCTTATAAAGCCGCAGAAATCGTCCGCCTGTTGCAGGATCGCGGCATTCGTGTTCAGGTCGTGATGACCCGCGCCGCCCAGGAGTTCGTTCGCCCTCTCACCTTCGCTGCACTCTCCGGAGAAAAAGTCATTATCGGCATGTTCGCCCCTGGCCAAGAACAGGAACCCAACATTGATTCCGCCATCGAGCACATCGCCGTGGCGCAATCCATTGATGCGCTTGTCGTCGCGCCCGCGACCGCCGATGTGCTTGCGCACTTCGCACAGGGCATCGCCAGCGACTTCCTGACCACTCTTTATCTGGCGACCACGGCGCCCGTCGTGGTTGCGCCCGCCATGAATGTGAACATGTGGAACCATCCTGCCACGCAAGCGAATCTGCAAATCCTCCGTCAACGCGGTGTGAAGATTGTTGACCCCGGCGCGGGGTACCTCGCTTGTGGCATGACTGGCGCGGGACGCCTCGCGGAAAATGAAACCATCGTTGCCGCCGTGATGGAAGCGCTCGGTTCCTCCCAGGACTTCTCTGGCGAGACCGTGCTCATCACCGCCGGGCCTACGCGCGAAAAAATCGATCCCGTTCGTTATCTCACCAACCGTTCCAGCGGGCGCATGGGGTACGCTCTCGCCGAAGCCGCCTTGCGTCGCGGCGCGCGCGTGCTCATGGTTAGCGGCCCAACTTCCCTCACTCCGCCCGGCGCCGCTGAGATCACACGCGTCGAATCCACCCAAGAAATGCGCGACGCCGTCCTTCAATTGCTTCCACAAGCGACCGTCGTCATCAAAACCGCAGCCGTTTCCGACTATCGTCCCAAAGCCGCGGCCGGACAAAAAATTAAGCGCAAGGGCCCGGTGACCCTCGAACTCGAAGCCACGCCCGACATTTTGAAAGAGCTGTCACTCAAAAAATCCTCACAGATCGTCGTGGGCTTCGCCGCCGAAACCGAAAATGTTCTGGAAAATGCCCGGCAGAAATTGGTTTCGAAAAATCTCGACGCCATCGTGGTCAATGACGTTTCGCGCGAAGGCGTCGGCTTCGATTCTGATCGCAATGCCGTGACCATCATCAGCCATGACGAAGTGGTCGAGGTCCCCGAAACCACGAAGTGGGAAGTCGCCCAGCGCGTCCTCGATCAGATCTCCCGCCTCCGCCAGCACCGCAAATCTTCTCTGAAAGCCTGATTACAGTCTTGTCATCCTGAGCGGAGCATGTCGATGAGCGAAGCGAATCGGCATGAGCGGTCGAAGGATCCCTGCCTGGCCAAAGACGCTCCTTCCCGCCCACGATATAATGACGACACTCATGCCCCGCACTCTCGACCCTGATCTCCGGCGCGCACTCGCCGAGCGCGTTCGTTACTGTCACGAGATGGGCATCTACGATTTCTACCGCCGCGATCCGCAAGCCGCCGCCGTCGCTGCGGAACTTGATCAAGACCAAACATCTCAGGATCTGCGAGAGGAAATGCCACCGAAAAAGTCCACCGTTCTTGCACCGGTTGTCGTTAAAAATGTGCCGCAGGTTCCCCATGCCGAGCAGTCCGTCACCGATCCCTCGTCCGCCCTCAAGCTTATTCGCGAAGATCTCGGCGACTGCACTCGTTGCAAACTCCACCAGCAGGGTCGCAAGCAGATTGTCTTCGGCGTCGGCAATCCGCACGCCGACCTGATGTTCGTGGGCGAAGGCCCCGGCGCCGACGAAGATACGCAGGGCGAGCCTTTCGTGGGCCGCGCCGGACAGTTGCTCAACAACATGATCAAAGCCATGGGCATTCGCCGCGAAGATGTCTACATCGCCAACATCGTAAAGTGCCGTCCCCCTGGCAATCGCACGCCCGAACGCGACGAGTGCGAAACCTGCTCGCCTTTCTTGATGCGCCAGATTGCCGTTATCAAGCCGAAAATCGTGGTCGCTCTGGGCGCCGTTGCGGCCAAGAACTTGCTTGCGATTAACGCCCCAATGTCCGAACTCCGCGGCCGCTTTTACGACTTCACACCATCCGGCGCGCGCAGCAGCGATCCTTTATGGCAAGGCGCGAAACTCGCGGTCACCTATCATCCTGCATTCCTGCTGCGCGACCCGCGCCAGAAAGGAGAAGCCTGGAAAGACCTGCAAATGGTCATGAAATACCTCGGACTGGAGCCGCCAAAAAAGCCTGTGGAATAAACCACCGTTCGCGTTGAGATTGTTCATGGGGGAAAAGCGCCCTGGGCTGTCCATCAAGCAAAGCTCAACCAGTTCTGCGACGCATCTCAAACTCGAACCCACGTGGAATAATCTCCGCCATTCCTCCTTTCCTCAACCCTCACTGTTATTCTCAGAATCCAATGCCCGAATTCTGCGACGTAGCCGTGCCCGTGCCGCTGGATATGGTCTTCACCTACTCCATCCCCGCGGAAGCCGCCCCTGTCGTCGGCGGCCGCGTGCTCGTGCCGTTTCGCCAGCAGCGCACCACCGGCATCGTCGTAGAACTGCACGACCGCAAACCCTCCGTTGCCACTAAAAATATTATCAACGTACTCGATGCAACTGCTGTGCTCGACCAGCAACTTTTGCAACTCGGCCGCTGGATCTCCGATTACTATCTCGCCCCGCTCGGCGAGGTTTTTCGCACCATGCTGCCGCTCAATGCCGAGTTCAAGCGCGCCATTGGATATCGTCTGACCGAAACTGGTCAGATGGCGCTGCATCTCGCAGGCATGTCCGGATCATCCGCCCGCTCCAAGCGCACACCCGAAGAGCAAGAGGCCGAGTACCGCGTCCTCGACTACCTATCGGGATTTATCTCCGACGTCGACGGCCCAGTTCGCGAACAAGCTATTCGCTCCGTCACCCAAGTCTCAAAATCTATCCTGGCCGGAATGGTCCGCAAAAAATGGCTCTCCCGCGAAGATCTCTCCGCACCCCAGGACGCAACCCGCACCATCAAAATCGCAATTCTCAAATCCGCTGAAGGCAAGTTGAACGAAAATCAAAAACTTCTGCTCGACACCCTCGCGGCGTCAGGAGGCAAAGTTCCGGTCCTCGCGCTGCAGTCACTCGATCTCCCCCGAACCACGCTGTCTACGCTGGTTCGCAGAGGCTTGGTGGAAATTCTCGAGGAGCCTGCCGAGTTCACCGTCTCACGCTCCAAGCCCCGCCCGTCACTCTTCGATTTCGATCTCAATCCCGCCCAACAATCCGCGCTCAAGCGAATGAAAGAGGGGGTCGCCGCCCGCCAATTTTCTGGCATGCTGCTCCACGGCGTTACCGGCTCAGGCAAGACCGCTGTTTATCTGGCTGCCATGCGCGCCGTCCTCGAAGCCGGGCGCTCCGCCATCCTGTTAGTCCCGGAAATTGGTTTGACCCCGGCAGTCGCCGCCGATCTCCATCAAATCTTTGGAGATGAAGTTGCCATCCTCCACTCCGCGCTTTCTGACCGCGAACGCGCCGAGCAGTGGCACCGTATCAAGCGCGGCGACGCTCGCATGGTCGTCGGCACTCGCTCCGCGGTCTTTGCCCCGGTTTCCGATCTCGCGCTCATCATCGTCGACGAAGAACACGACGCCTCCTACAAGCAAGAGGAAACTCCTCGCTACCACGCTCGCGACATCGCCGTAATGCGCGCCAAGATGGCCAATGCGGTGGTCGTCCTCGGCTCCGCCACGCCCTCGCTCGAGTCCTACTTCAACGCGAAGAAAAACAAATACGCCCTGGTCGAACTGCCCGATCGCGTGGAACAGCGTCCTCTGCCCGAGGTCGAAATCATCGACATGCGCCAGGAATTTCAGGAGACCGGACAAGAGCAGGTCATTTCCCGCAAGCTCGTCGCCGAGATTAAAGAACGCCTTGATCGCAAAGAACAGGTGATGGTGCTGCTCAACCGCCGGGGATATTCTCCCGTCGTCCTCTGCCGCACCTGCGGCAAGAAGCTCGAATGCCAGAACTGCGCCATCGCGCTCACCCATCACAAGCGCGAACACAAAATGGTCTGCCACTATTGTGGATTCACCGCACCGGTCCCTAAAGGGTGCGTC
Source organism: Candidatus Sulfotelmatobacter sp. (assembly GCA_036269595.1). Taxonomy (GTDB): domain Bacteria; phylum Acidobacteriota; class Terriglobia; order Terriglobales; family Acidobacteriaceae; genus Sulfotelmatobacter. Next base: position 22,205 of record DATBEI010000235.1, read on the forward strand.
CACTGCGGCAGCGAGTACGTTTATTTTCTAGGAACAGGTTCGGAAAAGCTGGAGGAGTTACTGCATGGAATGTTCCCGCAGGCCCGCATCGCCCGACTCGACCGCGATACCGTCCGCAGTCACCAGGATTTCGAGCGCGCGTTGAACGCACTGAACGAAGGTGAACTCGACCTTCTCGTCGGCACTCAGATGATCGCCAAAGGCCACGATATCCACGGCGTAACGCTGGTCGGCGTGGTTGGGGCCGACGCCGCGCTCGGTCTGCCCGACTTTCGTGCCGCAGAACGTACTTTCCAACTTCTCACTCAAGTCGCCGGGCGCGCCGGACGCGGCCAGTCTCCCGGCAAAGTTGTCCTGCAAACTTATTTTCAGGATCACTACGCCGTCCAGTATGCCGCCCGCCACGACTTCATCGGCTTTTACGAAAAAGAATTGCAGTTCCGTAGCTGGATGCACTATCCGCCCTATTCCGCACTGGCCAACGTCCTGGTGCGCAGCGCCAAACTTGACGACGCCCTGCAATGGTCCGGAATTCTAGGCAAATGGTTCGATAGCACTCGCCACGAGGGCGTGCGCGTCCTCGGCCCCGCGACCGCGCCCATTATGCGTCTCAAGCGAGACTATCGCTATCACTTCGTGCTGAAATCCCCCAGCCGCGAAAAGCTCAACACCACTCTCCGTGCCATGCTGGCGCACGCCGCCCAAAAGAAAATCCCGCGCACCCAAGTGATCGTCGATGTCGATGCACTTTGGCTAATGTGAATTTCGTTCGATGATAAATTCCAACGTTCCATCCTGCGCGTAAAAACCGCAGAGGACACGGAAGATTTCAAAGGTTTTCCTTCGTGAACCTTCGTGCCCTTCGTGGTTAAAGGTTTTCAACCGAGGCGGCCAGTTAGCGCCCCGCCTACCGCCAGTTCATCTGGAAAGGTGAGACTGTAAATGTCAGCGCGAGCATGATCGCCGCCACGACCCCCAGCACCCAGCGGCTCGTGGGAAGCGCGGGGAATTCTGGTGCTTGCCGTTGTCGATAGGTCAGGACATTCATTACAACCAGCAGCCCCGCCCACACCCGCCATCCCACATACCGGTGCCCCAAATAAATGAGAACACCGACGGTAATCCACGAGACCAAACGGTGTGCTCGAGGCGACAGCGCGTACACAATGTGTCCCCCATCCAACTGGCTGCTCGGCAACAGGTTTAGCGCCGTCGCAAACATTCCCACCCACGCCGCGATCGCTATCGGATGGAAATAAATGCGGGTGAGCGGCAGCCACGCGATGGGATGATGTGGAGCCAGCAACTGCAGCGCGTTGTGGACGACATGAAAGATCGCCGGAAATCCCAACTGCAAATCCGAAGGCCCCATGCCCGGAGCAAGCGGCTTCGAAAGCAACATTGCGCCAGCCAGTGTAGAGACCGCAACCACAAATCCGGCAATCGGTCCCGCAATTCCAATGTCGAACAAAGCGGCCCGCGTTCGAATCGGCCCCTTGATCCGAATCACCGCGCCCAGCGTACCGATCAGCGTCGGCGCGGGAATAAAGTACGGAAGCGTCGCCCGCACCCGGTAATAACGGCAAAACAAGTAGTGCCCCATCTCATGCGCCAGCAGGATCGTCAGCAGCGTTACTGAAAATGGAATACCCAGCAGCAACCGCGCCGGCTGCGCCCAGACCCAAGCCAGCGGAAAGAACGGAAGCCACTCATCGCCTGCGGCAAAAGGCGGCAAATTATTTAGAAAGTTGAATTCCATCCGCGAGCCCACCACCAGCGTGGTGAAGCAAGTCGCCAGCAGCAATAATCCGTGCAGCCAATACCGTTCGCGCGGCCGTCTAGAGTACGCGGGCGGCAGGGGCCGATAGTATTCGACCGTTGAAGTTGGGATTTCGGAATTCAGTTCCGCCATGACTCGTCGGCCTCGAACCCAGCGTTGTAGGTATACGGTTCGAACCCTTCTTTGATGCTACTACGAGCGGAGAAAATGCGGAGAGAAGCTCAAGCCTGCTCGAATCAAAAATTGTTTGTGTGTGCTGAAGAAAATTGGCAGCCGACGCGCCGATCGTGAACGCTCAGTCAATCGACTGCAATTCTTTTCCCGGCTTGAAGCGCACCGCCCGGCCTGGCGGAATGGAAACTTCGGCGCCCGTGCGCGGGTTGCGCCCAATGCCAGTCTTGCGCGGACGCACGTTGAACACGCCGAATCCTCGCAGCTCGATGCGGCTGCCTCCGGCCAGTGCCTTCTTCATGCTTTCGAAGACGGTTTCCACCGCCAGCTCGGCCTTGGTCTTGGTGATCCCGGTTTTGGCCACCACTTCATTGATAATGTCGAGCTTGATCACAGCGGTTCCCCCGTGCAGGCTAAAAACAATCCTTCAAGTCATTGATGCTATGGGAGATACACAAGATTGTCAACGGGAGCATCTTTCCCGTAAACTTCGCGCCGTTTTTGACAAGCGCACCGGGTTTAGCCTCGCGGGAAAATTTCATTTCTTGCGTACACTCGGGGAATTTCTCAACTCACCCGCAAATACGTCGAATACTTCTCGTCCGCAATCCCTGTAAACGGCAGCATCTTCACTGGCCCACTCGCCGTCTCTACCTGCCAACTCTCCGTCCCAATTTTTTTCGCCGCCAGCAACTGCGCTCTCGTGACTTGAGGATCCGCATCCGTGATCGCAAACAGCACCAGCGGCCCCACCAGCAGCCCCACGGTCTCCGCATGCTGCGCATCCACCGCCTCTAACCGCGTTCTCATCGGAAGCTCAACTTCAATCCGATCCCCTGTCTGCCACTCCCGCCACAATGTCGTGAAACTTCCAGCCCGCACCGTCTGGCGTCTGCCATTCACCGCCACGGACGCTCCCTCCGCCCACGCCGGAATCCGCAAGTTCACCGCAAACTCCGCCGCCTTCGATGCCTTAACTTCAAGTTGAATCTGCCCGTCGTAGGGATACGCACTCTCCTGCATCAGCACAATCTGCGCCCGCCCCTGCGTCCATCGCACCGTTGAAGGAATGTACAAATTCACGTACACTCCCCGCACATCGCGAAAATACGAACTGATCCGATAATCCGCCGCCACCTGCGGCAGCGTCCCTGAACAGCACGGCCATGCATGAGGCGAATACACCTTGCTTCCCTTGAAGTTATAGTCCGAGTAATAAAAAGCCCGCCCGTCGCGCTCCAGCGGCTTCGCGCCCAGAATCGTGTTGTGCATCACACGTTCCATGCTGTCGCCGTAGCGCGAATCCCCGGTCACGCGCAGCAAGTAGCGCGTCAACTTGAAATGCGCATACGATCCGCAGGGCGTCTCAAACCCGCTATGCGTGCCGGTCAGGCTGTTGTAGACATCTGAACTTCCAGTGGCGCGCAGCAACTCGTCCGGCCCCCAGCCCCCGGTAACGAAACTCTGCGCCGCCACCATGTCAAATCCATTCTTGGCGGCACGCAAATGCTTCTCGCTTCCCATCGTCAGCCACGCCTGCATCGCCGAGCAAAGTGAATTTACATGGCTGTAAGCATGCCGCCCCGCCAGATCGTTCTGTCCCGCCGCCAACCGGTCAAAGAACGGTTCATTCAAATACTGCACGGCCAGTGCACGATACCGCTCTCCCGCTCCGCGCTGGTACGCCAGAAACAAATTCTCCGGCATGGTGTACGACTCATCCCAGGTCCAGGACTCATCTTTCCCCGGCCGCCAGCTTTGTCCATGCTCAATCGCTTTCTCGGGCAAATGCGGCAGCGCCGTGTCAGTGGTCTTTTGCAGGATCGAAAACGCATCCGCATCCCCCGCATATTTCTGCGAATCGATCAACCCGCATACCAATTTGTCATAACAATAAGCAGGAAAACGGTTGTCCTCGTAAAACTTCCCGTCAATCGTTTGCGCATACAACCGGTTCAGCCGCAGCACTCGTTCGCGCATGGCCTGCGATCCCGTAATCGCGTAACCCCTCGCCAGCGTCGATACCCACTGCCCAAACGTCGCCGACGGCGCGAACCCCGCGTCAAACGTATGCCAGTCATAATTGGGATCGTAGCGATACCACCCGCCCAGGTCTTCGCCCGGAGCAGGCTGTCCAACCATCATCCGAAATGGTTTGAGCAACGCATCGTCGCCCAGGTCCATGAGCACCGCCTGCGTGTGCTGCAGTTGCTGTTCGTGCAGCGGGCTGTTGAGCGTGACTTGGCCGTACCCGAATTCCTCGAGTGAAGACGATTCGATTGGATGAGATGAGCTTGGATCGATTGAGCCCCTTGGCAGCGCCACAGCCGTCTTCGGCCCAAAAACTACACTTCCCGCAGACGCGAATGCAGCGGATTGCAGGAACTTTCTTCGCGAGACCGCGCGGGCAGACATTTCGTTCTCAGCTTCAGGAGGGATTGAAGTCCCGGGAGTGCCAGGTCGCGGTTCTTACCGCTGGTTCTCCCCTTCTTTGAACATATACTTAATCGCCGGCTTGTAGACCATCACGTTCGGTTCCCCGTTTTCGCGGTTCACCTTAATGCAATTCCGGTCATACCACTCAATAATGCCGCGGAGTTCCTCTCCGTCACGCAACACAATCACCATGGGCGTCCGCGACTGCATCTGTTTCTGATAATAAAAATTTTCGGCGTTGGTCTGCTCTGGCGGCGCAACCTTCTTCCCCGCCCCGCCTCCCATCCCCCGATCGCCACGGTCTCCTCGATCCATACGTTCTCCGCGATCCTGGCGTTCCATCCGCTCTCGCCGATCCGCCCCTTGGGGCGCCGCGGAATTATGACTGTTGTGATTATGATTGGAATTCTCTACTCGCGGCAAGATCGGCCGAATCAGCTTGCGGTTGGAAAAGCCTTCCTTCTCCAAGCCTCCGGCCACGGCCGGATCCATGATCTCTCTCATAGCGCGTCACCTCAGATACACTCATTCACGCAAACCGCCACATCCTGGGACCCGCTGAATGTATTTACAGGCGTGAAATTTACCCTACCGTACCACAGGATTCTGCCGCTGACAATCCTACCTTCGTGCCAGGCCTTGGCGTGTGCCATTTTGTGCACATCCCGTAGAATATCGATTTGTCCTCATCTTGTATTCGACAAGTCAGCCCCGCGCCGTTCTCCCCCGCTCCACGTCACCAACGCCACCAGGCTTGCCACCAATAGCACGGTCCACGCTAGCATCGGCGCGAATACCCCCCCATAGCGTTGTTCCGCAAACCGCGCCTGTTTCACCCCGTTCCACGAAGAAAGTAAATTTCCTAGTTGGTACGCGAATCCCGGAAACGTTCCCCGCACGGTCGCCGGCGATAATTCGTTCAAGTGCGCCGGAATCACTCCCCATGCCCCCTGTACCATGAACTGCATCAGAAATCCACCCAGCGCCAGCATCGGCGCCGTGCGCGAATACGCCCATAAGGGTATCAACGGAAGCGTCAACAACGCAGCCGTTATAATTGCCTTTCGCCGTCCCACTCTTTCCGACCACGTCCCAAAAACAATCCCTCCTAACAACGCTCCCACGTTCGCCACGATTGCGATCAGCCCCACGGTTTGCGGCATAAACTGATGGTCCTTTTGCAGGAATGTCGGATACAAGTCCTGCGTCCCATGGCTGAACGAATTGAAAGCGAACATCAGCACGACCAGGAAAGCAAACGTTCCCAAGTATTTCGGAATGTCCTTTCCCATTCGCCTTTCCGCCCCATCCGACACTCGTCCCTGCTTCCACGCCGGCGACTCCTCCACTTTGGTTCGGATGTAGATGACCAGAAACGCCGGCAGCGCGCCAAGCACGAACATGCCGCGCCAACCCACGAAGCGGAACGCCACGGCATAGGCCAACGCCGCCATCAAGTAGCCCACGGCATAGCCCTCCTGCAGCCAGCCCGAAAAAAAACCTCGTCCCTCTGCTGGCAGAGTCTCGAAAGCCAGTGCCGCGCCGACGCCCCATTCCCCTCCCATCGCAATTCCGAATAATGCGCGCATGATCAAAAAGAACTTCAAGGAAGGTGCGAATGCCGAGGCCAACTCAAACACCGAGTACGCAATGATGTCGATCATCAGCGTAGGCCGCCGGCCAAAGCGATCTGCCATCAGTCCAAACAGAATCGCACCCACCGGCCGCAGCGCCAGGGTCAGAAAAATCGCCTCGGTGACCGCCGAAACCTTAGTCTGGAACTGCGTCGCCAGCGCACTGACGCAAAAAACCAGAATAAAAAAATCAAACGCATCCAGCGACCACCCCAAAAAGCAGGCAATAAACGTATTCCGCTGCACCGCAGTCAATCGTCGAAAATGCCCCAGGAATTCCATCTAGCAGAAGCTCGTGATTTCCTTCGTGAACCTTCGCGCCCTTAGCGGCTCAAGCTTTCTTGCTTTCCTTCGTGAACCTTTGTGCCCTTTGTGGCTCCAGCTTTTTTTGCTTTCCTTCGTGAACCTTCGTGCCCTTTGTGGTTCAAGCTCTGTCTCTTGCCCCTGATCTTCATTCTTCCCGCCGCCGGGTCCTGCGGATGCTAGCATATGTCTTCATTCAGCAATCAGAAATCAGCGTTCAACTCTTTCCATGCCCGATCTCGACCTTCCGCAACGCCAGGCACCCGACGCCCTCATGCTGACGGGCTTCTGGTACCGTGCCCTGCCCGCCGATCACGTCCATCCCAACAAACTGTACAAGGCGACCCTCCTCGAGGTGCCCCTCGTCATCGGCCGCGACCGCCTCGGCCAGCCCTTCGCCCTGCGCGACGCCTGCCCGCACCGTGGCATGCCCCTCAATTGCGGCCGTTTCGACGGAGAGAATCTTGAGTGCGGCTACCATGGCTGGCAGTTCGACGTTCACGACGGCCAATGTCAGCTCATCCCTTCGCTCACCCCGGATCAGAACCTGAAAGTCGATCGCATTTACGCCGGCAACTACGCCTGCGAAGAGCAGGACAGCTTCATCTGGGTTTTCATCCCCGATCCCGCCCCATCCGGCGCAGGATTCGCCCCGCACACCGAACCTCCTGATGAGGCCCCGCACATCGAAAAATTCAGCGCACAATATAAACTCGCCTACCTGCAAGCCGAAATGCCGGTCAGCATCGACCACGGCATCATCGGCCTCATGGACCCGGCGCATGGCCCCTTCGTTCACCAGGCATGGTGGTGGCGCACTCGCCACAGCATTCATGAGAAGCAAAAACATTTCGAGCCCATCCCCAACGGCTTTCGCATGAGCGCGCACACTCCCAGTTCCAACTCCGCGCCCTACAAGTTGCTGCGGCTCTACGCCGACGCCGATTCCATCACGACTACAATCGATTTCGTTCTCCCCAACCTGCGCTCCGAAACCATTCGCGCCGGGAAATACTGGTTCTCCAGCCTGACCACGGTCACGCCTATCAGTCGCAATCACTGCCGCATCGACGTCGTTGCCGCTTGGAATCTTTTTCGTTGGGTCCCGTTCGTCCCCAGCTTGCTGAAATTTGTCTTCGCGAAATTCGTTGAGCAAGATCGCCGCACCATGGAACTACAAGCCGAAGGCCTGCAATACAATCCGCACCTGATGCTGATTGATGACGCCGACCGCCCCGCCAAATGGTATTTCCAACTGAAGGCCGCCCACCTGGAAGCCAAGCGCACCGGCGCAGAAATGAATCACCCGATGCAAGGCCCAGTGACGTTAACCTGGAGAAGTTGAAAGTGTGGCGCGGGCGCTCTCGCCCGCGGAGGCGCGAAGAGAATTGTGTGTTGAGCCAGGAAGCCAGCGGCGAGTAGACTTACTCCCCCACCAGCCAATCCATCGCCTCTTCCCGCGTCTGAAAGGTCGGCAATTCCCGCTGCGAAAAACTTTTGAAATGTTCGTAGAAAACGTGCGGCAAACTTTCTGTTCCCACCCATGCCGACCGCTTTACATACGGGCGATCCCGAACCAGCACTTCCTTAATCTTGGTGGCCACATCTTTGTCCACGTGCGCCCCGGTAAAGTCGGCCAGTGTCAGCACCGATTCCGGCTCGTGACTTGCAACCATCACCCGCACTTGGTCGAGAAGCAAAACAATTTCTTTTTCCGACGCGTGGCTGAAATCGATCAGAAAAATAGCTTGCACTTTGTGTTTCACAAAGCGCAACCGGTGTTCGAGCGCCTCTGCGGAACTCATGCCAGCAGTCCCTCGACTACGCCGTAGGCCCCCTCCAGCGCAGCATCCAGCGCGGAAGCATCTTTCCCTCCAGCCTCCGCCAGGTCCGGACGCCCTCCGCCTTTGCCGCCAACCTTCTGCGCCACCGCGCCAACAACTTTTCCAGCCTGCACGCGTGCGGTCAAATCCTTGGTCACACCAACGATCAACGCAACACTCCCGTCGGTCGCCGATCCCAGGATCACCACTCCCGACCCAATTTTGTCGCGCAACTGATCCACCAGCGTACGCAACTGCGCCCGTTCCAGATTATCCACGCGATGCGCCAGCACCTTCACGCCCTTCACTTCCTTTACCCGCTCGCCCAGGTTGGCCGTGGAGGACGATGCCGACTTCATCCGCGCCTGGTCCAGTTCCCGCGTCAACCGCTTGATCTCCGCATCCTTCTTCTCCAGTTCCGCCTTCAACGCCTCAGCCGGAGAAAACGCTTTTTCAACGTCGGCGCCCATGTCCGCAGTGGGTGCCCCATCCTTTCGCGTCTTTTGCGAAAGGGTGGGCTTGGCAAGAGCGGGAGAAACGAAACTCGAAACCACGTTCTCCAGTTGATGATCCTTGCGGAAATGCTGTAGCGATCCCTCGCCCGTAATCGCCTCCACTCTCCGCACGCCCGACGACACGCTGCCTTCTTTCAGAATCTTGATCAGCCCAATCTCCCCCGTAGCCGCCGTGTGCGTGCCGCCGCAAAGTTCCGTGGAGAAGTCGCCAATCCGCACCACGCGCACCTTGTCACCATATTTCTCCCCGAACAGCGCCATCGCGTGATACTCATTGACCGCCACGTCGATCGGCACGTCGACAATCGTCTCGACTTTCTGATTCCGCAGCAACTCCTTGTTGATCAAGTCTTCAATATCCTGCAGTTCTTCATCGGCGACCGCAGTGAAATGCGAAAAATCAAACCGCAAATGCCCCGGCGCCACCAGCGATCCCGCCTGCTTCACATGCTTCCCCAAAACCTCGCGCAGCCCCGCATGCAGCAAATGCGTAGCCGTATGATTCCGCATCGTAGCCAGCCGAACGTCGGTGTTGACGGCCGCGTCGACCTTATCTCCGATCTTGAGGGTGCCCCACCCTACGCGGTTTTCGTAGGGTGGGGATTTTGATTCGGGTGTTGAAGAAGAAGAATGTGTCCCGCGCACCACCACCTGATGCGCCCGTACCCCGGAAACCGGGTAATAACATCCCGTCACATCCGCGATAACAGTATTGTGATCATCGGAGTAAAGCCATCCTCGATCCCCAACCTGCCCGCCAGCCTCCGCATAAAACGGCGTGTGATCCAGAATCACTTCCCCCGCGTCGCCCGCCTTCAATTCCCGCACCCCTTGCCCGTTGTGGATGATCGCCAGCACCTCGCAGCCGTCCGACCGCGTCTGCCGGTATCCTTCAAATTCCGATTTTGGCAAAGGCTGGTACACCGGGTTCGCCGTCTGCTTCGCCGCCCCCTTCCACGAAGCGCGCGCCCGCGACTTCTGCTCTTCCATCGCTCGGTCAAATCCTTCTTGGTCAAACACAAGGCCTTGATCGCGAGCGGCGTCTTGAATGAAATCTAGCGGCATCCCAAAAGTGTCGTAGAGTTTGAAAGCGTCGTCGCCGTCTAGCATGTGACCGCGATCTCGAACGTAAGCTAGCTCAGCAGTTGAGGCGCCACCATTGATGTCGAGTGTTTGATCTGGCGTACTGTCAAATCCTCGTTTTGCCGCGTCGAGCAGCGTCTCCAATTTCTCGAGTCCCAGGTCGAGCGTGTGAGCAAAGCGAGTTTCTTCCACCAGCACGGTTTTCGACACTCGCTCCGCGGTCTCGTTCAGTTCCGGATAAGCATCCTGCATCACATCGCGCAACGCAAACACCATCTCATAGAGAAATGGCTTTGTCTGTCCCAGCAACCGCCCATGCGTAATCGCCCGCCGAATGATCTTCCGCAGCACGTACCCGCGCCCGTCATTCGCCGGAACAACGCCATCAGAAATCAGAAACGTCGCAGCGCGAGAGTGATCTGCAACCACCCGCAGCGAAGCCGCAGACTTATGCATGGAATCACCACTACTCACGTGGGGACGGACGCATTCGTCCGTCCCGCGGCGCGAAGCGCCGCTTTCCGCAACTCCCGTCAACTCCGCCGCCCTCTGAATCAGCGGCATAAACAAATCTGTCTCATAATTCGAAATCACGCCCTGCAGCACCGCCGTTGTCCGCTCCAGCCCCATCCCCGTATCGATCGACGGCTTGGGAAGCAGTTTAGTCCCGCCCGACTGACGGTCATACTGCATGAACACCAGATTCCAGATTTCAACGTAGCGACCGCAATCGCATCCAAACGCGCAATCCGTATGACCCTGATCCGAAGCGGCGGGACCCATGTCGTAGTAAATTTCGCTGCAAGGCCCGCAAGGGCCTGTGTCACCCATCTGCCAGAAGTTGTCCTTCATACCAAAAGCAAAAATGCGCTCCTTGGGAACGCCGACACTCAGCCAAAGCCGCTCAGCATCATCGTCGCGAGGAACGTCGAAACCGGCCTCCCAAACCTCCTGCGGCTCAGTTCCCTTGAAAATCGTCACATACAACTTGTCCTTCGCCATCCCAAACCACTCCGGCGAAGTGACCAACTCCCACGCGTAGGCAATCGCATCTTTCTTGAAATAATCGCCAAACGAAAAATTCCCCAGCATCTCGAAAAACGTGTGATGCCGGTTCGTGAATCCAACATTCTCCAGATCGTTGTGCTTGCCACCAGCCCGCACGCACTTCTGCGAGGTCGTCGCCCGCGCATAATCTCGCTTCTCCAGACCAAGGAAAACATCCTTGAACTGATTCATTCCGGCGTTGGTAAAGAGCAACGTCGGGTCGTTCGCCGGAACCAGCGACGACGAATGCACCTCCCTGTGCCCCTTCTGCACAAAGAAGTCCAGAAATTTGCGGCGGATTTCAGATCCAGTCTGCATGAAAGATTAGGACTAATTCTAAATGAAGCAGGCAGAAGACGCGGAGCAGCGCGATTGGAAGCACAGAGGGCGCCAGTGAGCGCCAAGAAAGATTGGGATCTCCCTGTGCGCTTCGGCGCCCTCTATGGTGGATTGAACTCCTGGCTATTTAACTGCGTCGACAGTTTTCGCGGCGCCTTTCTTAACGCCGTGGCCTACGTCCTTGGCACCCTTTTCCGTACCTTTGACAGCACTCTTAGTCGCCGTTTTTGTGGCGTGTCCGGTCTTGTCAGCTGCCATTTCAGTCCCTTTCGTGGTGTCCTTGGCTGCGACCTTGGTGGCATGGCCGGTCTTGTCGGCGCCCTTTTCGGTGCCCTTCACCGCATCTTTTCCCGCGACCTTGGTGGCATGACCGGTCGATTTTGCGGCGTCCTCCGTGGCCTTGCCGGTGTCTTTTGCGCCCTTTTTTACGTCAGATGCAGCGTCCTGCGCCAATGCGATCGGAAGCACACCTAGCAACGACAGTGCGAGCAATGCCCTCAGAATGGATTTCATAACTTCTTCCTCCTCGATTTGTGAGCCGAACCCCATTCGAGTATGCAATATCGCCGGCCCCAATGCAACGAACGTACGGATGCGCACGACAGGTGACGAGACCGTGCATTCACTCCGTCTCACTCTCAAGTTCGGACAACGTTTCATCGTCGACGTCCCACTTCTTCAGAATCGTGAAAATCGTCTTCATTCCAAATCCCGCTCGCGCCAGTTGCCGAAAAACGCGCGCAGTTTCTTTCTGATCTTTTGGTTTTTCCAGGCGCTTCTTGCGAAGGAAGTCGCGCGCCTGTTTCTCGTCGCTCACGCCCTCGTAAGCCGCCTCTACGGCTTTCGCGATCACCTCTCCGTGCACCCCGCGCGTCTTCAACTCCGTGATCACTCGCCTTCGTCCAAGCTTCTGATTATCGCGACGCAGCGACGAATACGACGCGGCATACTGCGAGTCGTTCAAATATCCCTGATCTTTCAACCGCCGAATGACCACTTCCACCAGCGTCTGCCCATACTCCGACTCCACGTCCTCCACACGCGCCCGCATCAACCGCTTCAACTCCGCCACCGTCCGCATGCGCCGCGCCAGTGCGCCCACGGCGTACTCGTATAGTTCGTCTTCCGTATAACTTCGTTTCTTGGGACGCGGAAACGCCATACCCGCTAACGATAGCGCAAATCCCTGCGCGACACTTGCAGAAATAAAAAAAGGCGCGCTCGCGCGCGCCCATTCAAGGAGGCAACTCTAAAAGAAAAATTAAATCTGAAAACTGAAACTACCGGCTCCCGAATCCCGCCGACTGCATCGAATTCCGCGAAATGTCCGACGTTGACGCAATTCCCGCCATGCGCAGCTTAAAGTCGTCCGCGTTCGACGCATTCTCCAGCGCCGTCTCATAGTTCACCAGTCCCGCCTGAAACAAGTCCCACAATGATTGGTCAAACGTCTGCATTCCATACTGCGACGTGCCCGCCGCAATCGCGTCGCGGATCGACCGTGTTTTCTCCGGCACCAGCACGCACTCGCGTATGTAAGCAGTATTGATCATCACTTCCACCGCTGGCACGCGTCCTTCTGAATCGCATCGCCGCACCAGTCGCTGGCTCACGATGGCGCGCAACACCGCCGCAAGTTGCATGCGAATCTGTTTTTGCTCGGGCGGCGGGAAAATCGAAATCACGCGGTTGATGGTTTCTACCGCGTCCAGCGTATGCAGCGTCGAGAACACCATGTGCCCCGTTTCCGCCGCGTGCAGAGCCGTCGAAATCGTTTCCAGATCTCGCATTTCGCCGACCAGAATCACGTCCGGATCCTGACGCAGAGAAGCGCGCAACGCCGATCCGAATCCCGGCGTATCCACTCCGATCTCCCGCTGGTTGACGTATCCCTTCTTGTCGCGATGCAGAAATTCGATCGGGTCTTCAATCGTGATAATGTGTTCCGCTCGCGACGAGTTCACCCGGTCCACCATCGCCGCCAGCGTCGTCGATTTGCCGGAGCCCGTCACACCCGTCACTAGCACCAGCCCGCGCGGCATGTCGCAAATTTGCTCCACCACTTTTGGCAGAAACAACTCATCAAGCGCCCGGATTTTCGTCGGAATCACGCGCAGCACCAGTCCCACGTTCCCGCGCTGCTGAAAAATATTCACACGGAAGCGGCCCAGTCCGGCCACGCCGTACGCCATATCGATTTCCGTGGTCTCTTTGAATTTCTGCTTCTGCCGCGCCGACATCATGCTGAACGCCATATTCAACATGTCTTCGGCCGTGATGCGTGGCTGCTCTGTCAACGGCACCAGGTCGCCATCGATGCGCAAGTGAGGATAATTCCCCACCTTCAAATGCAAGTCCGAGGCTCGTCGTTCCGTTGCAATCCGAAGCAGGTCATCAATATTCATGCGGACTTTTCCCCTGGAAGATTTCTACCCTGTCCTTAACATGATCCTCCGAATCGTACCCGTCCCCAAGATGACCAAGGTAATGGGGCCAATCCTCCGCCAGAGCACATCCTTTAGTTTGAAAAGGAAAGAAGCAGAGCCTGCGTGCTTGAAAGCAAACCTCGGTTGCCCAAGGAAGTTGCTATCGTAAACGTCCTCCTTCGTGAACCTTCGTGTCCTTCGTGGTGTGCTTTCGACTTTTCTATTCGCTCCGCAACGCAGCCATGGGGTCGATCCGAGCCGCCCGCCGCGCCGGCAAATACGATGCGAACAAAGCGGTCCCGAACAACAGCAATCCCACCGTCACGATGACGGAAAAATCCGTGGCTCCCACGCCATACAAAGTACTGCGCATGGTCCGGCCGACCAGCGCCACGCCCACCAGTCCCATTCCCAGCCCCGCCGCAGCCAGCAAGGAGGCCTCCCGCAGAATGAGCCCAATCACATTCACCCGGCTCGCTCCCAACGCTAGCCGCAGCCCGATCTCGTTTGTCCGTTGCGCGACCGCAAACGCCATCAGTCCATAGATTCCCACCGCGGCCAGCACCAGCGCCAGCGCCGCGAACCCCGCAAACAGAACCATCGTGTAGCGGTCCTCGCCCAGCGCCTCCGTCTTTACCTGATCCATGGTGCGCAACCGCCCCAGCGCGATCTCCGAATCCACCCGATGCACGGCTGCCGCGATCGTCTGGCTCATCGCGGCCGGATCCCTTTCCGTCCGCACTCCCATTGTCACATTCGGCGACAGCGACTGCGCGAACGGAACATCCACTTCTGGCGACGCCTCCCGAAAGTCGTCATACATCACTGTATGAAACACACCCACAATCTGCCACTCGACCATCGGACCCAAGTCCTGCGCTCCCGGAATGATCTGCTCGAAAGCCAGCCGCTGCCGCAATGGATCCATCCCCTTCAAATAGCGCCTGACAAATTCTTCGTTCACCATCGCAACCCGCACGCTGGTGGGCGTGTCCTGCTCGTTGAAAGTCCGCCCCTGCACTACCCGAATGCCAAACGTCTTGAAATAATCCGGAGAGATCGATTGAAACCCAGCCCCCGGCCGCTGCGACTCATCAGCATAGGTCACACCCACAACGCTCAATGACATTCCGTCGCTGTGAAAGCGCAACGGCAAGCCGGTCACGCTCGCCGCAGCGGACAGGCCCGGCGCAGATTGTATTTCGCTCAACATCCGCTGGTTGTAGGCATACATTTCTTCCGGGCTCTTGAATCGCCCCGGCGCCTGATCCAGTCCAAAAGTCAGCACATGATCGGCCTGCAGTCCCACATCCACGCGCGTCAAATTCCAGAAGCTGTGAATCGCCAGCCCCGCTCCCGTCAGCAGCGACAACGCCAGCGCAAACTCTCCCGCAATCAGCCCTCGACCCAGCTTGTGACTGCCCGTGCCGGTTCCCGTGCGCCCAGCCTCCTTCAGCGCTTCTCCCGGATCGACTCGCGACGCATACCATGCCGGCGTGCACCCAAACAAAACTCCCGCGAGCGTCGTCGCCACCAGCGCCACCATTAGCACATGAATGTCGAGATGGAAATTCGCCTCCGAAGGCAAAATCCCTTCCGGCACAATACTCAGAATCGCCCGCAATAGGCCCATGCCCAGCCCAATCCCCAGTCCTCCGCCGATCAGTGCCAGCACTATGCTCTCGGTCAGAAACTGCGCGAAGATCTGTCTCCGATTCGCTCCCACCGAACTACGAATCGCAATCTCCCGCAGTCGCACCGCACCCTTTGCCAGCAGCAAATTCGCAATGTTCACGCATGCAATCACCAGCACGAATCCCACCGCGCCCAGCAGCAGCCACAAATTCTGAATCCGTTCCGGAGGCAGAAAATCATTCTGCAGATGTTCCACCGCCGCGCCCCAGCGTTGATTCGTCTTTGGAAACGCCTGCGCCAGGCGCGCCGTCACCGCATCCATGTCGGCCTGACCCTGCTGCAGCGTCACTCCCGCCTTCAGCCGCCCCATGGCGAGCAGCCAGTGATAGTTGTGATTGATCTGCTCGGGACGAAACGCCAATGGCGCCGCCAACTCAAAATCAAATCGGTCCCCAATGCCCGGCGCCAG
>DATBEI010000237.1:0-19648 GCA_036269595.1 Candidatus Sulfotelmatobacter sp.
GGATCCGACGCCACCATCTTATTGATGAACACCATTCCCGCTTCCAGTTCATTGATGAAGCGCTCGCGCTCTTTCTCATCGTTCGTCCACGCGCTCGCGCCCAGCCCGAAGCGCACGTCGTTGGCAATGCGGATCGCCTCATCCTGATCATTCACCCGGAAGATCGACGCCACCGGCCCGAAAAATTCCTCGCCGTACGCCGGCGAATCTTTTGGAATGTTCGTCAGCACCGTGGGCGCATAAAAATTTCCCGCCCGCTTCAACGGGTGCCCGCCCGTCAACAACCTCGCCCCCGCCTTCACCGTCTTCTGCACGTCGGCATCGAGCGACCTCACCGCATCCGCCGTGGCCAGCGGCCCCAACTCTGTCTTCTCGTCAAACGGATCGCCAATCTGCAGCCCTTGCATGCGCTCCACAAACTTGCGCTCAAATTCCGCCGCGATCGGCTCCGCCACGATGAAACGCTTGGCCGCAATGCACGACTGACCGTTGTTCAGTATGCGCGCCTCCACCGCCGTCTTCACCGCCGCGTCCAGATCTGCGCTCGGCATCACAATAAACGGATCGCTCCCGCCCAACTCCAGCACCACCTTCTTGATCCGCTTCGCCGCGCCCACGCCCACCTGGATCCCCGCCTGCTCGCTTCCCGTCAGGGTCGCCGCCACCACTCGCGGATCGTTCAGCAGCGCGTCCACCTGCTGCGCGCCAATCAGAAGCGTCTGGAAAACGCCCTCCGGAAAACCTGCCTCCAGAAAAATCTGCTCAATCGCGAGCGCGCACTGCGGAACATTCGACGCGTGCTTCAGCAACCCAACGTTTCCCGCCATCAACGCCGGCGCCGCAAACCGGATCACCTGCCAGAAGGGAAAATTCCACGGCATCACCGCCAGAATCGGCCCAATCGCCAAATAGCGAATGAAACTTTTCTTCGCTCCCGTCTCCACCACTTCGTCGGCTAGAAACCGCTCCGTATTCTCTGCGTAATAGCGGCACGCCGTCGTGCACTTCACCGCCTCCGCCACCGCCGCCTTATACGGCTTGCCCATCTCCAGCGTCATCAGGTGCGCAAACTTGTCCTTGTCGCGTTCGAGGATCTCCGCCGCCTTCAGCATGCGTTTCGCCCGCGTCGCGAATGGCGTCTTCCGCTCCGCCTTGAACGCACTGACCGCCATCTGCAGCTTCTTCTCAATCTCAGCCTCAGACAACGCCTGAAATGTCTTCACTACTTCCCCGGTCGCCGGGTTAATCGTCGCGATCGCCATAAAAAAGAATCCTTTCCGCAAGCGGTCATACCACTGTACCACCGCGATAGGGAGGTCGCTCGCAACGTTTTCGCGCCAGCTTCCCTGCCCGCAAGGTTCATCATCATCTACCGCCGCCATTGAAATCTATGTCTCGGCGTATATACTACCAGTATATACATTAGGAGGTCCCAATGGGCACTGCTCGCGTCTTTCGTTCAGGAAATAGTCAAGCCGTCCGGCTCCCGAAACAGTTCCGATTCAAGAGTAAGGAGGTCGAAATTTTTCGTCGCGGCGATGAAATCGTTCTCCGCGAAAAACACAAGAACCTGGCGAGGGCCTTCGAACTGCTCGCCTCTCTGCCCGATGACTTCGACCTGCCTGGCCGCGACCACGAGCGACCCGAAAAGCGCAAGGGGCTGTGAAGCGTGGATCCCCGCTATCTGCTGGACACAAATATTTGTATTTATATTGCGCGGAAAAAACCGGAGCGGGTCCTGCGACACTTCGACAAGGTCAGTCTGGGAGAGGCGGTAATCTCGGTGATCACCTATGGCGAACTGATCTTCGGAGCAGCCAAGAGTTCGCGCCGTGAAACTTCGCTGGAGACTCTTCGGGAGTTCGTTCGCTTGGTTCCCCCTCTACCTTTGCCCGAAACCGCAGGCGAGGTGTATGGATTCATCCGCGCAGATCTTGAGGCCAGAGGCGAACCGATTAACGCCAACGATCTTTGGATCGCCGCTCACGCGCTCACAGCCTCCTTGACGCTAGTGACAAACAACGAACAGGAATTCCGCCGCGTCCGCGGGTTGAAAATACAGAACTGGTCGGCGTGACGCCTCACGGCTCGAGCATCTTTGCAAGCAGCGGATGAACCATCGCCGCAAACGGATTCACCACCGTCACGCTGTCCCAAGTGAACCCTTCCTGCAAATCTTCAGACAGAAAGAGACGGCAACCGGCTTCGGCAGCCGCAGCCAACATCACGGCGTCCCAAATACCGATCTGGTGATCGACGGCGAGGTCCGTCGCCGATAGAAAGACTGCGGAAGAAGTTTCGACGAGCGGATACGTATCCCGAAAGCGAATGATCGTGGTACGCGCTGACCGCGGCGAAATTTTCGCCTTGCGCACCAAGACCCGGAAGAGTTCTCCGAGCGCCTGTACTGGTAGAACCGTCTCGGATTCAGAAAGCTTGCCGAGAAGTTCCAGCGCGGCCAGTTGCCGCCCCTCTCCGTTCACCCCGGCGGCGTACGCCAGCACGTTCGTATCGAGCGCGATTCGCATGGGAGCGCTTTAATCGTCGTACAATTCGTCCCGCGTCCAGCGACCGATGTCCTGAACCGGTCGGGCCCTGAGATGCGCCAGCAACGCAGCCTTGGCTCGGCCATCGCGCTTCTCCTTCACCGGTTCGATGCGCGCCACCGGCCGTCCGTGGCTGGTGATCACGTAGCTTCGGCCTTCCTTCACCTCGCGCAATACCTGCGAAAACTTCCGGTTCGCTTCGGCTGCTGAGATAGCCTTTTCCGCTGTCCTAGCCATAAGTAGTTATATTACCTACTTTTTTAACTAGGGTCAAGTTCATTTATTAATGTGGACCGACTGTACTAAGGTTCTCATTCCGCGACGGCCGCCTGTGCGCGCCAGTAATAAAAGAATTGGCGGCGCAGCGAGACGCGGAAACCAATTTGAAACTGAGGCACGATCCGCCGAAGGCGGGAAGGCGATTTTCACCGTCCGTGGTTTACAATTGTCAGTTCCACGCACTCATCTTCAATCTGCAGTTCTGGAGGATCCCATGAAGCTTACCCCGGGCAAACTCGCCGGCCTCAAGAAAGTTTCCAACGAACGCGGCATCATCGCGGCCGCTGCTATGGACCAGCGCGGCTCCCTGCAAAAATCCCTGGCCAAGGAAAAAGGCGCCGAAGTCACCGACGCCATGATGGAAGAATTCAAAACGCTGGTCAGCGAAGTTCTCACGCCGCACGCCACCGCCATCCTGCTCGACCCCGAGTGGGGACTGCCCGCATCCAAGCGCCGCGCCAAGAATGCCGGCCTGCTGCTGGCCTACGAGAAGACCGGCTACGACAAGACCGGCCCCGGCCGCCTTGGCGATCTGCTCGATCACTGGTCGGCCCGCCGCCTGAAAGAAGCGGGCGCCGATTGCGTCAAGATCCTGCTCTACTACACGCCCGACGATCCCAAGGACGTCAACGACAAGAAGCATGCCTGGGTCGAACGCATCGGCGACGAGTGCCGCGCCAACGACATTCCTTACTTCCTCGAGTTTGTCGGCTATCAGGAAGGCGCCGACGAAAAGGGCCTTGAATACGCGAAGAAAAAACCGCACATCGTCACCGAGAGCATGCGCGAGTTCAGCAAAGACCGTTACGGCGTCGACGTGCTCAAGGTCGAAGTTCCCGTGAACATGAAGTTTGTCGAGGGCGTGAAATGCTTCGGCGGACAGAAGGCCTACACCAAAAAGGAAGCCATCGACCTGTTCCACAAAGCCGCCAACGTCGCCACCAAGCCGTTTATTTATTTGTCGGCTGGCGTCAGCAACGCCGAGTTCAGTGAGACCCTCGAACTCGCCGGAGAATCCGGAGTGAAGTTCAACGGCGTCCTCTGCGGCCGCGCGACTTGGAAGGACGGCATCCCCGTCTACGCCAAGCAAGGCGCCGCCGCCTTCCGCAAGTGGCTCGAAACCGAAGGCGTGAAGAACATCCACAACGTCAACGACAAACTGAAAGCCGCCACCAGTTGGCACTCCATCTACGGCGTAGAACTAGTCCACGCCTAAAACAATTCGAGGGTGCCCCACTCTAACGTTGCGACGTTTGCGACGTTAGAGTGGGGATTTTGACTTACGGTTTGATTTGGGTTTTTACTCCCGTCTAAATCTCCCCCCGCTAAAATACTTCCCATGTCCACAGTCCTGATCACCGGCGCCTCCGGCGGCATCGGATATGAACTCGCCAAACTCTTCGCCCGCGACCAACACGACCTGGTCCTGGTCGCGCGCAGCGCCGAAAAACTTTCCCAGGTCGCCGCCGAACTGCAAGCCCACGGAGTCACCGTCAAGACCATCGTCCTCGATCTCGCACTGCCCGTCGCGCCGAAATTTCTCTATGATCAACTGCAGCGCGAAAACATTGCCATCGACATTCTCGTCAACAACGCTGGCTACGGCGCCTTCGGCGAATTCGACGCCATGCCCGAGGAAGAGATTCTCGGCCAGATTCACCTCAACATCACCGCGCTCACTCAGCTAACGCATCTCTTCCTGCCCGCCATGCTGCAGCGTCACGCCGGTCGCATCATGAATGTCGCGTCCACCGCGGCTTTCCAACCCGGCCCGCTGATGGCTGTCTACTACGCCACCAAGGCCTATGTACTTTCTTTTTCCGAAGCCCTTGCCAACGAGGTCCGCAAATCGGGCGTCACCGTCACCTGCTTCTGTCCCGGCGCGACGCACACCGGATTCGCCGAACGCGCCGGCACGCAGGATTCCCGAATCTTCAAACAGTTCGGCGCCATGCCCGCCGACAAGGTCGCGCTCGACGGCTACCGCGCGCTCATGAAAGGACGCACTGTCGCCTTCTCCGGCGCCCACAACTGGGCGGTTGCCCAATCCGTGCGCTTCGCCCCGCGCAGCCTGGTCACCGCAATCTCCCGCTGGGTCGCCGAAAAAGTTTAGTAGAGTCGTTGCTCGCAACGTCTATCGCGTAGCGGCGGACGCATTCGTCAGCTCGAGATGTGGGAAACCGAAAACCGTTCTCCGGTTTTCCACAACTTTATTTTGCGCATGTGACGAACGACCTTCACTGAGATTTTTATTCTGTCTAATTTGGAAGATGCAGGTACCGGGTGTAGCGCTACGCGAGTCCTAGGAAACTCGTGGCCCCCGCAACCTCTCCATGTGAAGAGGGACAGAGCCGGGACATCCGAAAGCCAGGGCGCTTCAGGCAAGCTACCCCGAATAGCTCGGGGCTGGCGCCCGTTGTGGGAGTGATCACTCCTAACGTTTTGTGGAAAGGCGAAAGAAGAAGATACGAATTAAGTAATCAGAATTAAGAAAAGAGGCCCCCATAGCGACAGCCGCTTCGGCTGTCATCCGAAAACCGGCGATACATTTCGAGCGAAAGTATTCGAGAAGGTCGTGCCTCTCGTAGAGACGTATCTTGCTACGTCTCTGCCGAAAGCGCCGTTGCCGCAAGTTATACACACCCAAGCCCGATCCTCGCCTATTGCAAAGCCTCTCTCCGCGAACTCTGCGCGCTTTTCTCAGCGACCTCCGCGGTCAAAAGCTCTTGATGTAAGCTAACGTCGCGAGAATCGAAAGCTCATGCCCACACTCATTCCCCAGCCCACGCGCATCCAGTCCGCCGGCAACAAACCCAAACTGATCGACGAATACATCGGCCGCGTTAACAGCAAGACTTCTGCGGCCAGCGTCGCCCACATGCGTAGCCCGCAAGGCTGGCTCGAGCCTGGCCAAACGCCCGAGTTCGACGAATTTACCATCGTGCTGAAAGGCCTGCTGCGCGTCGAACATCAAGGCGGCACACTCGACGTCTCCGCCGGACAGGCCGTCATCGCCCATGCCCGCGAATGGATTCGCTACTCCACGCCCCAGGAAGGCGGCGCCGAATACATCGCCGTCTGCCTCCCAGCCTTCTCCATGGAAACCGTGCACCGAGATGATTAAGATCTATGACTATCGGCGAAACAGACTCTTGCCGATATATTCTTTCAAGGCACTCGAAGAGCAATTCCATTGAGGATCAGTATCGACATCGACGACCGCCTGCTGCAGGAGGCGATGCGAGTGAGCGGCACCCGTACGAAGAAAGCAGTCATCGAAGCCGGCTTGCGCTTGCTTGTCGAGACAGATGGCCAAACTGCAATCCGCCGGCTTAGGGGAAGAGTCCGATGGAAAGGATATCTAGCTGAACGCGGAGGGCCGGCCGACCAATAAGGCAATAACGATCTCCGATGCGACCCTTGAATTTATGCTCGCAGCAAACACCCGGCGTTAAAATGCTTTTGTGCTCAAGAAGCTCTCTCTCTTACGCGATCGAGTTTCGGACTGGAATTCCTATCCCGTTCTCGGTTCCTGCGATTCGTGAACTAGGCGAGATAATCTTCCGCTCGCGCATTTGTTTCTTTGCAGGCGAAAACGGGACCGGTAAGTCAACCCTCCTGGAAGCCATTGCAGCGCACTACGGATTTGGCCGCGAGGGAGGAAACCGCAACTTCCAAAATGACTCGACCGAGAGTAATCACTCCATCGATCCACTGGTCAAGGCTTTGCGCCTGTCGTTCGACGTCAGAACTGGAGCGGGATTCTTCCTGCGGGCGGAAAGTTTCTTCAACACCGCCTCGCATATCGATGCGCTAGAGAGCGAACCATGTGGAGTACCGATCATTGGCGCTTATGGTGGGCGCAGCTTCACACCCGCTCTCATGGAGAGACTTTTTTCACTCTGCTCGATTTCAAGTTCCGGCGCAACGGATTATTCCTGCTCGATGAACCTGAAGCGGCGCTCTCGCCGCAGCGACAGCTTTCCTTCTTAGTCTTGATTCACGATGTTCTGAAAAAGTTTAAAGACGCTCAATTCATCATCTCGACTCACTCGCCAGTCCTGCTCGCGTACCCGGAGGCGCAGATCCTCGCCTTCGATGGCGGCTCAATCCGCGAAATTGAATACGAACAGACGGGATCGTTTCAGGTTGCTTCTCGCTTTCTCAACGAGCGCAAGCAGTTTCTAGAAGAACTGTTCGCAGAAACGCCTTCACTCTTTGAGCACGAATAAGCATCGTACGAGGGCGCGCGGCGGACAGCCGAGGGCGGCTGTCCCCACATGATTTTGGTTTTAGCTAAAAGCTAGGAGCTAAGAGCTAGCAGCTTCATTCCCACTCAATTGTTCCCGGCGGCTTCGACGTGATGTCGTACACCACACGGTTCACGCCTTTCACTTCATTCACAATGCGCGTGGAAATCGTCTTCAGCACTTCGTGCGGCAGGGGAACCCAGTCGGCGGTCATGCCGTCTTCGGAACTCACCGCGCGAATGGCGCACGCGTATCCATAAGTGCGCATGTCGCCCATCACGCCCACCGACATCACCGGCAGCAGCACCGCAAATGACTGCCAGACTTTCGTGTACAGTCCTGCCTCTTTGATCTCCGTCACAACGATGTCGTCGCACTCGCGCAGCAGCGCCACACGCTCGGGCGTGACTTCACCCAGCACGCGTACCGCCAGACCAGGCCCGGGGAAAGGCTGCCGCTGCAGGATTTCCTCGGGCATACCCAGGTCGCGGCCAATCTTGCGCACTTCGTCTTTGAACAAATCTTTCAGCGGCTCGATCAGCTTCAGCTTCATCTTCTCCGGCAGTCCGCCAACATTGTGATGCGACTTGATCACCTGCGACGGCCCGCGCACCGACCGCGATTCAATCACGTCGGGATAGAGCGTGCCCTGCACCAGCCACTTCACCTTGCCTTCATCCTTCTCGATGCGGAGCGCTTCTTTCTCGAACACTTTGATGAATTCGTTGCCGATAATCTTGCGCTTCTTCTCAGGATCGGTGACGCCCTTTAACTTGCCGAGAAAGCGGGCTGTCGCATCGACGGCCTCGAGATGCAGCCCAAGCTTGTCGCGCAGCGTCTTCTGCACTTTTTCAAATTCGTTTTTGCGTAGCACGCCATTGTTCACGAACACGCAAGTCAAGCGCGATTTTCCCTTGGCATCGCGCATGGCGCGGTCGACCAGCACCGCCGCGACCGACGAATCCACGCCGCCCGAAAGCGCGCAAATGGCGCGCCCGCTGCCCACTTGCCGCTTTACCTGCTCGACGGTCGAGTCGATGAAACGCTGCGCCGTCCACGTGGGCTTGGCGCCGCAAATCTCGAAAATAAAATTGCGCAGCATCTGCGTGCCCTGCGGCGTGTGGTGCACTTCGGGATGGAACTGCACCGCGTACCAGCGCTTGGCCGTGTTCTGAATTCCCGCGACCGCGTAATGCGTCTTCGCCATCAATTCAAATCCGGGAGGCAGTTCGAGCGCCTCATCGCCATGCGACATCCACACTGCCAGCTTCTTGGCCATTCCCTGGAACAGGACCGAGGCCGACACGACATCGATCTCCGCGTGGCCGTATTCGCGCTTCTCCGCCGGACGCACCTTGCCGCCCAGCGTGTGCACCATGAACTGCAATCCGTAGCAGATGCCGAGCACGGGCACGCCCAATTCGAACACGCGCGAGTCGGCGGGCGGAGCGTCTTTGTCGTAGACCGACCAGGGAGCGCCCGAAAGCACAATGCCGGCGGGCGAATGGCTTTTGACTTCATCCAGCTTCGCCGTGCACGGCAGCACGACCGAGAACACATTCTGCTCGCGAATGCGGCGCGCGATCAGTTGCGTGTACTGTGCGCCGAAGTCAAGGATGACAATGCTCTGGCCGACAGAAGACGGGGCAGAAGAAATTGAGATTTGCGGGGATTTGGTCGCCACCGATGAGTTTCTCAGATTCGAACGCACGCTGTAAAGATAATCGTGATCGCCGCTGTCGGAGAGAGGTTGCGTATTCCGGCACAATCGAACTTCAGCCGAGCCGGGCGTGGGTGGCCGAACGTCGGGCACAGGCGAGCGCGGTCAGCGCGTCGTGGAAGGGCACGACTTCAGTCGTGCCGAAAGCTGCCCCCGAAGTATCCGGGCTTCAGCCCCTGAGGGCCGCTGTCACGACGTTGGCGAGCGGCTAAAGCCGCGGCATCGCTCATACCGCACGAGTGAATTCGTGCCCTTCCACAATCCCGCTGCGTCTCTGCCGCTAGATTTGCACGTCGCTGAGGATCAGTTCGTTCCGGTCGATGGTGGTCTGCAGCGGCGTCGGAATAGGCGCGGGCGGCGGGGGCGGAGTCGTCAACAATTGCTGCGGCGTTTCCGCGATGCAGACGTATCCCGCCAGGCGCGCCAGGTATAGCCAGTCGGCGACCGCAAAATATCCCAGGGTCACAACCAAGTCTGCGGCAACCACCAAGCGCCACGGCACAATTCCGGCGAAGGCGAGCGGTACCGACGCGACTGTCGATGCCACCACAAAAAGAACCATATGCGCCAGGCCCGTCCATGTGCTCACCGCGAGCACGGCGCCGGTGCGCTCGCGGCAAAGCGCGACGGCTGCGACGATTGCCCCAACCGTGTCTTCGTCATCACGCACAGCGAACATGCCCGCCAGCGACAGCAACCAGTTCAGCGCCCACCACAGAAATGCAACCACGCACGCAAATGGTAGGAAGATCGCAAACGCGAGGCCGGGTTGCGGATTGGCTGCGGGCGAGGCGAACCCCGCCAGGATGGCCGCTCCCGCGAATCCGAACAGTGCCGCCAATGCGACCGCGATGCGAAGGAACTGAAGTCGAAGCAGCGCCGGGAACGCAGTCGTAGAGACGTTGCTTGCAACGGCGCTCTCCACATCGTTCGCGATCTCGCGGTAGGAGGCGATATCTTCGTTGCCAACATTCATTGCGTCGGCAGAGACCCTGCCAGCAACGTCTCTACGAAAATAGTCGAGCAGGGCGCGCACTGTGGCAAGACGGCCGACCGCGCCGGCTATCATCCACAGGACGGCCAGCATCAACGCAGCCGTTAACGAGGCCATCACCGCGCGACTCAAGCTGCCGCGAAAAATATGTGCGATGGCTTCGCCCACCAGGTAAGGATGCCGCGTGCGGAGAAAAAGCAATTCGCCATTGGTTACCGGCAGGGTCCGCAGGTATTCGAAGAGGCCCAACGCGAAGAGGGCGGCGGCAGTTGCGCCCACCGTCCAGCGCCAGATAATTTCGGCCAGCGTGAACGACGGCCGCCGGGACGCAGCCCGAAATCCTTCCGCCGTGGGCGAGATCGCCATGCGTGCAGGATAACTCATTCAGCTGTCAGTGTGAGCGAGGCTGTTTTTACCTTGTCATCCTGAGCGAAGTCGAAGGATCCCTATGTCAAGCATGAGCCCTACTCGGCATTGACGAATTCTCTCACGCTCTGGTCGATGAAAAGAACGACGCAGCAAACTTGCTGGTAGGGATCCTTCGACTGCGCGGACGCTTCGCATTCGCGAAGCGTCCACTCCGCTCAGGATGACAAACACTAAGGAGAAGAACAGCGGAAGGTGCAGGGCAACTTACTTCACCACGAGATTCACCAGCTTGCCGGGCACGTAGATTTTTTTCACGATCTGCTTGCCGGCAATCGCCGCGCGCACTTTTTCGTCGGCAAGAGCGCGCTCTAGAACTGTGTTTTCGGTGGCGTCGGCAGACACGACGACGCGGCTGCGCAGCTTGCCATTGATCTGCACCGGGATCTCGATTTCCTCTTCCTTCGCGAGCGCCGCATCGTACTTCGGCCACGGGGCCTTGTGCAGGTTCCCTTTTTCGCCGAGCATCTCCCAAAGTTCGTGCGCGAGATAGGGCGCGAAGGGCGCGAGCAACATGACAAGATTGCGCTGCACCTCGGCGAGAAACGGCGCAGGAACTTTCTTCTGCGCGATCGCCTCTTCCGCGCCATACAACACGTTCACCAATTCCATGATTGCGGACACACAAGTGTTGAAGTGCCATCGTCCCTGGAAATCGTCGCTCACGCGCTTGATGGTCTGGTGCAACTTGCGCTGAATGGCGCGCGCTTTGGGCTGTAGAGACGTTGCCTCCAACGTCTTTGCCTGCGGCGAGCCGGACGAAGCCAAAGAAGACGCGTTCTTCACCACGAAACGATACACGCGGCCAAGAAACCGCTGAATGCCTTCGATGCCGGTGTCCTGCCAATCCAAATCGCGGTCGGGCGGCGCGGCGAACAAGCTGTACATGCGCGCTGCATCGGCTCCGTAGCGCGCCACCATCTCATCCGGCGACACCACGTTGCCCAGGCTCTTCGACATTTTCGCGCCATCTTTGATCACCATCCCCTGCGTGAACAGGCGGTCGGCGGGTTCGTCGTTGGTAATCATTCCGAGGTCGCGCATGAACTTCGTCCAGAAGCGCGAATAAATAAGGTGCAGAATCGCATGCTCGACGCCGCCGATGTACTGGTCGATGGGAAACCAGTACTGCGCGATCTTGCCGTCGAAGGGCGCGCGGTCGTTGTGCGCGTCGGTGTAGCGATAAAAATACCAGGACGAATCGACGAATGTGTCCATGGTATCGGTCTCGCGGCGCGCCGGACCGCCGCACTTGGGGCAGGTGGCGTTAACGAACTCCGGCACTCGGCCCAGAGGCGAGCCGCCGGTGAGCGTGATGTCGACATTCTCCGGCAAGATCACCGGCAAATCTTTTTCCGGCACGGGGACGATGCCGTCCTTCTCGCAGTAGAGCATTGGGATGGGCGTGCCCCAGTAGCGTTGCCGCGAGATTCCCCAATCCTTCAGGCGATAGGTGACGGTCGCTTTGCCGAAACCTTTCTCCTCGGCGAGCGCGGACATTTTCTTAATGGCGTCGTCGCAGGCGAGTCCGCTATATCGGCCGGAGTTGATCAACATACCTTCGTGTCCAACGTAAGGAAGCGGCGGCTCGGCAACGGTCTCCTCGGGATCGTTGGAGATGGGAATAACCACGAGGCGAATTTCGAGCTTGTATTTGCGCGCGAATTCGTAATCGCGCTCGTCGTGAGCGGGCACGCTCATGATCGCGCCGGTGCCGTAGTCCATCAAAATATAGTTCGCCACCCACACCGGAACTTTCTCGCCGTTAAACGGATTGATGGCGTAACGACCAGTGGGCACGCCGTGCTTTTCGATCTCGCCAATATCTCCCGCTTCTTTCGCGCTGCGCTGCTCGGCGATGAGTTGATCGACCTTGGCGCGCAGATCGGGATTGGCCGCCGCAAGGTCGCTGACAATGGGGTGCTCGGGCGCAAGCTGCACCGAGGTCGCGCCGAAAATGGTATCGACGCGCGTGGTGAACACACTGATCGTGGAGCCGCCCGGACCGAAGCCCTTGTGATTGTCGGCGTAGTCGAGTTTGAAATCGACCAGCGTGCCTTCGCTGCGGCCGATCCAGTTGCGCTGCATGATGCGAACTTTTTCCGGCCAGCCTTGCAAATGGTCGAGGCCACGCAGCAACTCGTCCGCATATTTCGTGGTGCGCACAAACCACTGCTCGAGTTCGCGCTGTCCCACAACCGTGTCTTCGTGGCGCCAGCAGCATCCATTCACCACTTGCTCGTTCGCCAGCACGGTCGCACACTTCGGGCACCAGTTCACTTTGCTCCTCTTGCGGTATGCCAATCCTTTCTCGAAAAGCTTGAGAAAGAACCACTGGTTCCAGCGATAGTAGTCGGGCAGGCAAGTGGTGACCTCGCGCGACCAGTCGTAGGCGAAGCCGAGGCGCTTCATCTGCGCCTTCATGTTGGCGATGTTGCGCAGCGTCCACTCGCGGGGTGGCGTGTTGTTCTGGATTGCCGCATTTTCCGCGGGCAAGCCGAACGAGTCCCAGCCCATGGGATGAAGCACGTTGTAGCCGTTCATCCACATATAGCGCGCGAGCGCGTCGCCGATGGCGTAATTGCGCACGTGCCCCATGTGCAGCGCGCCTGAAGGATAGGGCAACATTTCGAGCACGTAGTATTTTTTCTTCTTCGAGTCGGGCTCGGCCGCGTAAAGCGCGGGATCCTGCTGCCAGCGTTCGAACCACTTGGTTTCGACGCGCTGCGGATCGTAGCGCTCCTCCTGTCGATCAGAAGACGCGCGATCGTTCGACGCGCGATCAAGCGGCGGAGCTTCGGCGCTAGTGATAGTGGCTTCGGATTTTTCTTGCGGCGGCATAGTGGCTCGCGGACGATTGAATGATCTTCGATTTTACAACGACCACGTTTCGGCTGGCAGCCTGGGTCCGCGGAATCAGCGGTAGACGTCTTTGCGGTGGCCGACTTCCAGCAGCAGCACAACCAGCCTTTCATCCTGAATATCGCAAATCAAGCGATAGTCGCCGACGCGATAGCGCCAGAGACTGCGTTTTTCGCCATGCAACGGTTTGCCCCATTGTCTTGGATTCTCCGCGGGCATCAGCCGCTCGCGCAAGAAACGCTGGATGATTTTTTGGGGAGAGCGACTGAGTTTTCTGATCTGCTTCTCGGCTGTCCGGGTAATCTCGATCTGCCAGCTTCTCTCCAACGGGCGCTCAGCGCCTCTCATTGATTCAGGCCGAGCCGCCGCTCCAACTCTTCCAGCGTGATGGTCGGCTCGCGCCGCTCTAGCGCGGCGATGCCCTTCAGGTAGTCTTCGCGATCTTCGAGGTACTGGCGAATGGCTTCGCGCGCGTAATAGCTCTTGCTGCGACCGGTCTCCTTGGCGAGGGAATCCAGTTTCTTTTCGAGTTCGGGTTCGAGGCGTATGCCGAGCATGTGTTTAACATGTTAAACATAACAGAAACGTCCCTTTTAAACAAGATGACTTAGCGTCGCCGCAAGACGGAACCAGCTACGTCTTTGCGACCAGAGATTTCAACGCCGCTACGTTTTTGCGGTCGTCGCCGGGTTGATCGATTGGAGTCTCCGCAATGAAGGCGGCGTGGGCCAGGCGAAGGTCGTTGAGCAGGATGCGGAAAGTTTCTTTGCCGATGGTTCCCTCCCCGACGTGCTGGTGCCGGTCGAGCTTCGATCCGCGCGCGGCCTTGGCGTCGTTGCAATGCCAGACTTTCACCTGATTCAGGCCGATGGTGGCGTCGAGATGCTGCAAGCTCTGGTAGAGGCCTTCTTCGCTGACGATGTCGTATCCGGCAACATGCGTGTGACA
This sequence comes from Candidatus Sulfotelmatobacter sp., assembly GCA_036269595.1. Lineage (GTDB taxonomy): Bacteria > Acidobacteriota > Terriglobia > Terriglobales > Acidobacteriaceae > Sulfotelmatobacter. The sequence continues at coordinate 14,026 of DATBEI010000237.1, forward strand.
GGTATCGATGCAGGCGGCGACAGGCACGACCCCGCGTAAGCGATCGAGAACCTCGGCAACCTGCTCGAAACTTCCGCCCAGCGAAAATTCCGCGCCGGCAGTGTTCTCGATGAGGATCGTCAAACTGCCCCGCGCGAGGTCGAGGCCCTGCGTGGAAGCGGCGATTGCAGCGGCGGTGCGCAGGAGTCCTTGCTCGCGGTCGGCGCCGCGGAACGAACCGGGATGCAGCACCAGATAATCCGCGCATAAGGAAAGCGCGCGTGTGACCTCGCCGCGAAACGCCTCCATCGACTTCTGCAGAAAGAGTTCGTTCGAACTCGCGAGGTTCACCAGGTAGTTGGCATGAATGACCAGAGGCTTGAGATCGTAGCGGGCGCGCAGCCGGTTCATCTCCGCACACTGCGGCTCGCCCAGTTCATAGGGAGCCCATTGGCGCGGGCTGGAAGAGAAAATCTGGAGCGTGTTGCAGCCCAGGCGGTAGGCGCGTTCGGCGGCATTCTGCACTCCTCCTGCGGAGGACGTGTGAATGCCGATGCGGCGGGAGGTTAGGCGAGGCGGCCGTTTCGGCGCGGGCCGTTGGAGAATATCTTGTTCGCGCGCCATCGACCGGGGCATTCGAAAATTATAACGACACGAGCGGGACTGCTTCATTTGCGGCGCGCGTGGGGCAAACGGTAGACTTGCAGTGGCGGCTTCTCCTGCGGCCGCTGGGTTGCAGAAAGTCGAACTCCATCGAAGGACAGCCGAGGCGGCTGTCCCTACACGATCGTTTCCTAAGGTGAATCTATGTTAGTCGTCATGCAGGCGCAGGCCACCGAAGAGCAGGTGCGCGCCGTTTGCCAGAAAATCGAGAAGCTGGGATATCGCGCGCACTCCATGCCGGGCGCGCAGCGCACCGCCATCGGCATTACCGGCAACAAGGGCGAGGTGGAGCAAGGCACGCTGGAAGAAATGCCCGGTGTGCAGGAAGTCATCAAGGTTTCAAAGCCCTACAAACTGGTCAGCCGCGACATCAAGCAGGACAATACCATCATTCGTTTTCCCGGAACGGCCGCCACAATTGGCGGGCCGGGTCTGGCAATTGTTGCCGGGCCATGCGCCATCGAGAATCGCGAGCAGGCATTCACGGTGGCCGAACGAGTGTGTCGCGCGGGCGCGCAGTTTTTTCGCGGCGGCGCTTACAAGCCGCGTACCTCTCCTTACTCCTTTCAAGGGCTCGCCGAAGAAGGCCTGCAGATCATGGCGGAGATTCGCCAGCAGTTTGGGATGAAGATCATCACCGAGGCCATCGACCACGAGTCGCTCGACTTGGTCGAAGAGTATGCGGACGTGATCCAGATCGGGGCGCGCAACATGCAGAATTTTTCGTTGCTGAAGCGCGCCGGGCGTGCCCGCAAGCCGGTGCTGCTCAAACGCGGCATGTCGGCGACGCTGGAAGAATTCCTGATGGCCGCGGAATACATTTTGAGCGAAGGCAACTACAACGTGGCACTCTGCGAACGCGGCGTGCGCACTTTTGCCGACCACACGCGCAATACGCTCGACCTGAGCCTGGTGCCCGCGGTGCAGCGGCTCAGCCATCTTCCGATTCTTGTGGACCCGAGCCACGGCACGGGTAAGCGCAACAAAGTCACTCCGCTCTCGCGGGCGGCGGTCGCGGTGGGCGCAGATGGATTGATGGTGGAAGTTCATCACAAGCCGGACGAAGCGCTCTCCGACGGACCGCAGTCGCTGTTCCCCGATCAGTTCGACGAACTGATGGAGCAGGTGCGCCAGATCGCCCCGGTGGTGGGAAGAAGCGTCCCCGCCATTGGAGTAAGAGAACCGGCCGAAGTAAGTAAGTAGGCCCGGTTGCATATTCTGCATAATCTGATAATCTGATTTTATGAAGAAGACGTCAATTTCGGTTACAGAAGCTGCGCGCAATTTCGCAGAGTGCGTGAACCGCGTCCGCTATCAGAACATGACGTTTGTGCTGCTTAAGAACGGCACCCCGGTTGCCCGCCTCGTCCCCGACGACGAGAAGGTTTGTCTGGGGCGCGATTTGGCTAAAGTCCTCCGCAGAGTCGAACTGCCGGCCGACGAGGCAGTTGTCTGGAACCGTGACCTGAAAAAGGCTCGCAGACGGCTGAAGCCCCAGCCCGACAAATGGCAATAATGCTGGATGCCGATGTCATTATCCGTGGCGAAAGGAATCTTCGACCTCGCGACGTGGATCTCGCATCACGGAACTGAAGGGTTCGAGGTTGCAGCGATTACGGTCGCCGAATTGTGGCATGGCGTCGAACGGGCGAGTGGTGAGCACCGAGCCAGACGTGAACAGTACATTCGAGCAATTCTGAAAGAATTTCCCATTATTCCGTATACCGGAACAACCGCATTCGAACACGCGCGAATATGGGCTGCCTTGGAATCCTCAGGCCAAATGATTGGTGACTACGACCTGATCGTTGCGGCCACGGCAATGGAACGTGGTAATGCTGTCGCGACTTTCAACAAACGCCACTTTGAACGAGTCAGGGGGCTGAAGGTGGTCGAACCCAAGTAGTATCTCCCCGTTCAAGAAGGCATCCTGCAGTGCACTTCTGCTACTCTTTTACTTCTTCTCCGGACTTATTATCCCAGGCAGACGCTACCTTGAGAAAGCTCCTCCTCATCGCTGTTCTAACTCCCATCCTTGGCGGGATCGGCTGGTGGTATTTCCGCGAGCAATCGCTGCCTGACTACGGGCCGGCCTACCGCGAATACGCCTACGTCACCAATGGGAAGAGCAACACGGTCAGCGTGATCGATCTGCGCACGTTTGCGCTGGCTAAAACGATTCGGGTCGGCAGCGAGCCGACGGGCATCGCAACCAACAGCAAGAAGAATGAGATCTACGTGGTCAACAGCGGCTCAAATAATGTCAGCGTGATCGACGCCGAGAGCAACGCCGTGGTGGCGACCATCGGCGTGCACGGGCGGCCTTACTTCATCGACGTGTCGCAGGACGGCCGGCGGGCTTATGTGGCTAACTCGGGCTCATCGAACGTGAGCGTAATCGATCTCGAACACCGGTTGGTGATAGGCAACATCCGCGTGGGCGCTTCGCCGGGACTAGCGCGGGTTTCGCCGGATGGATCGACGATCGTGGTCAGCAACCGCGGCGACAATACCGTTTCGCTGATCGATGCAAAAGGATTGCGCGTGCGCTCGACGATTCCTGTGTGCCAGCAGCCGGAAGAGATTGCGATCCTGCCGGATTCAAGCAAAGCATTTGTGGCGTGCTCAGGCTCGGCGCAGGTCGCGTCGATTGCGCTGCAAAGTGGCGGTCAGAAGGGCGACCGGCTGATGGCGCTGCTCGACGTGGGCCGCACTCCGGTCAGCCTCGCGTTGAAGCCCGACGGCGGCGAGTTGATGGTTTGCAACTTCGATTCCGACAGCATTTCGATTATCGAAACTGGGCATGACGAAGTGGGCAACAGCCTGGAGATTGGGCAGCATCCGGCGCGCGGCGTGGTCACGGCCGACAACTCGCGGCTCTACGTGAGCAACTTCGGCTCAAACAGCATCGCGGTGTATGACATTGATTTTGGCCGCCGCATCGACACGCTGACTGTGGGCAGCCATCCCGAGGGGCTGGCGCTTTCACCGGATGAAAATTATCTGCTGGTGCTCGACACGCAATCGGGAGATGTGACCGTCATTCAGAAACGGAAGCCGCGGCGCACGCTGGAGACGAGCGAGTACTCGCTGCTGACGCTGATTCCAGTGGGGGTGCAGCCGAACGCGATCGTGGTGAAGGCGTTCATGGCCGGCAAGCCGGCGAAGAGGTGAGGCGCGAGCGAGAGAGAAATCGGCAGAGGTCTCGCCACTGGCCCCAAGCCCCTGTCATTCCGAGCGCAGCGAGGAATCTGCTTTTGTGCCGGGCACCGGAAGACAGCAGATTCCTCGTCGCTTCGCTTCTCGGAATGACAAAGAAAGTTAGCTATACTGATGCCGGCTTGCCGCACAGCTTATCGAATGCGGCTTTCAAATCGGCGGCGATGGCGGGAGCCTCGCGCGATTCGATGTCGCGGCGCGGCATCATATAGACGAGCTGACCGTCGCGCAAAATCGCAATCGACGGCGAGGACGGTGGGTATCCAGTGAAGTAGCTGCGGGCGCGATCGGTGGCTTCTTTTTCCTGCCCAGCGAAGACGGAGTACGCCTGATCGGGCCGGATGGAATTCTGCAGCGCCATGCGCACCGCGGGCCGCATGCGTCCGGCGGCGCAGCCGCAAATCGAGTTCACCACCACCATCGTCGTACCGGGGCGGTTCTTCAGCGCCTGGTCGACTTCGTCGGGAGTGTGTAGTTCTTCAATTCCCAGGCGCGTCAAATCCTCGCGCATGGGCACAACCATAATTTCAGGGTACATCGGCATAATGGATTCCTCTCGTGGGATTGAAATCTATTGTAACGTAGGGCCGCCATTGTAGAGACGTCGCTTGCAACATCTTTGCCGGCGCGCCGTGTGTATAGTGAAGGCGAAATGCTGCTGCAGGAAAACGTTGCGCTCGCGCCGGTCACCACTTTCCGAGTTGGAGGGCCAGCGCGCTTTTTTGTGGAAGCGGCGTCAGCCGGCGAGGTCGAGGAGGCGGTGGCGTTCGCGCGCGCGAAAAACTTGCCGCTTTTTATTTTGGGCGGCGGCAGCAACCTGCTGGTGGCCGATAGCGGCTGGCCCGGGGTGGTTGTAAAGATCGCGGTCACAGGGATTGAGTGCACCTCGGCCGACAAGGATGGCAAGACCGTGTTCGATGTCGGCGCAGGCGAGTCTTGGGATAGGTTTGTTTCGCAGGCCGTCGTGGCGCAATGCGCGGGGGTGGAGTGCCTGAGCGGAATCCCCGGAAGCGTGGGCGGAACACCTGTTCAGAATGTGGGCGCCTATGGACAGGAAGTGTCCGAGACGATCAAGTCGGTGCAGGCCCTCGACTTGAGAGATGGGCAGGTGCGCGAACTTTGCAACGAGGCCTGCGGATTCACATACCGCTCCAGCATTTTCAATACGACCGAGCGCGGACGGTTTGTCATTCTGCGCGTCACTTACGCGCTCACTCCAGGCGGTGCGCCTCGCATCCAGTATGCCGATTTAAAGCGACACTTCGCAGGCCGCGAAACGCGGCCGAATCTGGCGGAAATGCGCGAGGCGGTGCGGCACATTCGCGCGCTGAAAGGCATGCTGATCGTGCCGGGCGATCCCGATTGCCAGAGTGCCGGTTCGTTTTTCAAGAACCCAGTGATTTCTCCCGAGCAGCATGAAGACTTGAGCAAGCGGGCGGCCGCGAAGGGATTTAGTCTGCCGAGCTATCCGGCGCTGGAGAAGAGCAAGAAGATTTCGGCGGCGTGGTTAGTGGAGCATTCGGGATTCAAGCGCGGATACGGCTTCGGCCGCGTCGGCATCTCGAGCAAACATGCGCTGGCCATTGTGAATCGCGGCGGCGCAACCGCGGCGGAAGTGCTGGCGCTGAAAGAACAGATTGAGCAGCGCGTGGAAGAAATCTGGGGCGTGCGGCTGGAGGCGGAGCCGGTGATGGTCGGGTTTTAGGGGCAGGGGTCAGGAGGCAGGGGTCAGGGGTCAGAGGTCAGGAGGCAGGGGGCAGGG
>DATBEI010000249.1:0-18984 GCA_036269595.1 Candidatus Sulfotelmatobacter sp.
AACCAGAACCTGGCTCAGAAATCGATCACGGTCACGGTTGCCGACGATGCCAAGAAGTGGATCCTCAACCAGACCCTCACCGATCGCAACTATGGCGCGCGCCCGCTCCGTCGCGCCCTGCAGAAGTACATCGAAGACCCGCTGTCGGAGGCGCTGATCCAGGGCACCATCACCACCCGCCCGGCCTTCATCGAGGTCTTCCTCGAAGACAACAAGCTGTTCTACCGCCCAGTCGATGCTGAAAAGGCGGAAGGCGTCCTGCTGTACGAGAAATAGTCACGTAGGGGCGGACGCATTCGTCCGCCCCGCGAAGCAAAGCGAGCGCCCCCAAGCAAAACCTTCCCCGGACGAATGCGTCCGGGGCTACGTGTTTTGCCCCAGCCCAACCGTCCGAGTCGTCATCTTCGCCTCTGCCGGCCCACTCCGCTGCCAAGTCCACGGATACTCCCGCCAGTCAGCGACTAATCCCCTGCGAACCGGATTCTGCAACACGTAATCGACCTTCGCATCCAGGCCCTCCGAGCATCGCAGCACATGATCAAACGATTCTTCTTGCCAAACCGCCCCGTCTCGTCTCATCTGGTGATTGATCCTCCGACCAGCCGCACCCTTAATTCCGCGCATGATCTCGATCAGCGAAAATATCTCTTGGCGACGTTCATCGATCAAAGGAGTGAGAATCAGATGAACGTGAGCCGGCATCACCACTGCGACGTATAACTCGTACCGATTGCGGTGATCATGGCAACACGACGCCAGAGCAATATCGCGAGCCCAATCCGGCAGCACCCAGCGCAATTTCGTGACGAACGTGATGAAATGCGGTTTGAAATCCCGCTGCAAATGCGGCAAGTTGCGCCGATAGAACTGCATAGCCAGATTTTGGCATGCCGTGAGAAGAACAAGCAGGCAAAAGATGGGGTCGACACAGACACATTCCCACCACGGGAATCACGTAGGGGCGGACGCATTCGTCCGCCCCCGAGCAAAGCGAGCGTGCCCAGGCAAAAACCTTCCCCGGAAGCGAGCGTCCCCAGGCCCAAACCCTCCCGGACGAATGCGTCCGGGGCTACGTGTTCTACTGCCATTCCCCGCCCAGAAGCCCGTTTCAGCCCAAAACCTTATTGACCCAGCCCCAAATTGTGTGATTAGATTCGACCCACACGTAGTAGGCTGTCCCGCGGCCTGCGAATCAGCAAGCGATCGAGGTGAATTCTATGAAGTCTCGCCTGTTGCACGCCGCCCTAGCTTTGTCTGTGCTAGGTCTAACAGTCTTCTCCTTGAGCGCCAGCGCCCGGGACATCGTCCTGCCCGCCGGCACTCTTCTGCAGTGCACCCTCAACGAACCCAACATGTCGACCGCTAGCATGGACGTCGGCGACCCCGTGCTCTGCCATCTGCGCGGCGTTACCGAGTTCGGCCAGCAGGCTTTTCCCCGTGGAAGCTACTTAGTCGGTCACCTCGACTCCGCCAAGGATCCCGGCCACTTCTGGGGCAAGGGCTATCTGAAGATTCAGTTTGATCGCATCGGTCTGCCCACCGGCGATCTCCCGCTCGAAGCCAAAGTCATCTCCACCCGCGGATACAGAGTCGACAAACAGGGCAAGATCGACGGCAAAGGACATCCCCGCCGCGACGTCATCGAATGGATGCTTCCTCCGCTGTGGCCCTGGAAAGTAATCATGTTGCCCGCCCGCGGTCCGCGCCCCACACTCAAGGGCGAAACCGTCCTTAGCCTTCGCCTGATGGACGACGTTCAAATCCCGCAGGTGGCCAAGACCTTCGGCCCCAACTGGCACTTCTTTAGCCGCGATCGCGACCAGAGCCAGAACTACCAGCCCTCTGTCTACGACAACAAGCCGCAGGTCATGTACCGCAACACCTCGGTGGACGGAACGGTCTCGACGCAGATGACCACAGGTCAAGTGCAGGCTTCCTACGCCAGCCTGGTCACGCGAGCTATTCCTTCGGTGGCCAATTCTGCCCCCGGCATGCCTGTCTTCGTTTTGAACAACGGGACGGTGCTGGCGGTTAGCGGCTACGGCTACCAGGATAGCCGCATCAGCTATAGCCTGGTCGACGGCGGCACCGGCGTCATCAGCACCAGCGACATCGACTGGAGCACCACCACGCGCCTCAACGAAAAGCGTGGCGTTCGTTTGAGCCTCCACGCCGCCCACGAACCCCAAGGAACTCCTGGCTTCTGAGTTTTGCTGGGTCTTGCCTGTGTGGAGCGGGCGCTCTCGCCCGCTTCTTGCATGCGCCGCAAACACGTAGCCCCGGACGCATTCCTCCGGGGCTTTTCTTCTGCTAAAATCCACGCGTGAAACGACGAACCCTGCTCCAAGCCATCCCCGCCGCCGCCGTTTTTCCAACTGCCCTGTGGGCCGCCGCGAAGAATGACACTACCAATCCTCAATCCGCCACCGGCGTCTACGAACTCCGCGTCTATCACGCCGCCGCAGGAAAATTGCCCGACCTGCTGGCCCGCTTCCGCGACCACACCATCAAAATCTTTGACCGCCATGGAATGAAAAGCGTCGCCTACTGGACACCCGTCGACGAGCCCGAAAAGAGCAACACGCTCGTCTACATCCTCTACCATCCCAGCCGCGAAGCCGCAGCCACCAACTGGAAGTCTTTTCAAGACGACCCCGAGTGGAAAAGCGTCAAGGACAAATCCGAAGCCAACGGCAAACTAGTCGACAAGGTAGACTCCACCTATCTCGTTCTCACTGACTTTTCTCCCAGATTGAGCTAGCCTGAACCAAGGTTCGAGAGCGGCCTCGCCGGCGCCGGTAGGTCTAGGAAAAAAAGAAAACAGATTCCTGTTTTCCTTCGTGAACCTTCGTGCCCTTGGTGGTGCTCGCCTTGCGCTTTTTGCGACCTTCACGCCCGAACCGACATCCTAAACAAGCTCCGCGAATAAGAGAACGCCTATGCACAAGATCAACCTCGCCGAAAAATTCTCCAAGATCTCCGAATACTGGAAGCCCTACATCGCCGCCGAACTCAACGGCCAGCACGTCAAGCTCGACAAACTCAAAGGCGAATTCATCTTTCACCATCACGAGCACGAAGACGAACTCTTCCTTGTAGTCAAAGGCCGCTTCCGCATGGAGTTTCGCGAGCGTCACGAATGGATCGAAGAAGGCGAGTTCATCGTCGTCCCTCGCGGTGTCGAACATCGTCCCGTCGCCGACGAAGAATGCTGGATCCTGCTCTTCGAGCCCGCCTCCACCCTGAACACTGGCAACGTCGTAAACGAGCGCACGCAACCCAAACTGGAGCGTGTCTGATCAAACACGTCCGACCGAATTATGCGGACAGCAACCGCTTCCTTGCAGCGCATCCTCTAAAATAACGCCATGGATCTGACCGTCTATTCCTCTGCCTGGTGCGCCGATTGCCGCGAGGCCAAGCGCTTCCTCGCCAAGCACAACATTCCCTACACCGAGATAGACGTTCAAACCACTCCCGGCGCCCTCGAAGAAATTGTTAGTCGCACCGGCAAGCGCGCCATCCCCCAATTCGTCATCGACGGGGAATGGGTCCAGCCCTACCGTTCTGGCCAAGGCTTCCTCTACGAAGCCATGTCCAAGCGCCTGGGCATAACGAAGTAAAACCCTGTGTCCTCAGTAATGAAAGCCCTCGCCAGAGGGCTGCATACCGCACGGCCATCATCTTCAGTACCGTAGCCAATCCCAGCGCAAGGGTACAAGATAAGCACTCCAAGTTCCTTTGCAACGTGCAAGTAAAGCTTAAACCGCTGATAAAGAAAGACTTGGAATAATCGAGAATTCATAGCGAATGCCCGAATCCCAGATCTTCGAACCCCCGGCTGCCGAGGCCCCGCAACCGCAAGCTTCTACCGCAGTCTGCGATAGCTGGCAACAAGTGGTACAGGCCGTCCTCGGGGGCGTGCTCCTTCTGGGAGCCATGGCTCTCGTCCACTACTACTCGCCCACCGTCGAACTCGCCCAGCGACCCAATGAGGTCAACCTGCAGAACCAGGTTCACGAACTGACGACTGAGGTCGAGCAACTGCAGCAGGACCAGTCCATGCCCGCAACCGTCCTGAACCGTTATCGCAACTCGATTGGTTACATCTACGGCGTCTACCAGGTCGGCTTCGCTAACCAGCGTCCGGTAGTCCGCGCTCGCGTTTCGGGCACCGGATTTCTCGTCGGCACCGGCCTGGTCGCCACCAACCGCCACGTCGCCGAGCCCTGGTACGGAGACTCCGAAGCCCAGAAGCTGATCGATCAAGGCGCCACCGCCATGCTAGAGAATCTGGTCATCTTTTTTCCTGGCTCGCCCACTCCGGTCACCTTGACCTCGGGATCCGTTTCCAAGAGTTCCGATCTGGCGATCCTCCGAATCGAATTTGTGGACGCCGTCCGCGGCCTTTCCATCCTTCCCCTTGCCAAGTCCCCCGGCTCTCCCGGACAACTGGTCACCGTCATTGGATATCCCATGGGAATTGCAGGCATGGTGGCCAAGTCGCCGACCGGAATCTATGAGCGCCTCGCCTATCGTCATAACGACATCAGCGCTGCCAGCGAACTCGCGGCGCTGTCGTTGATTCGTCCCTCCACCACCTGCGGACATCTCGGCGACGTGGTTGGCGAGAAACTTATCTACGATGCCCCCACCGCCCACGGCGGCAGCGGCGGCCCAGTTTTCAATGCCCGCGGCGAGGTCATCGGCGTTAACTCCGCTTACATGGACGGATTCACCGGCGGCACCATCGGCGTCTCCGTCGACTCCCTCCGCCCCCTCGTGCAGGAAGCCCAGAACCAAACCAACTCCAACGTCGCGCAGCAATAGCCACGTAGCCCCGGACGCATTCGTCCGGGTTGGTTTGCGTCATCTCTCCAGCACAATCAAAAAAAAATCTCGGTTGTCATCCTGACCGGAGCCGTGTTTCAGGCGGAAGGACTCCGCCCCCAAAGCCTTAGGGGCATAATCTTCGCCGGTCGTAGCGCTCGACGCGCGATCATCGCGTCGATAAGTTTTCAAAACGAATCTCCCCGTTTGCCTTTTCCGTAGATAATCAGTCCGTGCCCCATCTCGAGAACTTCCGCCTGAAAGTCTTCCGCACCGTCGCGGAACATCTGAACTTCCGCAAAGCCGCCGAACATCTTTTCCTTACCCAGCCCGCCGTCACGCTTCAAATCCAAGCCCTCGAAGATGATCTCGGCATCCGCCTCTTCGATCGCGCCGGCAACCGCGTCTCCCTGACTCCGCAGGGCACTGTCCTGCTCGCCTATGCGAAAAAGATCGCAACCCTTGTCGCCCAGGCCGAACAGAACCTTGCCGCCGAAGACGGCAAAGTTTCCGGCGAATTTTCTCTCGGCGTCTCCACCACCATTGCCCAGTACGTTCTCCCGCACTTGCTCGGAGCTTTCCTCGACGAGCATCCGCGCGTTCAGTTCTCATTACACAGCGGTAACACCGGCGAAATTGTCCGTCTCCTTCTCGAGGACAAGGTTTCGATCGGCCTGATCGAGGGCCCGGCCCGCGATCGTGGCATTCACACCGAACTTTTTATGCAGGACGAACTGGTCCTGATCGTTCCCCCAGAGTACGAATCCGATTCCGTGTCTCGCGCTGAACTTCTCGCTTCCAGTCTGCTGATGCGCGAACAAGGCTCCGGTTCTCGCCGCGTCGTCGAGATCGCCCTGGAAAAAAATCGCCTGAAACTCAAGTCTTTCAAGAAGGTGATGAACCTCGATTCCACCGAAGCCATTAAGTCCGCGGTGGAGGCCGGACTCGGCGTCGGCTTCGTTTCCCGCTGGGCCATCTCCAAGGAACTCGAACTCGGCGCCCTGAAAGTTGCCAAGGTGGCCGGCCTCGCCATGGCCCGCCAGTTTTCGCTCATCTCTCGCACCGGCCCCGAGCCTCAAGGTCCCGCCGCTGCCTTCCGCACCTTCGCACTCGGACGCGCCCGCCTTCTGCTCAACACTCCGCGAAAATCGCGACCCACGAAATCTCCTGCCGATAAGATTCGCTAATCGCCCATCAAAACTCCTGCTTGGACGCCGCGCCGCCCGCAAGGCACACTCGTGAAGTGAGCAAAGTTTTATTTCTCCTGGCCGTGCTCGTAGCTGCGACCGGCCTGCTTTCCCCGCCTTTGGCGCTGCTAGCAGGCCTCATCTTTGGATTCACTTGCGCTCACCCCTTTCCCTCCCACAGCAAGCGGCTGGCGAAATTTCTGTTGCAAGCTTCCGTCGTCGCTCTCGGCTTCGGCATGAACCTCCACCAGGTTCTTCAAGCCGGACGCTCCGGATTCGTCTACACCGCCGCCAGCATCACCATCGCTATGGCGCTCGGCCTGAGTTTCGGCTATCTACTGCAGGTTGGAAAAAAATCCGCGTTCCTTATCAGCGCCGGCACCGCCATCTGCGGAGGCAGCGCCATCGCCGCCGTCGGCCCCATCGCCGATGCCAGTGAAGAAGAGATGGCTGTCTCCCTCGGCGCCGTTTTCATCCTTAATTCCGTCGCCCTCTTTCTTTTCCCGCTCATCGGATACGCCTTGCACATGACGCAATCGCAATTCGGGCTCTGGTCAGCTCTCGCTATTCACGACACCAGCTCCGTCGTCGGCGCCACCGCCAAATACGGCCCCACCGCCCTCGCCGTCGGCACCACCATCAAACTCGCGCGCGCCCTCTGGATCGTTCCGCTCTCGCTCGTCACCGCAGTCGCCTTGAAGAGCAAGGCCCGCATCCAGTGGCCATGGTTCATCCTCTTCTTCTGCCTGGCCGCGCTGCTCAACACGGTTCTACCGACATTCAATTCGACCTTCGGCGTCCTCAACCACGTGGGCAAAATCGGCCTCACCGTAACCCTCTTCCTCATCGGCACAGGTCTTAATAAGAAAACGCTTCGCAGCGTCGGCTCCCGCCCACTCCTGCAAGGCCTTGCCCTCTGGATCATCGTCGGCGCCGGCTCCCTGGCCCTGATCCTCTTCAACTGGATTCACGTGTAAAGATTTGCGGCGCCTCCAAATAAAAAAGCCGGGAAGCCATGCTCCCCGGCGAATTGCGATCGTCCTAAATCAAAAATCAAAAATCAACAATCAGAAATCAACGATTCCCTAAAACCCCCAGCGCAACGAAAACTGAATCAGCCTCGGATTCCCCGTGCTCTGCAGAATCTTTCCAAACGGGCTGTTCGTCGGGCTTGCCAGATACGCCTCAATATCGGTCACCGACGGATCTCCAAAATTGGTATGGTTCCACAAATTGAAGAAATCCGCCGCAAAACGCACCTCCTGCCGCTCCCCAATCTTGAAATGTTTCAGGAACGAAACATCCCAGTTTTGCTGGAATGGCCCGTGATAAAGATTGCGGCCCAGATCGCCAAACCCCGTCGTGCAGAAATTTGAATCGGAGAGGCATTGTGTTGGGTAGAGCTGCGGCGCGGGTGTGAATGTCGCCGGATTCAAATAGCCATTGGCCACCCGCGAATGAACGTCGCCGCTCGTCAGTCCACTGGCAATCGTTGCTCCCGGAGCCAGGCTCGCGCCCAGCAACGGCGTGCTGCCTTGTCCCAGGAATCCCGTTCCGGCGCTTGAGTCGTAGATCGAGAAAGGCAGTCCCGATTGGAAGATGGACACGCCGCTCACCTGCCAGCCCCCAAGCGCGGTCTTTCTGATGCCGCTGGAGTGCGCGAAAATCGGCAGATCATACACGTAGCTCACCGCCAACCGCTGCGGACGATTGAAGTCCGAAATTCCTCGCGAAGCATTAATGTTGCTCTGGTCGTTGTAAGCCGTGTTAAACGCCGTGTTGCCGGTGGAAGTAGCGTCAATGTTTTTTGAGAAAGTATATGCCGCCTGGAAATATCCCTGTCCCCATCGCCGCGACACCGTCGTCTGCAGCGCGTGATAAATCGAATACGCGTCGTTGGCAAAAATCTGGTACCCGCTGTATCCGTTCAACCCCGGCGTCGGCGTTCGCGCGATTGAGTTGGCAAACGTGTTGGTCGTGATCGAGTAACTGTTGCCGCTCGCGTCGGTGACTACGAACGGGTTCGCCGGGCTGGCATTCACCGACTGGATCGCGTCCCGCGTCTCCCTTAAATGGATTCCGCGCGTTCCTATGTATCCCACTTCCCATACCCAGTGACGTCCGAGTTCGCGCTGCACGGTCAGGTTCCATTGCTGCGTGTTCGGCACCACAAAGCGCCGGGGCACCTCCAGCACAAATAGATTCTGCGTCGTGTTTACTCCCGGCCCAGTGCATCCGCCGTAAGTAGCCGCCCCATTCGTGTCCGGAAAGCTGGTCAGTTGTGCCAGGCACGGCAGCCACGCCCCCGACAGCGATCCTGCCACCGGAACCGCATTCGGATTCGTCGCCGGCGTCCCCGTAAAGAAGTCCGACATCGTGAATCCCGGCGTCTGTCCAAAGAACACAATTGGAATAAATGGCGACTGGAAGCTCAACTGGTCCACCGCGCCCACATCCTCGCGCACGTAGTAAATGCCGTAGCCGCCGCGGATGGTCGTCGTGTGCCGCCCCAGCACGTCCCATGCGAATCCGAACCTCGGTCCCCATCCCGTCGAAACGCTGTTCTTGAACGTCGATCCCGCCGCCGTCCCCGTCAATCCCGATACCCCAAGCTTGTCGACGCACTTCGGATAGATAAACGGATACGTACCTGACTTGGTCAGGTCCGATTCAATGTTGCCGATGTGGCAATCTCCATCCGTCCACGCCCCCAGAAACTCCGTGCGCAGCCCCATGTTCAGCGTCAGGTTCGAGGTCGCCTTCCAGTCATCCTGGGCGAAGATCGCCGAATTGCTTTGCCGGTATTGGTGGTTATAAACGCCGCCCCCGCCGAAGCTGAACTCCGGCGTGCCTCCCACAAAATTTCCGAAGTCGGTCGCACCGGTCGTATTCGTAAGGAACAGCTGACCGTTGAATACCTGCGGAAATTGCTTATTCAGGTTGACTTTCGTGTACTGCCCGCCAAACGTCAGCGTATGCGCGCCGCGCACCCAGCTCAGGTTTTCCACGAGGTTGTAATTGTTCTGCTTCTGATACTGGTTCGCCTGCGGAGTCGGCCCAAACTGAAATCCTGAGGTCAGGAACGTGAACTTGTAAATGCTGCTCGTCAAATTACTGGTCGGCCGATCGATTCCCGCGTCCGCAACCGTGACCGGGTTCACGTTAATCGCGCTATTGTTGATGTGCACCAGCCCAAACCGCAGGTCGTTTACCAGCCGCGGAGAAAACACGTGGGTCTCAGAAACGATGAAGAGCCGGTCGTGAATCGGCAACTGATAAGGGAAGTTCAAATCCGTCTGGCTGGCTGCTCCGCCCAGCGACGCCTGCAACCCTCCAGCTCCGAACGGGATGTCCTGCTCCGAGTTAGAAAAGAAAAACCGCGCCGCCACCGAATCCCGCGACTCGCGGAAATCGTGGTCCCAGTTCGCAGTCAATTGGTCATCCACGAACTTGCCCGGCTTGCTCACGGTAAACGGCACCAGTCTTCCCGCCAGGGTTCCCGCAGGCACATTATTCGGCAGGGGGAATAAATATCCATTCGCCGGCGCTCCAAACTGGTCGCTCTTGAATGCCAGCAGGTTCACGGCCACCGGATCCACGCTCGCCACTCCGAAATCATTCCTAAGGTTGGTCTGCGCCGCCGCACCCGTTCCCCGGTCCGCCGCCGGCACATACGGAATAAACGTGCTGATCAGCGTCCCCGGAGAATCTCCGCTGCGCTGCCGCGTCCCCTGATAGTTCACAAAAAAGAATCCCAGCTTGGCTCCGGGGCCAACCGGCCCGCCCAGACTCCCGCCGAAAATATTTTGTTGAATAACCGGCCGCGGCGATCCGCTCCCCTTCAGAAAGTATTCATTCGCATCCAGCACCGTATTGCGGAAAAACTCGTACGCATCCCCATGCAGCGTATTTGTCCCCGACTTCAGAATCGCGTTGATGTTCCCGCCGCCATTGCGCCCCTGGCTGGCGTCGTAAAGCGAAGTCTGCACCTTGAATTCCGCCACCACGTCCGGATTCGGCAGCGGCGTGTTGGTCAACTCCGCAACGTTGTAGTCGGTAACGCTGATGCCTTCGATCAGATAATTATTGTTGTCTTCGCGCTGCCCGTTCACTTCAATGCGTACGTCGCCTCGTCCCAGGCTGGCAGCTTTATTCAACTCGCTTTGCGCCCCCGTCGACAGCGTTAGCAACTGCTGAAAGTTCTGCGTGGCCAGCGGCAGCGCCCGGATCGTGTCGCTCTCAATCGCCTGTCCCGTGGTGGCGTCGGTTGTATCCACCGCCTGCACTTGCGCCTGCACTTCAATCTTCTGCTGCACCGCCTGCGTCGTCAGCTTCGCGATCATGCGCGTGGTCTCGGTCACGCGCACCACGATGTTGGGAAATTGTCCCTCCGAAAATCCCGCCGCCTGCACGCTCAGGCTATAGGTCCCCACCGGCAGCAGGGGCGCCGTAAAGCTGCCGTCCGCACCAGTCCTCACCGAGCGCTCCATCACGCTCGTGTCCTGGTTCGTGATCCGCACCTCGGCATTGGCAATATAGGCTCCGCTGGGATCCTGCACTGTTCCCGTGATCGCTCCCGTGGCTCCGCCCTGCGACCAGCCCGGCACGCTCAGCCCCAAGGCCATTACACCCAGAACCACCAACCGTATTACCTGATTCCGCATGACCGTCTCCCTCATTCCCAAAAACTGACAGAGTTGTGTGTATTCCTAGCGAAGAATCACGCTCCCACAATTTCTGTCGTTCCTCATTGGATAGAACACTACCCGGACCTTTGATGGGGGAATTCGAAAGCTTACCGAACCCCCCTCGCACTTTTCAAGAAATAAACCAACACGAGAGTAATAACCCTCGAGTGCCCCACATTTCAGGGTGCCCCACCCTTCTCGCGCCTTTTGCGAGAGGGTGGGGATTTTGACGTGAAGATTCTGATCTGAAGATTGACGTGAAGATTTTGAACTTGCGACAAGCCGCGGCTGTGAAGTCTTGTGTTGCGGTGGTCCTAGCTCTCTCCAAACTCCCGATACCTCTCCAGCACATCCCTCTGCGAAATTACTCCCTCCAGATGGCGCACATCCGCGCGGCTCACCACTGGCACCAGCGGCCACCGGTCCACATATCGCAACGCCGTCTCCAACGCGAGATCGGGATGCAGGAAAGGAATCTCCCGGATCGCCAACTGGGAGCCCAAACTTGCTCCGCCCTTCCCCGCATCCACCAGCGCCCGCACCTGTTGTTTTGAAACACTGCTCCATCCGCTGGGCAGACGCACCAGAAACTCTTCTTCCTTCGCGGGTTCCACTTTTACCAGATTCTGCTCCACCGTTTCCTGCGCGTCCAGCACCAGACCATCCGCCGTCCGCATCGCGTCTTCCACATGCAGCACACCCTCTTCGCGCTGCTCCTCCATCGACGGCAATTCCAGCCCATCCTGCCGCGTCAGCACGTCGAAAATCGCAATCGGTTGCAGCCCCCGCGAAATCACATACGCGATCGTATTCGCCACAATCACGGGCAGAATAATTGAATAATTTCCACTCACTTCCAGCACCATAAACACCGACGTCATCGGCGCCCGCAGAAATCCCGCAAACAGAACTCCCATTCCCACCAGCGCGTAGGTTCCCGGCGACCCAGTCAAATGCGGCAGCACCACGTGCTCCGCTCCGCCCACCGCCGCTCCCAGCATCGCCCCAATAAACAATGTCGGCGCGAACATTCCCCCCGGCGTTCCGCTCACAAACGAAAACAGCGTGGCCACAATTTTTAAAGCCGCCAGTATCGCCAGAAATTGCCACGTGAACCGCCCGTGCATGGCCTCATCCATCGCCTCATAGCCTGCGCCCATCACCTGCGGCGCGCCCAGCCACGCAATGATGCCGATCAGCAATCCCGCCAGCGCCGGCTGAAAATATTGCGTCCATCGCGGCAACGCCTTGAACTTCGGCCGAAACGTCGTAATTCCCAGGGAGAACACTACCGACGCCACTCCGCCCACGATTCCCAGGATCGCATACGCGATCAACTCCGACGGCCGCTCCAGTTGCACCGCCGGAATCCGGAACAGCGATTCCGATCCCAGGAACAACCGCATCACCACCACGCTCGACACCGCCGATAGCACTACCGACCCTAAAATTCCCGCGCTCCATCGCCCAATCACTTCCTCGATCACGAATAGAACCGCCGAAATCGGCGCATTGAATGCCGCTGCCAGTCCCGCTGCCGCGCCCACCGGTGCGATCAGCCGCATGCGGTCCCGCGACAGCCGCATCCGCCGCCCCATCATCGACGCAATGCTCGCCCCAATCTGCAGCGACGGATCTTCCGGCCCCAGCGATTGCCCCGACCCAATCGCCAGTGCCGCAGTTATAAATTTTCCGATTGCCGTGCGAAACGGAATGTAACCGTTATAGATGTACAGCGCCGCTTTCGTCTGATTCACTCCGCTTCCGCGCGCCAGGGGAAACACGTGAATCACCAGTACCGCGATCACCAGTCCCGTCAGCGTCGGCGCCAGCAGCAGCCGCGTTGGCGACAACACGGCTCCCGTTCCCAACAGGTAAAGCCGGCCCCAGCCAATCGCAAAGCGGAAACACACCACCGCGAGCCCCGAGAAGACCCCGATGAACACCGATAAAATCAAGAAGAAACGGTCTTCCCGGAAAACCGACTTCAATAGCGCCTTCGGCGATCGCCCATTCCCCGGCCGTGCCTCTGCCGCCGGCAGATTTAACGATTCTGCTAAACCAGCTTGCGGGTTCACCTCTGGTGCCACTCTCAATTCCCCTCGTGCGACTGTGAGATCAGCAGCAGCGCCTGGTCCGCCTCGCTGGGAGTTCCACAGTTCGCACTCGTCTGCCGCTCCACCTCAAATACCAGGTCCATCGCCCGTTCCGCCAGGTCCGGATTTCGCCGCAGTTCTTGCCGCGATACTGTCGGCTTCATCTTTGCCCAACTGTCCGCCAGGTTCGGTTGTCCCGTCGCCGGCACGTTCGGGCCCTTCGGTGTAGCGCACGAACTCAGCCGCTGCCCCGCAATTGCAAACGCTTCCATCACGGCCCGATCGCGCTCCGCCACCGAAATCCCATGCCGAAATGGATCCATTCGCAGTACCAGTTGCGTTGTCTTCAGACGCTCGGCGCTCTGCGCGTCGTTCGGATTCTCCGCCACCGCCGCCTGCAAATATCGCTCCGCCAGCGAATACTGCCCCAACTCCAATGCCGCTCTTCCCGCGCCAGCCAGTGCAGCTTCATTGTGCCGTTCTATCTTCAAACTCAAGCGGTACGCGGCCAGTGCATGTTCGTAGTCCTGCGCTTGCAGGAACAACTCGCCCACGCGTCTCTGCTGCGCCGGATCGTCTCCTAGATTTTCCTGCAGCGCAATCAACTCCGCCTGCGCCTGTGCCCTGAGATTGATGCTCAACAGATATTCGATCAGCTCCAGCCGCGTCTCCCGCCGTTTTTCTTCCTGATTGCCCGGCCAGACCGCATAGATCGCGTTGTGATAGTAGCGCTGCGCCTGTTCCGTTTGCTTGCGTTGCGCCGCAATCCGCGCCAGTTCCAGATTCACCACTCCATTTTCCGGCTGTTCCTCCCACAAATTTACAAGATAGGAATAGGCCTCGCCCGTCCGCTTCAATCCAATCAAAGCTTCAGCCAGGTTCAACTGGTAATCGAAATTGTCTGGCGAATAAAGTAATGCCGACCGGAATTCGGTCATAGCGCTGTCATAACGCTTGCCGTTCAGGTCGGCCACGCCGCGGCTGAACCACCGTTCCCCCAGCGCTTCCCGCTGCGCATGATAGGCTCTCGACAATCCCGCCACCGCTAAAAAAAACAACACGCCCAAAGCCGCCACCAACGCAAGCATCACCGGTTGCTGCTTGATGGAAAGCCGAAGGCCTAGTCTTCGGTCGGTTATCGGCATGTCCTCGTGCAGTTCGACCATTGATCGATAATGCGGAAATTCAGAAGCAAATTGCAACCACTAAGAGCAGAAAAGAAAGTACTCACCGCCTAAAACCAATGCCGTTCGAAAAACGACCAATGGCAAACGACCACCGTCATACGGCCAGCGAACAATGGCCCATCAGCCATTCAAACCTTCATCTTCGCACGAGTCCCCAGCAACCACCCCGGTTCCCGCACATGTTCATCACGGAATCGCAGCGATCGCGCTGCCAGAATCGAGGCCCGTCCCAAGTATCCGATCACATTGCGCTCGTCGCTCCGCTCCACCACGGGCAACCGTCCCACGTCGTAACGCACAAATTTCGCGGCTGCCTCCGAGACCAGTTCGTCTGCATACGTCACTACCAGTTTCGTGCTGCCTGCCTCCTGCACCGTCGCCTCGCCCGAAGGATCTTTCGTCAGCGCGCGCAGAATATCGCCGCGCGTCACGATACCCGCCAGCTTCCCCGCATCGTCCAGAATCAGCAGCGCCTCGTGCCGTGCCACCGCCGGATCATGCCGCGCTATCCGCTCCGCCAGCTCTCCCACCTTTGTGCCCGCCGCAATTACCGGCGATTCCTTCTCCATCGTCTCACCCACTGTCGCCTGCGTCAGCGCATCGGCCTCGTAATCCTGATGCACTCTTAGCCCCCGCCGCGCCAGCTTCTCCGTCATGATCGAACTTCGAGGCATGAGCAGCATCGCAACTCCGTCCGCAATCACCGCCACCAGCATCAGCGGCAGCACCGAGTTGTAATCGCGCGTAATCTCAAACGCAAAAATGATGAACGAAAACGTTGCCCGCGACGCCGCTCCAAACACCGCACCCATCGCCACCAGAGCAAACGCTCCCGGCGAAAGATGCGCGCTCGGAAATAGATAATTCCCCGCCATCGCAAACAGTCCGCCCATGGCTGCACTCCACATGAACGTTGGGGCCAGCAATCCGCCGGAGGTTCCCGACCCCAGTGAAATAACCAGCACCGCAAACTTCGCCACCATCACCATCAGCAAAATCTTCCACACCAGCAGTCCATTCAGGATGTCCCCGATGGTGTCGTAACCCACGCCAAACACTCGCGGCACAAAATATCCGACTACGCCCAACGCCAGCGCTCCAATCGCCGGCCACCACAACTCATCCACCGGCAGCTTTTCGAACAGGTCCTCGACCCAATACAGCGCCTTGCTCAACGTCACTGCGGCCAGTCCGCAAATAGGTCCCAGCAACAGGTAAAAAGGCAGTGCGTGCGGAACTCCGAAGTCTACCGTCCCCACCTGAAACATCGGCCCCCGTCCCAACAGTTGCATGTGCACTGCCGTCGCCAGCGTGCTCGCAATGACCAGCGGAATAAAGGATCGCGACTTGAATTCAAACAGCAGCAACTCGATTGCGACGATCACTCCCGCGATCGGGGTATTAAACGTCGCCGACATTCCCGCCGCGGCGCCGCACGCCAGCAGCACCTTTCGCTCGACTGCCGTCGTATGCAGCACCTGCCCCACCAGCGACCCGATCGCGCCACCCGTTTGGATGATCGGTCCTTCCGCGCCAAACGGTCCGCCCGTTCCAATCGCGATTGCCGCCGAAATCGGTTTCAGGATTGCCACCTTCGGCTCGATCCGGCTGCGGTTGGTCAGCACCGCCTCCATGGCCTCCGGAATCCCGTGTCCCTTGATCTTTGACGACCCGAACTTCGCCATCACTCCCACAACCAGCCCGCCAATCACCGGAACCAGAATCACCCACGCTCCCAGGTGATGCCCTCCCACGCTCTGAAAGGTCGTCGACCACCGGTGGAAGAAAAACAGATTCGTAAACAGCCCGATCAGTTTGTACAACGCGTAAGCCACTAGCCCGGAGACCAATCCAATTCCTGCCGCCAGAAACGAAACCAGTACAATCCGAAACTGCGCCGGTGTCGCCTGTCCTAGCGATGCGACGGAAGCCGCGAAGCCAACTCTGTTCGGATAACCTTGTTCCGCCTTGTTGGTTGAACTCATAATTCGGTCGTCATCGCCTTCAGCCCTTTTCTTCAGAAACCATCACCGCGCAGCTCCTACGCCTGATGGCAACCCACACTCTCAGCCGCCCTCATGCATCGACCACGCGCAGGCACTATGTCATGCATCCATCGTGCCTCGCCGCGCAGCCATGCATCCACCACGTCCGAGCCGCGAAGCGGGGTGAATCCATCACGCCGCAGCCACGAAGCGGCGAAAGAATGCAGCCCACAGCGCAACTGTGGGTGGGCCGGTCAAATTCACAAGCCCCGAAGGGGCGAAAGAACCTACTGCTTCCCCCGCGAGGGCATCACCCTCCGCAACGCCGCCACCAGATCCGGCGCCGCGCTGCGCAACTGCTCATGATGATGCAGCGCCAACTCCGCCAATACGCGCTCGCCCTTCGGGGTCAAGCCCAACAAAACTTCCCGTCGATCGTCCTGCGCCCGCTCGCGATGTACGAACCCGCCGGCTTCCAATCGGTTCACCAGTTCCACCGCGCTGTTGTGCTGTATCTGCATCCGGTTGGCCAGTTCCCGAATCCGCGGCCGCACCCCCTTCGGAATCCCTTTGATCGCAAGCATCAACTGGTATTGTCCCGCTTCCACTCCCGCCGCCCGCACCGCCTGCTCGCTGAACCGCAAGAACTTCCGAATCTGATGCCGAAACTCGGCCAAAGCCCGGTAATCCGACAACGCCAGCTTCCTCATGCCGAAGATTGTATCGTGCCCCGATAGTTCAACACATTATATCGTTACACGATATATATAGACAATGCCATCCCGGCCGAAGTGGACGGACGTTGTGTATCGAAAGGGTGCTCGACCCTTGCCGCGTCTTCCAGCGACAGAGCCTGCCCTGAGCGAAGTCGAATTTTGACTCCCGCGCTTGACGGAATGCCCTCGCCCTAGCCTCTTTGCCTCGCGCCCATTTAAAATCCTTAGTCCACAATTCCACCGCGACCCACAGGAGACTTGTGATCCCGCGCTACACACGCCCCGCGATGGCCCGCATCTGGAGCGACGAAAACCGCTTTCGCACCTGGCTGGCGGTCGAAGTCGCCGCCACCGAGACTCTCGCCGAGGCCGGCCTCGTTCCCAAGGATGCCGCCCACGCCATCCGCGAACGCGCCGACTTTCGCGTCGAGCGCATTCACGAGATCGAAGCCGAAGTGCGCCACGACGTCATCGCCTTCACCACCGCCGTCGCCGAGATCGTCGGCCCGCACGCCCGCTGGTTCCACTACGGCCTCACCTCCAACGATGTCGTCGATACCGCTCAGGCCCTGCTCATTCGCCAGGCTTCCCAAGTCATCGCGCAGGATCTGGAACGCCTCGCCGAAGTCCTCGAGCGCCGCGCCTGGGAGTTCAAAGACACGCCCATGGTCGGCCGCACGCACGGCATCCACGCCGAGCCCATCACCTTCGGCTTCAAAATCGCCAACTGGTATTCCGAAACGCAGCGCAACATCGCGCGCTTCATGGCTGCCGCCGAGGACATGCGTGTGGGCAAGTTCTCCGGCGCGGTTGGCATCTTTGCCCACCTCACGCCTGAGCTCGAAGAAAAAATCTGCGCACGCCTGGGACTGAAAGCCGCGGCGGTTTCCTCGCAGGTCATCCAGCGCGATCGCCACGCGCACTACCTGGGCACGCTCGCGGTGATCGCGTCGACGCTAGACAAGATCGCCACTGAGATTCGCCACCTGCAGCGCACCGAAGTGCGCGAGGCGGAAGAATATTTCAGCGAGAAGCAAAAGGGATCGTCCGCCATGCCGCACAAGCGGAACCCGGTGACCGCCGAGCAGATCAGCGGCCTGGCGCGCGTGGTGCGCAGCAATGCTCAAGCTGGCCTAGAAAATGTTGCCCTGTGGCACGAGCGCGACATCTCGCACTCCTCAGCCGAGCGCGTCATCCTGCCTGACTCGACCACGCTTGCCGACTACCTGCTCAGCAAGACCGCCAACCTCGTCGACACCATGTTCGTCTATCCCGAACGCATGCGCGCCAACCTGGAAAGCACGCGCGGCCTCATCTTCAGCGGACAGTTGCTGCTCGACCTGGTTGAGCATGGCGTCTCGCGCGAGGACGCCTACCGCCTAGTCCAATCCCATGCCATGCGCGCCTGGAAAGAGGGCGTCGACTTCCATCAACTGGTGCTGGCCGACAAGGAGATCACCAGCCGCGTCCCGCGCCAGCAGATCGAACACGCCTTCGACCTGCCACGCCAGCTGCAAAACGTGGACAAGATTTTTGCCCGCGTCTTTGGCCAGAAGAAAGATGCCAGCAGAAGGCCAGCCCCAAAGAAACGTGGAAAGAAAAAATAAACCGGATTCCCCTTGTCGGGCCTCTCATTTTTTTTTACGCCTCCCCGCTAAAAGCTTTACTTTCTTCAACTTGCGGGTTTGATATGGCGGCATTCTGCCCAAAATCTTGAGCCATAAGGAGTTGCGGGTAAAATCTTGCAGAATAAGGAGTTATGTAACCGGATCTCCTGATCTTCATTTTCACGACTCGTTTTGCTCCTATTCCCATTCGCCCGTTCGCTGTGGTCGGTCAAAGCGAGGAACCTGATTTCCCCGCTCCCAGCCCCACTATCCCAGTTCTAGAATTCTCAGTAAAGGTCGTCCGTCACATACGCGCCCTGAGGAAAATTCGAAATTCTGTGGGAAATTTCTAGACGAAACAGCCGCAAGCAGTGACGTGGAAGAGCGGCCCTTAGAGGGCCGCGATAGGCGTGCGCTCCAAAGAACAGGGCTTTAGCTCCGGTGGCACGGGATCAAGCCGCAGCACTCCCGCCGCGGATGAATACGGATACGCCTCCGCCCTCGCCGCCAACCTCGCTCGCACAGGATTCATTTGGATGTACTCACGATGATGCACGTAATCTTCGAAGTCGCGCACACGATGATTCGTGAAACTCGCCTGCCACACGGGCGGACGTGATTTCAGGCGATAGGAAAATCCTCCCTTGATGAACTGCATGGCGCGTTCCAGGGAAATCTCCGGTGCGGG
>DATBEI010000250.1:0-2915 GCA_036269595.1 Candidatus Sulfotelmatobacter sp.
CTACCAGCGGGCGACACGATCCAGGTCTTTGAAAACCGCCACCGAAAAGCCGCATACAAAAGTATTCTTCGGCTGCTCGACAGCAATCACGATGGCATCCTCAGCAGCCGGGAAAAGTCGCAGGCGCACATCATTCTCTTCGGACACAGCTGGGGAGCTTCCGCCGTAGTGATGCTCTCTCGTGACCTGGATCGCGCGGGCATCCCAGTGCTGCTGACTGTGCAGGTCGATAGCGTTGAGAAACCGTGGCAAAGGGACAGGATCATTCCTGATAACGTTGCTGAGGCAGTCAACTTTTACCAGCCTCACGGCCTAATCCACGGTCGCGCACAGATAGTAGCTGCCGACGATTCAAAGACGCAGATTCTTGGAAACTACCGTTTCGATTATCAAAAGAATCCCGTGCGGTGTCAGGGAGGCTCATGGTTCCAGCACATGTTTTCTCCAAGCCACCTGCAGAGCAATTGCGATCCGCGACTGTGGTCGCAAGTCGAAAGCCTGGTCCGCGAACGCATGGAATCCCAAGCCGCGACGACCGGGGCAATACCAACGCTGTAGCCGGATTTACAAGGGTCTTGCTTCGCGTCCTCTGCGGCTTTTCTTCGCGATCTCAGCGGTTCAAGCTCTGCCCTTTGAGTTTCACCACAGAGTAGGCCGAGAGCGCTGCGGAAGTTTTTGAGTCAGAAGGGCGATTTTCACAGCAAAATGTTGTCGATGAGGCGAGTGCTTCCCACAAAAGCGGCCACGGCAACTAACGCACCTTGATAGATATCCGGAAGGGGATCCAGGGTCTCCGGATTTACGATTTCGAAGTAATCCAGGCGAACGGAATGTTCCCGGACCAGTTCCTCGCGTCCCGCGGCGATCAACTTGGCCGCAGTCCGTTCTCCTGCATCCACCAACGCTTGAACTCGAACCAGCGATCGGTGCAGTGCCAGAGCCTGCTTTCGCTGCACCGGATTCAAGTAACCGTTGCGCGAACTCATCGCAAGCCCATCGGGCTCGCGCACAATCGGGCACACCACAATCTCCACCGGCAGGTTCAGATCACGCACCATGCGACGAATGACGGCCACTTGCGCCGCATCCTTCTGTCCGAAAAACGCCGCGCCCGGTTCCACAACGTGAAACAACTTCGCGACCACAGTTGCCACCCCGCGAAAATGTCCGGGACGCGAACCCCCATCTAGCTTATCGCTGAGCCCTTCGACCGTAACCCATGTCGCGGCGCCCGCGGGATACATCTCATCCACCGACGGGGCGAAGAGCAGTTCTACGCCTTCACGCTCCAGAAGCTCACGGTCGCGCTCGAAACTTCGAGGATATTTCGCCAGATCCTCATTCGGCCCAAACTGCGTTGGGTTGACAAAGATGGACGCCGCTACGCTGTCACACGAGGCACACGCCGCCCGCACCAGCGATAAGTGGCCGTCATGCAGTGCGCCCATGGTCGGAACAAAGCCGAGCCGCTTGCCTGCGCGGCGAAGGTCGCGTGCAGCGTTGCGCATTTCGTGAATACTGGAGCAGAGTTTCAAGGGTGGATCACGCGATGGACTAGGTCGTAGGCACCCACTTAATTGCGATATGCGCGCTTTCAAGTATCCCGCCGACGATCCCTTTATTGCGACGAATGGCAATGCCATCCGGTTCGGATGCCTTCGCGCTATTTTCTGTGGCTGCCACAACGCGCCCGTAGGGCCAGTTGGAGGCAGGTAAAGCCGCTAGAGCAGAAAGTAACTCAGCAGGCTTCAATCTAATTTCCGCATTGTCCGCCGCGTCCAACAAAGCCACGCCTCCGGGTTGAATGATGAGATAGGGATTGCGCCAGGTCCTCATGTCGTGGATGCGATCAACCCGCTCGGAATTGGCCGCGCGGATAGCCTGCAACACCACTTCAGGGGCAGGCGATTGCGCGGCATTCTGCTGCGTGCAGGCAACTAGAGAGAGCCCCAAGGGCAGAACTGACAATAACTGAATCCGAAAAAGCTTGCCGATCACAGTCCGAAGTTACCTCGCCGCCACGGGAACGTCGTTCTTGGCCGCCCAGACCAGAGCGATGATCCATCCAATCACACTCCATCCCAAAAACAGATTGAGCAGGAAGATCGCAAGGAGGTCCCGTTTGCTCCGCGCCAGAGCGATGATCGACGGGAGGAAATACATGACGAAGCCGAAACCGAAAAACGGCATAAAAATCAGGGCCGAGAGAGTCATAACCGATCTCCTTTCCTATAGCGTAGCACTACCGAAACGGGGCTGCAGCGCGGTCGCGATGACACCAAAAATCGCGCGAAAACTCCACCGCCACTTGAAGGTACGCGAAATCCGTTATCGCAGTTCCCTTCGGCGCCGACCAGGTTGCAGGGTTTTCACCGACCGCGCATCGCGCGTTTCCGCTCCAGAACCGCATCCAGGTCAGCGCCGGTCTCCTTTGGCAAATGATAGGACTCAGCATCCGACGGATACTGATGCGACCGCACATCCGCCCGAAAGGCCCGCACGGCGTGCGTAATGAGCGCCGCCGCATCGCCATAGCGCCGCACGAATTTTGCCGGAGGCCCAAACGTCAGATTCAAAATGTCGTGAAACACCAGCACCTGTCCGTCGCACTCGGGCCCGGCGCCAATCCCTATCGTGGGCGCGCCAATCTCAGCGGTAATCATCGCCGCCACTTCGCGAGGAATGCCTTCCAGAAACAGACAAGCCACTCCGGCGCGATCAAGCGCCACCGCATCGCGCATGAGTTGCTCAATTCCGCTGAGGCTCTTGCCTTGCACTTTGTAGCCGCCCATCACATTCACCGACTGAGGCGTCAGGCCAATGTGTCCGGCAACGGGAATCTCGGCGTCAATGATTTGGCGGATGAGGTCGGCGCGTTTCTCGCCGCCCTCGATCTTCACCATCTCGGCGCCGCC